>JALHRK010000020.1 GCA_022841505.1 Saprospiraceae bacterium | reverse complement strand
AAATCAAAAAACGCGCAGTAACATTTTTTAAAATCCAAAAGTACTAAAAAATAAAGGGATTTCAGAGGCACAAAAGCCTTCTGAAATCCCTTTTTAATGGAACACAAACAGTGTTCACTTCATCTTTGACAGGTATTTGAAGTAGTACCAAAAGGCAACTTTGTGCCATCTGGTAAACTCGTATCGGTTGTTCAAAAGCTTGCTCAAAACAGCTTTATCAAGGCCAAAAGCCTCAACGATGTCAGTCTGCTTTAAGTCATACTTTTTCATTTGATTTCTAACCCAATCAGCCGAAATAGCTTCAATTCCTTCTCCTTTCCATGTCAGTGCTCGATAATGCACTGTAAAGCTTTCAGGCAAGTGCGAGAACACTTCCTTTGCTTTTTCAACTAATTCTTTGTCTGTGAACACCTTGTCTGTGTACTTCTTAAACTGTTCAATACGAACAGTTACAACGCGTTTTGCGGCGTCAAAAGCAAGCACTTCACACCTGATTTTCATCATCTGTTGATAGCGCGAATCAGTGCGCAAAATAGCGTCATAAATGGCCGTTTCGAGGCCCAATAATTGCAAATTTTTCATACAATATAAAGTTTTAGTGGGGGCTTTCGCCCCCACTTTTTTACAGAATGATTTCCCAACCGTTGTCCAAATCGTAGATGGCGATTTGGCCTTGTTTGCGACCCCATTTGATCGCTTTTGGAAGGGAGGTGAACAACCGGATGCTATCGTATTGCATCTGGCCTTTTTCGTTGCGCCAACCACCCACAAAACCGTAGTTGTAGATGGCATGTTGAACGCAGGTGTAAAGGCCACCGAAACCGAATTGATTCTGCGTTTCCGCATGAGCAACCGCTATTCCGGTCTTCACTAATTCAAGGTTTCTAACGTCCAGTGTGAAACCTTCTGGATGCTCAAGAGCAACTTGCTCGATCATCCCAACCAATTGGTCTAAAACCATGTCAATCTGGCTTTTTTTAGCTCGGCCCAGTTCCGAGGGATTTGGTGAATATCATTGCTTTCAATGACCTTACAAAGATAAATCAAAGTTGTCATATTGACAACTATTTAAGCAAAAAAAAGTGCTTAAAATCAAACTTTTTTTCAGCCTGTTTAAGCACTTTTTGAGCAGATTAATAGTACACAATTTTGTACCTCTTGCCGATCAATTTCACTTTGTTGAGCCAAGCTTTGATGATGATTTCTTCACTCATCAATGCAGACGGAACCTCAACGATAAAATCAAAAAACAGCGTCGCATTCGCCTCTTCTGCGACGTAAAAAATGTATGACGGATCAGCCGCTTCGATCAGGTAAAATTCATATTGGGCCGCTTGATCTTCGTTCAAATAAAAGTCGAACGCCGGTTCAATATCGCTGAAATCATTCACGATATTGATGCCGTTGTTGTTCATTTTCATACGGATAAACGCCTCTAAACTCGCCGTCTGGCTATTGTACTGGATACACACGTTTGTGTTGGTCCTGAAGGCACTAAAAGCCGCGTAAATCGTCCGGCCATTCACCAGCAAAGCCTTTAGCCACGCGATCATTTTATCCTTCCGGAGGAACGGCGGCAACAACCTTGTTATCGTGGTCTCATCAAACATTGGCGATGTAGTTTATGGTGTCGGCCAAAAGGAAATTCTCATCAATGTTGATGTAGCCTGCAACCGTCTCATAAGACAACGTGAAGGCTACATAAGTAGGCGAACCAACATAAGCAACGCTCGCTTCAATCAACCCAATATTAATGTCAGAAAACCCGGTCACTTGCTGGACCGCATCAATTAATCGAATTACACGCACTGTGCCGTCGAACGGCAGGTTCTGAAGGTAAGCGACCACCGCAGCTTCAAAAGCCGGCTGAAACACATCCAGCGGCGCCTGGGAAGGATCGTAGTAAACATCGGCATAAATGCGCAAGGCATCAGCGTTAAGGCTCACCACGCTCGTAATAACGCCAGCGTCTTTATAGCGGTCCAGGTAACCCTCAAAACCGGTTTTTTCAGAGCTATCAAGTGCAACGAGGTCACCGCTGTCCAGCTTTGCCACTTTTACCGTCACACGGCCAGTTGAATCGCTTTTCACGCTGCACGCGGCAACAATGCGATTATCCGGAACAATAGGATCGTAAGTCACAGCGCCATTGACAACCGTCACGGCGTCTCCATGCTGGTACTCAAACGCTTTTTGCTGGTACCACGCCGCAGTGTGGCTTTGTGCGTACCTGGCCGCCTCTTCCAGGAATGCCTTATACCTGATCCACTGGAACTCATGAAGCCATATATTAATCGCCGCTATAAATGCCCAAAGCCGCCAGATAGCGGTTTGTGACGTGCTGTTCAAGTCGCTCAGCGTGGTGTCTGCCAGTACCTCACCAATGATCTGCTCATAAATTTCAACGATCCTTTCCTTGCTCTGGACCGCGAACGTTTTTACGTCGTCGTAAGTGCGCAATTGCAGCGCGTAGAGTTCCTGGATCGTTGCCATTATCGAATTCTTTTGGCGGTGACATTAATACTTGCCTGGCCGTTGGTGCCCTGTGCGATGACGAGTTGGCCAACTTCCATGTTGTCGTTTTCAAGCTGAAGCCGGATCTTGCGCTGAAGGCCAATGCGGCCAGTCACCTGGCCCGTGCTGTTGATGTAGCGGTGAATGGCCACGCCCACCGCCGGAAATTCTCGCCAATTGCCCGGCGCACTGACCAGGATGTGCTCCACTTCAATCTGATTGCTTTCAGCTAACGTAAAATCGCCGGCGGCGCTGATCTTCAGGTCACCCTCTTCATCCAGCTCTATGTCGCGAAATATGGTAGCATAAAAACTCATCAATGGGTGATTTTATCGTTTCCGGCCTGGCTAAGATCAGCGACCGGCAAACTCGAAATTGTAGAAAGCATGATCGTCTTCAGTGCGGCGCCACCGTCACCCGGGACCGGAACAAACGACGTGAACGCCTGTTTGATGGCATTCAAATAGCTGTTCAACTTCTCGATTTCAGTCTGAAGCACTGGCAATTTCACCAGCCCGTCAAAACTTCCGTCGTTGAAAACCGCATTGCCTTCCTGGTCAACCTCCAGCCGGAAACCGGCCTGCTTGATGATGAACCCATCCAGCTCTGAAGGCTGAAGCAAGTAAGCATCTGTGGCGCTCACCATGCCAACCAGGACGACGGCGCCAACCTTGGGGAACAGAATCAACCCGCTTTCGGCGCCGGCCTGAATACCCCTTAATTTCACGTCAAACACTTCTGCCGATCCATCAACCGGCTGAACATCGCAAGTGAAGCCTGAACGATCCACAGCGGTCACCGTGGCCTTCAGAAGGCTCATCCGGATCACGTCTTTCATCATCTGTTCAAGCAGATCTTTCATTACTTCGTTTTTGGCCCAAGTTTTAATTCACGTTGGTAACCCTGAAGGCCCCAGCTCACTCTGGTTTCATCTACCAGGTAAGCACCATTGCGCTCAGGGTATTCTGAGCTGCTCAGGTCGGCTATATCGCTGTGACGGATGAACGGATCTCCAAATGCCGCAAACCCGCCTCTAAATCCCTCGTAACGTAGCCTGGCCGATTCCTGGGTGGCGCTTTCTTTTAATTGCGCCGTGCTGAGATTGTAAAAATGCAATGAGTGCAACTCGCCATCAGCATCGCCTATTTCCTGCTCGATCGAGCCGCCCCCTGAAAACATTGAAACCGCCCGAACTTTGATTTTCACATCATCGTTTTTGCGGTATTCAAGCCGGTCGTCTTTGATGTTTTCCTCAAAGATGTAGGCGCCACGTGTAGCGGTCACCTGGCTATAAGGAAAACCAACGACCAGGACGCCATCCCTGAAGAAAGAGCAGAACCCATATTGGCGCCGCAGCTCCTCAAGCACCTTAGCCACACTTACCTTCGAGATCCGGAACGGCCCCAAATCCGCATCGAGCGCATTCAGCTTTGTGCCGGCGGGCAAAATCTCCTTGAGCATTTGCGGCAAGCGCACCGATCGCCAGCTCTTCGTGACGTTCGTTTGCTTCAGCTTCCACATCGCATCTTCGCATTGAATCACTACGGGCACGCCGTTGCGCACCTGGCTTACAAAACCTGAGAACTCGGTAACAAAGTTGAAGTCATATCCTAACTTGATTTCGACTCCATGTCCTTTTTTTACCTCGTCCTTTATAAATTTATCCTGCCACTTCAGCTTCCTGGGCAGGGTAATTGTTGCCGTGTCTGTCAGGCGCTTCCAAGACGTTTCGATTGTGACCTCGTTGGCGAAGTCAAAAACGAATTTCCCGATGGTGATCTCACACGTTAAGCGCCTCATTATTGCGGTTGTAATTTCCAGAAATTGCCGTCCTGCGTTTCCCATGCCTCGCCGTCAATGGTTTCCCACCAACCCGAGTCGCCCGGCGCGTGTGTATTAACACGGATATTGTTGCGCCGGAACCAGTCCGTCAACTGGCTGTCATCTGCAATCCCTTCAGGAATCACATCCCTGAAGCTGAGCGACTGGCCAGCGGTGAAAAACACATCCGGATCAATAAAATTGTCAAACAAAAACATTGGAAGGAACCGGACTTCTCCGTATTCCTGGATAGCCAGATCAAACAGATCCTGGCCCTCTTCAACTACCTTCAAATACCGTTTGTCCGTGCGCGGCGCCGGCGGATCCGCAATGCCTTTTCGGTCCAGGAGCAAGGCCGGCATTTCGTCGCGATACTGAAGCTGCTGGCCGGCGCTGAGCGCTGCATCTACTTCCAGGGCGTTGTCTTCCAGGATAACCATGACTTTCCGAAAGTCCTGGTACTCTTGAATGGCCAGGTCAAACAAGTCCTGGTCTTCGCCTATGTAGATGTTATATGCCATCCCTCAGTCTTACTTCAGTCACCTTATCGCTCAGGGCATTGACCTGAAATCCGACCACGTGGCTAAATCCCTCAATTTGAAAAACATTGCAGTCTTCCACCACAATGTCATAAATACCCGCCCATTCCAGAAACTCGCTTCTGATGCCCAACGCCGCAGGCACTTGGCATATATTGTGAAATTCGCGAATGCCCTGTTCGGGCATGTAATCATTTTCCTGATTCACAATTAAACCCCGCATCACAATGCGATAGTCATCCATCGTGATATACTCTTTAAAGGAGCCACCACTGGACCCAGGCACATTCGTCTTAACGATCAATTTTGGCCGGTTGATTTCAATAATGGTAGTATGCGGAAAATTGTAATCCGGGTAGGCTATCTGGCGAATGCGGCCCTGCTGATCCTTTTCAGGATACCGACCGCCCTCGATGGCCACCGGCGACAAAACCGGGCGGCCAAAAAAATCCTTCACATCACCTTCAAGTGGCGCTATTTCAATGTCCTGATAGTCTGATTTGCCGGATGGGCTAATGTTGCCATCGCCCACCCGGTAAATCACCTGGCCATAAAGAGCTTCCCGGCCTACGCCGAAAGCTCTTCTCATCAGTTGTAAGCTATCAAAACTATACATCTCTGTCCAATTTCATGTATTCGAGGCGGCGCCATGCCCGCCAAAAAACTTCATCGCTCAGATTCTCCGGTTCTAATATCCCGTAGTGATAAGCGATTGCCGCGTTCATCTCCTCTATGAGGTTGTCATTGATCGGCGGATACAGGCGCTCAGCATCGCTTAAATACTGCTGATACTGTATTATATAGGATTGATAGCCGTCGGAAAAAAATCCACTAAGTCTGAAGCTTGCTGACAAGCACTCATGTAGACCTTACTGTTTGGGTCACGAAACCGGGCATCACCATCAATCCAGCATTCGCCCAGGATGATTTCGCCGGCATCAAAAGCCGATCCATTCTTATAAGCGCTCATCGAGCGCGAATAAATGGTTCTGAGTTTGTTGGGCAAAGCTTCCGGCACATACACGTAGCCAACCACTTCCTGATTCCCAGGGAGCTGGACCACGATTTTGCGCACCAGGTCTTTGCCAACTTTTTCAATTGCTTCCTTCACTTTTGAAGGAAGCTCTACACCTGTTTTAACTGCCATGTTCCCTGTATTTTAATGGTTATTGATTGTAAAGGATTCCCCCAGGGAGCAGTGGCAATACGATGATTACCTCTGTGTCGCCCGATGAGGACGCAGTCGTGTCTTCAGTAAATTCGCAGCTCTGCAAAATATCCACCGTCACCGGGTCCACACCATTGGCGAAAGACACGCTGATATTGAAAGGCGGAATATCAACCAGGCTTTGCTTGCCGGCAGCTTCCCGGATTCTTTTCACCTCTTTCAAAGTGAGGGAAATCGAGCCGGTATAATCCGCGTCACCGCGAGTGCGCTCCACAGGTTCACCTTGAGCGCCTTTGCTATTCATTTTAGCGCGGGTCTTACCGTAGCTGATTGCCTTGAATCCAAACACTACCGGATTGCCCAAAAGCGACACAGTAATAGAAGCGAAATCATATCCTTGTCCGTTCACAAGTGCCATGATGGTTCTTTTTTTTGAGTAATGAATTAACCGGTCGTGTAGCCGATTGTGACAGTAATCTGTTCAGCCTTGCCTTTCGGGATCAGGCCGATCACCACGCGCAATACCCGATCCACAAGGAAGCTGGGATGATCCTGTCCAAGGTCATCCTTGGCTGGATCTACAAGTACCGTTTGAATCACGCTCACATCGCTGCTCATCGCTTCCAGTGCTGTGCGAATGTCCGCCTCGATGCCGGCAGCTACCCGACGCTCGATGCGTCCAGTGCCTGCCACCACCGGAAAGTTCGTGCTATTCAACAGCGGAATCAGTACCGGCCTGGTCAGACGCACTGCACGGTTGATTACATCGCGCATTTCACTGGCGTTGTAGTCGTCCGTTTCCGGCGCACATACGTGGCTTTGATTCAGGTAAACCCCGTCGAAATTATTAAACGTGCGGCCAAAGATGTAGCCTTTGTCGTGCAGCGCATCAATGTCGGCCTCTACCAGGTTACTCAGTGGGTTGTTGTTGCTGAGGTAAGCTGTGAGGAATCGGCCATCTGCTACCGACGTGAGATTAAACCGATCAATCGGCTGTGCAAAGCACTCACTGGCCGCCTTGTTGGTTGCCACACCAAGGTAAGCGCCAACCGCAGCATAAGGTGTATACTCAGCATCGAGCGCTGCGATCGCGGAGTCCTGGGCGATCACAACCGAGACATCCCGATATGGTCCTCCGGAGATAGCCCGCAAATCCGCAGCATCGCCCACTGCGCCATTATATTGGCGTCCTTCAATGACGATATTGTTGATGGGCCTGTCGTTGGCATACTCATCATCCGCAAGCTCCTGGGCTTTCGGGATGGCAGCCAACACGTCAGCATCAAGGCCGTCGTCGAGGACTGCTGTATAGTCGGCTGCCGGGTTACGAACCACACCAGCTTTCCGGATGCGCCCCTGTCCATCCCTGAGCACCTTCTTGAGGTAGTTGTTATCCATGTCGCACATCTGCGCCATAGTCACGGTTTGGGCCACCACCATAAGGTGCAGCTCACCCGTTGGGTTCAGGCGGAAGAACTCATCAATGTGATGCCGAACCAATACTTTGTTTGATGTGTCATAGGCCGCCGTCAACCCAATTGCTTCAGCTCCTGCCGGAGCATAAAGCTTATACACAGTATTCAACTGCGCGCCTCCGGAGACGGCCACACCACCCGATACCAACGCCGCCACACCTTCACCTGCGTCCTGACCCAGGCGACCAATGCCGCCGGCTGTCCTGGTAATAACTACAAGGGGTAATCCCATGGCTATTGTCTTTTATAGAGATTAAAAACTATTCGGTTTCAGTAGCTTCAGCTTCCAGTTCGGCTGGTGTTTTCGTCAGCGGCTCTTTGCCGATTTCTTCAGATTCCAGGTCGTTAGCAATGGCTTCCAATGTCGCATTGCTTGGCACCCATGGTCCTTTACCGGTTTCATCACCTTCAGGAGCTTCAGGCAGCGGTTCAGGCTGTTGGCCATCCTCAGCATCCACCGGTCCGGAAATTTTGCGGTATTGAATTTCACCGTACACGCTCAGCGCCGTGTTCTTGCTTCCTGTTCCTCCTGGGGCTTCGCGACCATCGAAGACCAATTGATTAAGCGAAGCGATGAAATTACCCGGGCTTGGTTTTTGATCCATCACCACCACTTCGGTCGTGACCACCAACGCACGTGGTAAGAATCTTCGCTCTACTTCCCAGCGTACCTGGGCGGTCGCCCGATAAAGGCTTTTTTCTTGAGTATCCATGTTGAAATATGGTTTGATTGTTGTTTGAAAATTTACCGCTTCTTCTCCCCTTCTTCTTCCTTCCTCCGCAATTTCACGGCGAGCTTTTCATTCTCGAAAAGCTTATCGTTTGACCTGGTCAAAATCAACTTCGTTTCGCCCAGGATAAGCGATATTTCTTTGGCGCCTTCAGCCAATACATTAAGCTGCCCTGGCCCGGATTTTTTGGATTTAAAAGCGCCTGTTGAATCAACCGTAATTTCATCAGCCTTGTCCTTTATGGTCAATTTCCAGGTGCCCACAAGCCCAGTAAGCTCATCGGCAAAAAGATCGTTTGTATTGATGTTTTGTAAATTCGACTCCAGGGCCGCGCTATCTAACTGCACCTTTTTCTTTTGCTCTGCGACGCGGCGCTCAAGCTCTGCGAGCTGATTTAGTTGCCGCTTAATGCGCTCTTTTTCAAATTTGACTTTGTTCTCTGCGCTCACTTTTGGAAAAACCTTTCCTGTGATGATGTCGAATGTACCGTCCTGGTTTGGGCGGTAGATAGCCGTGTCCGCGTCCAAAGGGTCGCTTTGTGCAAACACCAAACTGCTGATAATCACGAATGCCAAAGAGGCTAATACTTTTTTCATTTCACTGTGTTTTTACCTGTCAACAATTATGTAATCCGCATTGACCGCAACGCCCGTAAGAGGCGCTCCAGTCATGTCAAAAAATCGAATCTTGAAATCAGTCGAACCGTATGTGTGCGGCTGTGCATAGATAGCTGTCGTTCCTTTCACGGTTATGTCGAGATTGTAGGTCGCGTCGCCGATCGCGTGCGACACGGTAAGGTCACCGCTGCCGTCCGTTGTTCCGGATGCGGTAGATACTTCTTCTTGCCTGTGTGTTATATTACCAGCAGCGTCAGAGATCCATGTTCCTCCATTAGAGGCTGGTATGAAAGCTGGTAGCTTATAGCGGATGTTTCCGGCCATCGAAGGATCGGCCTCAAATGAAACATAGTGAAGCCCATTTACCAGGGCCTCATGCAAACGAATCTCGGCGCCTACACCACCTGTATTCGGAACAACACGGACAACTGTTTCAAAATTAGTGGTTGGGAAACTAAATTCTAATGTATCCGTTCCGCCAAAAAACGCATTGGTTCCTGCTTGAAACTCAATCCCTGTGCCATAACTAAAATACCCATACCCTAAGAAATCAAGGCTTGATCCTGCGCCGGTCACAGCAATATCTCCAGTAAGATTTAGCGCCAAATTACTTCCAGAAATCAATCCAGCTTTGATCAATAGTTCCTCTCCACCTCCTTCAAAATGAAGCGAATTAGCACTAAGCTTCAGGAATTCATCCAGTGCTGTATTTTCGACGAGAAGTGTGTCATCTGTGGTGATGTCCACTGGCCCACTTTCCCATTCTGGTTTTAGCCAGGTTGCAGCCGCCACCGCCGCAGTAAGATCGGACTGAGTTGCAATCTGTGCAGTGTCCACCTCCAGCGATCCGCCAGGCGTGAGGTTGATTGCATAACCCTCTGTTATAGTGGTGAAAATATTGCCGGCTGCATACCCTGAAATTCCTATTGCGGCGCCATTTGTGACGTCTCCTATACCGACCGTGTTATTAGTCCTGAAATGCCCTAACACTTTAGTCGTGTCGGCAACGAGTTGAACATTATCCATTGCTTGCAGGCGAATATCATCTCCAGCAATAATGTCAATCCAGTCTGTTATTGCACCCATCGTTATGTTGGTCGTGGCAGAACCAATGATTTCAACTTTGGTAGCATCTACCAAAAACGCCGGATAAAAATCGGTTTGATCCTGGAACATTACCCTATAACCCGCAAGGTTTACGGTTCTATTTGCAGGAAGCGTTAGGGGAAGATAGCCAGCTAAATCCGTTGACGTGCTAAACTTTGCCCACCCGGTGTTCGTTGCGCTGCCTGACTCTTTTAAATAAGCTGCTCCAGTATTAGAAAAAGCCACGTCGCCCGGTGACGCAGTTATAGCGCTTTCCGGTGTTGTGTTTGTGGCGAAGGTTTTTAAAGGGGTTATGACGGTGCTGTTTGCGATAGATTGAACGGCTGTTGTGTTGGCCGATGCGCTTCTAACGTCAAGCGTTAACACCGGTGTTGTTGTGCCTATGCCAATCAGCCCCGGATTTGTAATCACCATTCGCACCGATGACCCACCTGTTCCAGTTTGAAACGCAAATCTGCCGTTCTGCGCGACCGCGCCAAAATCGTTCAGACCGTAAAAAAAAGTACCGTCAGGTGTAAAAGCGGGAAAGGATGCATTGGTATAACCTGTTCCCGTAGAACCAACAATTGCAACCCCTGTACCCGCGGCGTTTTGAAATTCTATGCTACTGTTGGCCGTTGCAAAAGTCCCGGCACTACGAATATATAATTGGCTATTTTGAGTCGAAGTGCTTGTGTTATATATTCTTGCTATAGCGTTAGGTGCGGAGGCAGTCTCTACATCTAATAAATAGTCAGGTGTTGTTGTACCGAATCCATTACCAGTTGCCGTGAAATAAAACTTCTCGCCCTGCACATATCGGTTAAAGCTATTGAAGAATCTTACTCCATTAGCAGTTGTTGCAAATTCTACGTTTACCTGACCTCCTACCGCCTCCATTGACATAACACCCGAAGAGCCAAAACTAATGCGCCCATTATCATGAATAGAAAAAGTATTTGTACCAGATGAATTGTATGCGCCGAAAATTTTCGTTGCCGCCGACGTGCCAAAACCTTGTACATTTAAGACACCGACGCCCGCGACTCTTCTTATGCCTACTCCGCCGTCTGAACGAAGCGTAAGTATATTTTCCGAATACGCGCCGCCGTTAATGCTTGCCCCAAAATTCAGATACCCCGTTGGCGTCGCCCCCTGCACCGGCCTAACGTCCGACCGAAACCGGACGCTTTGCGAGGTCCCAGCGGTCGTGCCAAACCCGAAACCTTCCCAAGAAACCGCCCCTGAATATTTTGTAGCTCCTGAACCCGCAACGCCGGAAGTACTTACAAGCAAGCCGGAAGTGTTCGTTTGCGTTGTCCCCAAATCCGGGGCACGTATTGTAAACTGAGTACCCGGCAAATTCGTACCAAGCCCAACGTAAGTGCCGGAATCGTATAGTAACGAATTCGTTACCGTATTCACATCTTGCCATTTCGCCACATAACCTGCTGTTCCGGAGCCATCAGGAATATTCCCAAGGCTATCCTGAATCGCCGTCAGCTCTGCCCGCAAGTCCGTAAACGTATCCCTCCAAACGACGGAACTATCTTCAATCTCACTCCTGATCTCCTCCGCCATCTGCATCAGCGACCACTCCGTTGCCATTATGGTCGTGTCGTTGTGGATCGTATCTCCAACCTCATAGAGTCCAAACCCGGCCTCTGTGCGCTCCCCGATCGGCAAAGTCACACAATAGCCGCCAATATTACAAAGCGTGTCAGGATCCGGCTCCACACCTAATATAATATACAAGCTGTCAGCGACCAATGCGAGCTGAAGCGCGCTATCTAATGCAGGTTGGGCAACGCCCATGCGGATCGAGCGCCCGGCGCCATCCACATAATACACATCCTCGCTCCCGGTCACCGTCAAAAACTGCCCCAGCAGCGTCGTATTCCCCGTCGCCGGCGGCGCAGTGTCGCGCTCGATCACGTTCACCAGGGGAAGGAAATACTTCCTTGCCGTGCTGAACTTGATCTTCTTATCCGCGCCGTCTTCCTGGCTGTATATGGCATCGTTATCGCCGGCGGTGGTCTTCTCTGGGAAGGTCACCGGCTTGCGCTGCGCAGCCGCATCGAAGCAGAAGATTGAAAAGGCGATAAAAAGGAATACAAACCGCATTTGAACAGGCTTTTGAACGCTCTTTAATGAGTGGGAGTACAGGCCGAAACCTGTACTCTCTGGACAGGGGAAAACTCAGGTGTAAATCTTTACCAACTGTATTTCTTCCAGGTCTCCGAAACCGTGTTGAAGAAATAGAACTTGGTCGCACTACTCGTAATCGTGTCCACCACACCTCCCTGAAGGATAATGTTGTTGGCCCCGGGTTTTTCCGCTCGCAGCCAAAATCGTTGCTCATAGCCAGGATTACTGGGCACGGTGATCTTCACCACGTTGCTGGTGCTGGTTGCGCACACAATGCGGTCCGTGTCCAGCAGCACGTAGGTGGCCGCCGTGGTTTCCGTGATGTCTTCGCATTCGGCCAGCGTAGGCGTTTTTGTGATGGTTCGGCCAGTGGCGCTGCGCTCGTATACCTTCACTTTGTCGCTGCCCTTCTGGGCTGCTACTTCAGGAATGGAAACAAAGGCCGTTGCCAGTGCCAGGAGGATCGAGAAAATGAATTTCGTTTTCATGTCGAACGAATGATGTGTGTGAATGTGAGGAGAAAAAGCATCCGGCGCCACACTGGGCGCCGGACACCAACCGTCATCAGTTAGTTGCTATTAGTTCGGGCGGCGCTGAATGGCGCCTACGTATTTCAGGTTCGCGGCAGTTTCGCCCCAGGGGCCAACATAAGCGCGGCTCAGGAAGCTGACAAAGTCCGCCTGCTTGGCCGGGTCGTTCAGTTTGTCGAACATCTGGGTGGTGCCAATGGCCGTGCAGAACGTTTTGTTCGGCACGTAGGCCAGGGCGCTCTTCCAGCTCGTGCCTACGGTGTAGCCAGGCGTGGTTGCGTTGTACGCGATCTTTTGCTCCGTGCTGTGGTTATACCAAGCCGTGCGGTCGTCGCACCAGATGGTGAAGTTGTAAATCTTCAGATCAGGCGTATCACTGAGGATATTGCCGGTGCTCATCTGAAACTTGTACTGCTCTGCCAGGATGGTGCTGTTCTTCACCAAGCCCCAGTATGCGTCCGTGTCAACGGCCAGCATCCAGTTGGCTTTTTTCAGGCCAGGGTAGGCTTTGTCGAGCGCGATGCGCAGGTTCATAATGTCCGCCTCCAGGATCAGGTCGTAGTTGTCCGTTGCGGCGGCGTTCGCGCTGTCCGCTTTGATGATTGGCGTTTGGCCGGCAATGTGAGCCGCCGGGGAAATCGCCCACAATCCCTCCACTGCAATGGATTCCAACAGCGCCAGGCGGCTGTCTTCCATCAAGGAAGCTTTCTTGTCGTAAGGCAACCCAAACAGGTCCACCTTTGGCAACATGAACTGATCTGTGGAATAATTGTCGAGGCCGACTTTTTCCGGCGTGTCCGTCCTGTCATGGATCGGCAACTCAGTGGTTCCGTCGCTCCGGAAGTTTTTCGTCACACCAGGGCGCGGACCTTTGTATGAAAAATTGATTTCGTTGTTCTCCACCGCATACGACATGTTCATGCCGTGGCTGAGGAAGGTGTCGTTCTCGAAGAACTCCTCCTTGTCTCCGATCAGGAGGTCAATCCAAATGCTTTTAATTAAGTCAGCCATTTGCTGTATTATTTGTTTGGGTAAAAACTATTTCAGGTTTCGATCAATCAACCGGTCCAGTTTATCATTCAGCTTATCCAGCCTTGCGATGATGTCCTTTTCAAACTTGCCGTAAGCCGCATTAAGGCTTTCAATGCTTGACTCCGCTTTTGTAACCCTTCGATCCAGGGCGACATAAACCCCGACCAGGCTTCCTATCCAAATCCCGATAGTGATCAGGTTGGAAAGTGTGATCGTAGTGTCCATTTACGCGGTCGCCTTAACAACTCCAGATTTCTCCAAGTGCTCCACATAAGCCGCCAGCAGCAAATTGCGCTCTTCTTCAGGCAGGCTGCCAAGTTTGCCGGCTTTGTCCAGCGCTTTGTATCGAGCAACCAGGTCGCCTTCGCTTTTGTCCGTTCCGGTGCTGGAGAGCTGAGTGGTTGGAGGCACATAGGGCTTCATGGTGTCGAGCAACACTTTCGTGTTGTCATAGTCACCTTCAGCAAGTTTCTGCCAGGTAGGCTCTTGTGCTTTGGTGATTTTGCCGGCAGCCACTGCGCCTGCCACCAGGGCCACGCATTTGTCGGTATCGCCTTTCAGCTTCAGTGCATCACGTTCCTTTTGGGCGGCATCGAGTTCAGCAGCCAGGCGCGTGTTTTCATTCTTCAAATTCGTAGACGCAGCCACAATTGCAGCAGCACTCGAACCCTCCGGCAGACCCATTACCTGGGCAACCAATTGCAATTCGTCCATTTTCGTGGATTTTTTTTGTTTAATAACAGGCAGGAACTTGTCCAATTCACTCGTGTCAGCGCCGGCGCTATAGAGGGCTACACTGTATCCGTTGTCGAAAGAAAGCTTGTGGCAGGTGTAGTTCCCAGGAATGTCCGTCACGGAAACCTCCATAACAATCGCCTTAGTAATAGTAGGGCGCGTTTGCCCTGCCAGCATCAGCGCGGGATCTTCCGACATCTCCACCACCCGCACGTGAATGCTGGCGGTATTAAGAATGTCCTTCTCCCATTTGCTTTTTGCCATGCGGCCATTCTCGTCGTCCTCGTCGAATTCAGGCATCATCGTCACATCGCTTGCGCCGACCAACCGATCCTTCCATTTACCGATCGGAAAAACCAGTTTCGATTTATCCCAGCTATCCGTGTGCCGGATGTGGTTATAAAGCAAAACGGGGTTTTGGTCAAACAACGACCAGTCCAGGCCGCTGGTTAAAATCCTGCCACCGTACTGGTTTATTGCGTCACTGTGTACCCTTACTCGCTTCATGCGCTCTTTTGTGAATTAGAACTGATTAGATCACAAAAATGAGCCTATTTAGATAGCCTTGCAAATCGCAATTATTTTACATTCAGTTATTTATACTTATTTTAGTCTAATCTAAATTTATTTTTTTGCTCATCTTTTTATCGGAGTAAAAGAAACGAAATTTGGGACATGAAAAAAGGGACGCAGGCCGCTGAGCCAGTTGTGGAACGCAACGGGAAGGGCCAAAAAAAGGCGATGATTGAGCGCAAGAAGCAGGCAGAACACCTGTTTTTGACCACTGATCTTTCCCAGGGGAAGATCGCGGAGATCGTTGGCGTAACCGAAAAAACCCTGAGTGGCTGGGTGAACGCAGACGCCGGCGCCTGGAAGACCAGCAAGGCAGCGCGAACGATCACCAAAGACCGCATTGTGGCGCAGTGGTATCGGCAACTTTACGAGCTAAACCTGCTCATCGAGTCACGTGGGGAAGGCAAGCAGTTCGCCACTGCCAGCGAAGCCGACACCATGAGCAAGATTGCCACCCAAATTGACAAGCTCGAAAAGGCTTATCAATTCGGGACCTACTACCAGATTGCGGACGAGCTGGTAGAGTTCATCAACCGGCGCGATGCAAACCTGGCGGCACAATTGGCCCTGCATGTTCTCGATTTCGTAAAGTCAAAAAGCAGTGTTTTGAATGGCAAGTGAACGCGACCTCCTAAAGATTTTCGAGGAAAAGATGAACCGGGTGGCCGACTCCACCAACGGTCGCATCAACCCGTATGAAAGCGAGGACGAGCGCAAGGCCCGCATTGCTCACCTGCTGAAGCACTACGACGAGTTTTGCTATCACTATTTTCCGCTCTATTGCCAGGGCAAAATGGGCGGCTTCCACATGAAGGCGGTTAAGTCCGTCATCAAAAACCCCAACAAAGTACACCTGTGGCAGTGGTCGCGTGAGTTTGCAAAGAGCACGCACGCCAACTGTATGTTGCCTATTTTCCTGTATTTGAACAGTGAGTTGAACGGTATGATGGGCGGCAGCGCCAACGAGGATCTTGCCATTCGGCTCATGATGGACATCAAGGCCAACCTTGAGGCAAACCAGGCGATCATAAGCGATTTTGGCACTCAGCGCTCGCACGGCAATTGGGACATGGACAGCTTTGTGACCAACAAAGGCATCGGCTTCTTTGCCTTTGGCGCAAACCAATCTCCCAGGGGCACGCGTTTTGGCCACCGCCGTCCGGACTATGGAACGATTGATGATCTCAATGACAAGAAGTCATTGAAAAATGATCAGATCAGCATCGAGCAGTTCGAGTGGGTGAAGGAAGATTTTATGGGCGCCCTGAGCACTAAGAAGTGGCGATTGATCATCCCTCAAAACAAGTTTCACAAAAACACCGTGACCGCAAAATTTGAAGCGGACAAGGAAGTGGCCACCGTTTTGAGCCGCGTGAACATGCTGAACGACGCCGACGAAAGTAACTGGCCGGAATACCTGAGCACAGCGGAATGCAAAGCGAAACAAAAAGCAAGTGGGTACATCAGCTCACAACGGGAATATCAAAACAACCCGATCGAGGAAGGTAAGATTTTCAAAACCGATAACATCGCCTGGACCAAACGCCTTGCCTGGAATGCATACGACTTCCTGGTTGCCTACACCGACCCGTCCTACAAAAACAATCAGAAGAGTGACTACAAGGCCACTGTCCTGGTTGGAAAGAAGGGCCTCGAATTTCATGTACTGAAGGTGTTTTTGGACAAGGTTGGCATCCGGGAAATGTTCCTTTGGCATTATGAGCTGGACAACCTGGTGGGAGATCACACCATGATCCACCACCGCATGGAGGCAAGCTTCATCCAGGACATGCACCTGAAGGTACTGACCCCGCTTGCTGAAGAAAAGAAAAGGCATTTGCGACTGACCGGCGACTACCGTGCCAAGCCTGACAAGTTCCAGCGGATCAGTTCGCTCGATCCCATGTTTAACAGCGGTATCCTGAAATTCAACAAAGCTGAAGAAGAAGACCCGCACATGGCTCGGCTTCTCGGTCAGTTCACCGGATTCGAGAAAGGCACGAGCCTGAACGATGACGGGCCGGATGCTGTGGAGGGTGCAATTTTCATTCTCGAAAGCATGGTCGTCAACGCAACGCCACCGGCCAACGTGCCCAAAAAGCGCAGCCGATTTGCCTATTAAAAGCTTATTCACACTAATTTCATATACCATGAAAATCTTAAAAATCCTGTTTTACGCTGCCTTCGTTGGCCTGCTGGGATATGGGGCAATTGGCGGTTGCTCCGCCGAAAAAAAAGCCGAAAAGGAAAGGCTTGAAGAGGCAGCCCGATCGCCACAAACATCATTTGGAAGCGAAGTGAATCCGCGTTCACAAGCCTTCAAACAGTCTCCGGAGGACATCAATGTCTACCGGGTGCAGTATGGATCAGGGGAGGAAGAAGACGTGATCGTCATTGATCCAAAACCGGAAACAGGGGGAATCCTGGCATGGGCCAAATGGGGCTGGAACAACTTTGAGAACTTCGCCGCTATTCTTGCACTGCTATTCATCGCCATCGAGCCCATCGTGAGATGGACTCCAACGGAGAAGGATAACAACTTACTCAGAACGCTTCAGAGCTGGCTCGATAGGTTGATCCCCAATGCGAAAAAAGGGGGCGGCACTTTCACGGCCTACCGCACTGAAGACGACGTGCCTGCGCTTGGTGTTCCGCCACCATCCAAAATGAAATAAGAAACCGTGCCTGATGGTCATCGTGGCCATCAGGCGCCAACACAACCGCCATGTACAACTTCGTCTGCAATTGGGATTACAACAGCCTTATTAAAGAGGCCGTAAAAAATATGGTCACGGATGCCAACGACCAGGTGCGCATACGAGCTGAAGCTTTTGCCCGCGAAGAAATGGAGGGCTACCTGAACAGCGAATACGACACCGACAAGATTTTCAACCGGCGCGTATTCGATTTTTCAGCTTCAGGACAATACAAGGTTGGCGACCTGGTCATCAAGTCAACCGGCGAGCAGTATGTCTGCATCCTGGACGCAACCGGCGCCGACATCGAGATCAACACAAAGTTCATCCTCGATGCAGGGTTGGTGTACGAAACCTACGATGACGAAGAGGGCGTATATGAACCCGGCGACACAGTGGCCAACGCCGTCGGCATAAAATACCTGTGCATTAAGGATGCGCCCGCCGGCACGGACATCAACGACCCGGAATATTTCTACCTGAAGCGGAATGACCTGATGGTGATGCTCTATTGCGACATCGCACTGTACCACTATCACGCCCGACTGAATCCGAACCAGGTGCCACAGCTCCGGACCGACCGATACCTCGATGCCGAAAAGAAATTGAAGTTGATCCGGAGGAAGGAACTGACACCCTCAATTCCGCGCACCGACGCCAACGAAGATGGAACCCCCGACACGGGGTCAATTGCATGGATTAGCAACACAAAACGCGAAAATTACTTTTAGCCGGGGCAGATTCATTCCTGAAATGCTCTGTACCCCCGTTCAAGTGTGTTCAAATTGAAAGATCATGTGTTGAGTCGTGTCAATATGCCGCTTTACGTAAGTTGATTGTTGAAGGGCTTTAAAACAAGTCGTTTAAAATGTGGAAGGGAATAAAGAATTTGTTTGTTTTTGACGATAGTCAGATCCAGTTGGCCGCAGCCACAAAACCGGCTACTGAAGAGCAGCTCGTCACCGGTGGCGGCAAGGCTGTAACGGTTGAAAAAATCGTGCTGTTTCGCAACGCTCCGGACATCGGCAAGTGGCGCTCCGGACTGCGCATTGCTGAAAGCGCAACCCGGCCCGATCGGCGAATGCTCTATGAAGTATACAATGAGGTGCTGCTCGATGCGCACCTGTTTAGCGTTATGGAGCGGATCCGCCTGCGCTGCACCAACAACCCAATCATCTTCTACGACAAGAACGGCAAAAAAGACGAGATCGTCACAGCCCTGGCTGCTGAGCCATTTTTTGCAGAGATCGTCAAGGGAATTGTAGAGGCAAAGTGGTACGGCCACAGCCTGCTTCAGCTCAACTTCCTTCAGAAGAATTACGACCCGGCGTCGATGGAAGGCGCCGAACTGATTCACCGGGCCAACGTGCGTCCGGAGTACGGCGACATCCTTCCCAGGGCGGGCGATGAAAGTAACGCCATCAAGTTCCGGGAAAAGCCTTACAACTACTTCCTGCTGGAGGTTGGCAAAAAGACAGACCTGGGCTTGCTCAATATCGTTAGCCAAAACGTGCTGCTGAAGCGCTACGGAGTGGCCACCTGGTCGGAGTTCCTGGAAGTGTACGGAATGCCAATCCGCGAAATTGCCTACGATCCCAATATTCCAGGGCAGCGAGCTGAAGCCCTAAAAGCCCTCGATGGCCAGGGCGGCAACGCCGGCATCGCCATTCCGGCAGGATCCACCTTCAAGCTGCACGACAGCGCCAAGGCCGGCAACAGCGAAGCGTTTCAGACCAACGCTTCCTTTCATAATGGGGAAATCAGCAAAGCCTTCCTGCTTCAGACCATGACAACGGAGGCCGGCAGCTCGCTGAGCCAGTCCGAAACCCATCAGAAAGCTGAAGACGAGGCCGTCATGGGCTACCGCCTGATGGTACTCGCTGTGCTGAACGCGAAGCTGAAGCCTATCATGGAAATGCACGGCTACCCGGTAGCTGAAGGAAAGTTCATGTACGACGATCACGAGCGCCTGAGCAAAGTGGCCATGGCCGACCTGCTCGTGAAGCTGCAAAGCATTGCCGACATCCCGATGTCGTACATCTACGAGATGTTTGGCATTCCGGCGCCGGTCAGTGGCGACGACATCAAGGACAACCCGGCAGCCCGTACGCAGCAACCCGACATCAGCAAGCAACCGGATCCGGCCAAGGTGGAAAAAAAAAAGCTAAGCCTGCCTAAGTTCCGGCAGACGGAAGACATTCAACTGGCATTAGAAGACGGCGCCATTACCGCCACGGAGCAGGAACTCCTGGAACAGATATGGACCGAGCGCCTCACCACCGGCAAGGTGAACCGCAAGCACTTCAAAGCCCTGATGGCGCAGCTCACCAACGGCGTAGATGATGGTTTCCCGACCGGCAGCGTGGATTTCAACACACCGGACTACCTGGTGAAAACCATGCTGGAGAGCAACATCGCCCGCTTCAGCGCCGCCAAAGACCTGGCTATGGTGCAGCAACTCAACGAGCTGAAGAACCAGGCCAAAAGCTTCAGCGACTTCAAGACGCAAGCCGAGCCACTGCTGAAGAACTACAACGTGAACTGGATGCGGGCGGAATACAACCACGCCGTGGCCGCCGCACAATCAGCAGCGCGCTGGATGCGCCTGAAGGCCGACGCGGAGTTGTTACCTTACTGGGAGTACCAAACCGTAGGCGACGATCGCGTGAGAGATTCACACGCGGCGCTCGATGGCCGCCTGTTTGCGACAGACGACCCGGAAGCGGCCAAACTCTATCCACCAAACGAATTCGGTTGCCGCTGCGAGGGCATTGCGCGCGGCGAGCGCGACGGCAAGACCGTGAGCAAACTCACCGACGTGACGCCGCTGATGGGCGAAGATTGGGACCGCATGGTGAAACGCGGATTCGACATCAACTATGCCGACACCGGCCAGGTGTTTGCGCGCAACGCCGAATACGTGCAAAGCTTCCAGCCCAACGACCTGAGTTGGAAAAGCTACACCGACCTGGTGAGTCACAACGCCATGAAGAGCCTGCCAAAACTGACCACCAAAACCACCACAGCAAAGCAGGCCGAAAAATGGTGGAGCGGCCAGGTAGGCAAAAACGACCTGAACGATCCGGAAAAAATCAGGATGACCGACTACCGTTCACGTCCCGTTGAAATGGCTAAAAACCTGCTCGATGACCTCACCACACGCGGAAGCGGCAACCTGATTACACTCATTGAAGAGCTGTTGAATGCTCCGGACGAAGTGTGGCTGCGCGAAGGCGCCGTCTACACGCGGCAGCACTTCAAGTTCTTCCAGGGCAAATCTGTGCTGCTCACCGTGGCCTTCAACCTCGCTTCACGTGAGGAGATTGTCGGGATCTCGCTCATTGACACCGCTGCGGATCTGCTCCGCGCGGGATTGCTGATCTTCAAAAAGTAAGCCATGTCCACAACCGTAAATAAGACGCTCACCATACTCGATGTCAAGGATCACCTTGGTAAAGCGCTGACCAGTGCAAGCATGGGCTTTCAAAAGCTCGATGCGCAGTCAAGCAAGTTTGTCCGCGACTTCGATACGAAGTTTGGGGGCATGGGCGACAAGATCGGCAAGGGGATGCGCCTGGCCGGCGCGGGCGTGATAGCCGGCGCCGGGCTGATCGCGACGGGCATGACGATGGCGCTTCAGAAAACCAAGGAGTTTGAAAACCAGTTCCTGGAACTCAAAAACCTGAACCTGGATAAGACGGACGCGCAGATTAAAGGACTGCGAGACAGCATACTGACTGCCTCGTCGGACACCGGCAAGGCAGCAACTGACATGTCGAAGGCGTTCTTCGACATTCAATCAGGCACAGGGCTTTTTGGCGCAGACGTGGACAAGATTGCCCGAAAAACGGCGGACTTTTCCACGGCGACAAAGGTAAACTTCTCCACCGCCGTGGAGGGCGCCATCAAGGGCATCCGAAACTTTAACCTGGAGGCCAGCGACATGGACATGTTTTTCACGTCCATGGCAAAAACGGTCCAGGTTGGTATCGTCACCTTTGATCAGCTCGCAAAAGTACAGACGGACTACGCCGGCGCTGCCAACGCTGCCGGCCAAAGCGTGGACAGCGCGAACAAGCTTTTTGCGGTGTTCACCACAAAAACAAAAAGCGCAGAGGAGGCGGCCACCCTCACCAAGGGCGCCTTCCAGGATCTGCTCAAGCCTGCCACCTTAGCCGCATTTGAAAAGGCCGGAATCACTGCCTTCGACAAAACGACCGGCAAGGTGATGCAGATTGACCAGATCGTCAAGCAGTTGAACAAGAGCTTTGGCGGGGCAAAGGGCAACGATAAAGCGCTGAGCGGACTGATCAACCAGTTTACTGGCAATGAGGGACTGATGGCCTTGATTCAGGAAGCGGCCAAGAATGGCGAGTCCATGATGAAGACCTTTGAGGACTTCGACAAAACGCCGTTTAGCCTGGAGCAGGCCCTGAAAAACGCCAAAGGCGATATGGCAACGCTTGTGGATCAGGCTAAAAACAAGTTTGAGACAGCAATGGTACGCATTGGAAGTATTGCTATGCCTGTTATTGTCAATGCTTTGCAATATATAAATGACACCCTGCTGCCTGGCCTTGAAGCCCGGTTGCCCCAGATTGAAAAAGGCTTTGCCGGTATTGGCAGTATGTTGGGTAAACTGAAAGACGGATTCGTATGGCTGGCAAACAAGGATGATGAACTTGGCTATATAGGAAGAAGTGACAGGCAGGAAGAAGGGAAAAAGAAACTGAAAAGCTTTGGGTTTACTGACAAAGAAATAGAAGGCATGGAGCCGCGCACGCAGCTCTATACACTGAGGTCCGTTGTCAATCACCAGGAAGAGTTAAAAAAACCAACGCCTGAAACATATAAAAAAATAATAAGAGACTTAGAAGAACAAGGCATCCGAAACTATGATGGAGGTTTCGATGTCATGAAAAAGTTCACGAAGGAATGGGCCTTAAACCCAGACACGTGGTCAAATGAATTGGGAGCTACACAATCTCGTGTCGGACTGGAAGACGAAAGAAGGGCTATGCTTGATGACATGGCCAAAAGAACCAAAGAAGATTCCAAAATTACCGACAAAAACAGGAAAAAGCCTGATCCAGCTCCAGACGCTCTACCACCTGGTGGAGATAAAATACGCCAGGGCCTACAATCCGTAGTAGGTGGAGGACAAGCCACGCGTAACGTAAATGTGACCATTCAGAAACTCGTAGGCATAGAAAACTTTGTGACCAACAACCTGAAGGAAGGCACTGCCGCTGTGGAGAACGCTATGCGGGAAGCACTGATTAAGAGCATCCGCGACACAGAGGTCGCAATATCCGGCAACTAATGGTGAAGCACGACTTTGGTAAAATACTGCGTCAGTACGCCGCACTGAAGGCCGCCCTGCCGGCGCTGATCGGCGAGGAGGCCGTGAACTTTGCCAAAGACAACTTCCGCAAGCAGGGCTTCCATGATGCCACCGTGCAGAAGTGGCAAAAGCGTAGCAGCAAAGCGCCACGCAACAAAGGCCGGGCGCTACTGGTGGACACCGGGCGCCTGAAGCGCAGCGTGCGCGTGACCAGGATAAGCGGCTCGAAGGTGTACATCGGAAGCGATGTGCCCTACGCACAGATACACAACGAGGGCGGCCAGGTGACCGGCAACGCCAACGTGCGCGCCCATCAGCGCCGCACGCGCACAGGGCGCACGAGCGTGAGCGCCCACACGCGCAAGATTGACTTCAAGATGCCCCGGCGCCAATACATAGGCCCAAGTGTGGAGCTGAGCCGGCGCATCAATAAAATGCTATCTAAACGGCTTTCTAATGCCCTTAAAATGTAAGTGGAATGGGATGGAGATCAGAAACTTTTCTCGACATTGAGGCGCGCCTGTTGGAGCGCGTAAGCGGTCTGACGACCTTGGTACTGCACAACAACCAGGGCGTTGATTTCAAAGCCGCAGCCGGCAACCAGGAGCACCCGTACAGCTTTCCGCTCATAGCCCTGAGCTTTGTGGGCGGCGAATGGGAACTCCAGAGCGACCGC
Source organism: Saprospiraceae bacterium (assembly GCA_022841505.1). Taxonomy (GTDB): domain Bacteria; phylum Bacteroidota; class Bacteroidia; order Chitinophagales; family Saprospiraceae; genus JABWAJ01. Next base: position 13,631 of record JALHRK010000020.1, on the reverse strand, counting down.
AGCCGGCAGTCGAATGAATACATCTTCGAACTGCACGTGTATCAGATCCTCTTCAGCGACGAGCACACCGGCAGCACCAGCCAGGCCGATGCACTTGAGCACCTCGACTTCCTGGACCAGGTGATCAACGCCCTCGACGACTGGACCGGCGCCCGCCACGTGGAGCGCTTCCTGTTCCAGACTGAAGCGCTGGATGAAGACCGCACGCAGGTGGTGGAGCACGTGCTTCAGTTCCAGGGAAAAGCAACCGATAGCAGCCTCAATGAGCTGAACGAAGCAGCCACAGAGCGCGCCGTTGCTGCCACACAGGAAATCATTCGCGCCGGGCAGAGCCAATTGGAACCACTGGAAGATTTTAACGAAGTCGTGCAATACGACAACAACCCATATCGGATATGATCTATTTGCATGTTATTCCACCAAGAAGCCGCTACATTGGCGTAGCGCTGTTTTTCGTCATCCTGGTGAAACGAGGCCGCACACTCACGGCCATCCAGGACAACCACGAGCGGATTCACCTGCGGCAACAGGCGGAAATGCTGTGGATTCCTTTCTTAGCCTGGTACTTCATTGAGTTCCTGATCAGGCGAATTGAATGGGGCAACTGGGATATTGCCTATCGGAACATCTCTTTCGAGCGGGAAGCTTTTGAGAATGATCAGAACGCGGAGTATCGCGCCGGGCGGCGCTGGTATGCCTGGGTGAAATACCTTTAAAAACAGAGAAGCCCGGTGCGATGGCGCCGGGCTTCTTTCATTTTACGCTTGTAGTAGTTGCTCCATCTGCGCTTCCGATGGCAGCGCTTCGTCTAATATATCGAGCATGTATACGATGCCGCAGCGGCCTGCGGGGCTAATATCGCCGGTCATCGTGTCTTTCAGCACGGCGTGAAAATGGCGTGGCAGCCCGGCCACGTCTTCCACGCTGAGCGTGATGGTGAGCTGCACCTGGGTTTCACTGATTCGGGTAATCATAGCACACCTCCTTGTTTGAAACGGTCATACAATTGGGTGCGCAGCTTGGTATCCTTGATCTGCATGAGCAAATCCACGGTTTTGCGGTCGTAGCCGATGCCGTGCTGAACAATGTGGTTGCACACCTGCTCCACACGGCCCATCATTTCGGCGCTCACCATGTGCCACTGCTCCGGATGAAACACACTGCTCATGTGGCCGCCACTGATGCCCAGCCGGGCGGCCAGTTTGTTTTGGCTGCCCACAATGGCCACTGCCAGTGTGGCCACCCGCAGCACTTCCCGATAAGGATGTTGAGGCGCCGAGTAGCTGCCCGTTTTGCGCAGCGCCGGCAGCACCTCACTGGTGACCCACTTGCGGAAGGCTTTAGCCTCCGGTTTGTTGCTCCTCATTATTAAGGTGTAAAGGCCGGATTCGTTTACGAGCCAGGTTTCACGACTCTGACCTGATGTAGAAATTTTCGACATCAGCTTCTCATCCGGATCCAGGCTTTTGTTTAAGGCATCCCTCGCATTGCTGATACCTAAAACATCACAAACATCTTGAGCTACAAAGTAAGGTTGATTTTCGATCTCAATAGATCGGATTTGGTAGGAACCGTACTCAAATGGTACGATCATTTCGGTTACGTTCTGCATGGACAATTATAATTTGAAAAGTTAAAAAAGGCCCGGGCGCTTGCAGAACGTAACCATATCTCCGAAGAGCATAGGAAGCATGGGGGCCTACCCCTTCGCCCGGGTTGTCTTTCAGTCTTGTCTATGGATTTCTCTTTCGGAATCCGATATGTACTACGTTCTGCACTGCAAAGTTGCAGAATTTTGATTTAAAAAACAAGGGGTACTATTTTTTAGTTATTCTATGCCCATTGAGAGGAGGTCGCCACTTATAGTAAATGTGCCTTTGGCTTGTTGCGTAATTACCGCATTGAAGCTATTGGTTCCCCTGAAGGTAGTGACTACGTAGAGCGCTCTAACACCGTTTTCATTTCCCTCTCCAATAATTTTATATTGGGTTTCCACGTGATCATAACTATCAGGGTTTTTCATTTGGGCTTTGATCGCCTTTTCCATGCCCCTGTGTGAGCCATCCCACGCACTGAATTGCAACTCAATGGAATCCTGAAGAGTCATTTCCCTTTTTGGAGTTGGCTCGCTTTCATAAGAAGCGCTATCGCTTCCGCCGCAGTCAGATAGCTTGCCCAGGACGACTAACGCAACCGCTAAACCCAGAATAGTAGTCCAACTTGGCATACATCCTTTATTCTCTTTAGCTACTGTCGGTCTTTGCTGTGAAAAGCGAGAAAAGAAGTTTTTGAATTGCTCTTCGGCGGTGCTCAGTTTACGGATATTCAGGTAGTTTTCCGCGTCTTCCTCATTTAGCAAGAGGCCAGGCTTGCCCTCGGAGTTTAAAATCTGCTTGTACTCTACACCGGCGCTTTCAAGGGTTGTGATCCATCCCGCCAGTTGGGTGTCGTTGTTTGCTGTGATAATCTTTTTCATCTGCTGTTGTTGTGTTTTCTCAGTGATATAATAAGGAGTGGAACGAAGATAGAAAATGAAAGTTACATGTGCTTACACCTGGAGTTCTGCAAAATCAAAGACGGGCACAGTGTCGCCATCGTCGGTAACAACCTCTGTGTTGTGAATTTGAAGTAAGCCGCCAAGCGTCCAGTCACACCCGCGATCTTTAACCCAACGACCGATACAGGAGAAATAGAATTTGCCATCCGGTTCGCTGACGTTGTTTTCTATAAAATCAGCCAACGATTGAACGCCTCCGCAGGAGGGACACTTGAATTTCCAATTTTTCTTATCCTCTCCAAACTTCTCAATGGCTGTCTTTACCCAATTTTCCAAAGATATTTGGATGCGGTTGGTTGGTGGTTTGATTGTGTGTTGCATTGTTTATGTTTTTAAATTTACTGGAATTATAGCGGTCTCAAAAAAAGATTCTGCCCCTCGATCAGCACATCAATAAGCCCTCGCTTGAGCAGGGAAATGATTTCGATCATGAGCGCCTCCACGTGCATTTCGGCAGGGTAGGCGGTTCTGATCTCTGAGAAGGGCACCCAGTTGTCGGTTGGTTGGGTGGCACAAATGCGCTTGATTTCGTTTAATAAGACTTCCATGAGCTTAGTTATGACTGATGTTGAAAAGAACGACAATGGAGTTGAACAACTCAGGTGCTGGGAGCTTAATAAGCCCTGTGTCGTAAATCTTATCACAATGCGGATCTTCTGAATAATATGCATACATCTGTAACGAAGGAGCCTTTGTGTGTTCTCCGTAAAAAGTACACCAATGTGTGTTGTTTTTGGTAGTCAGAAAGTAGCCGTAGCCTTCTTTCTTGTAGCCCATTCCTAATAGTACTGCGATTAATTCGTCCATGATCATCTATTGATTAATGAGTTAGTCGCAGTGATGCCAGCGGCACACAAAGGACTTTGGGATGTGCAAAAACAGTTCCGTTTCTGTCATTTTAGGACACTTGAAGCGCTGAATGAAGCCGCTAACAGCAACCCACAAAAGCGCAACAACGAAGACAATCATTAGCGCCGTGCCGGCATAGTCTTTGATCTTATCCTTGGTGTTCATTGGGAATTTCATCTATTTGAATTTGTAATAAATGCGAAAACCTGCGCCAAAAACCAGCTTCAGCACGACGATTGCCGGCAGCAACCACCACATCGGCACGTCAAGCGCGGCCACAGCCGGCAGCGCCACGGCTGCCTGGATGCAGGTGAGCTGGATGGTTGAGAATAAGTGCCAGCCGTCCGTGAGGAAGGCCAGGTATGTTTTTGAGAACAGGAAGCGCGGGCGCTCATCGCCGCCCATATAGTCTTTGTACTTATTCTGCCATGATCTTTTCGGATCCCAGAACAGCGGGTTCTTTTTCGCAAAGGGCGATGCTTCAAAATGAAACCAAAGGGTATCCTGGATGCCCTTGGCGATCCCTGCCATAAAGAGCAGGATGGCGGATGCGATAATCGTTATCATGACTCTTGTTTTATAATTGAAGGATATTCAGTTTTTATCTCTTCTTCAAGCTCTGAAATTCTGACCTTCAGTCTTGAAATTTTGCCCATTACTTTTTCAAAAAGTGGATCGCTTTCGATTGGGAATAACTCCTGCCATATTTGCCTGGCTTGCTCCACTTTATTCAAATATTCCGTATGTTTCCTTTTGGCGGCGGTTAGTTTTGCTCTCAAATGGCGCTCTTTTTCCTTATCGGCTAAGGCAATGTCAAATTGGTATTCCCTTATTTCGACAAGCACATACGGATTTTGCACCTGGAGCAAAGCAGCGCGGTATCTGAAATACCATTTCCACCGCATGAAATTCTCAAATTTATACCCGGTCCAGTGGTGTACCGTTTTTGAATCCGAACAATAATAAGATTGCCTATGAAGCTGTATCACGCAGCCCCATCTTTTGTAGGCGGTCATTGGTACATCAAGCATCATTCAAATGCTTTTCGACCAGTTGTTTTTTGCTCTCAAATACGCTATCAACTATGTCGTCGTACTTATCTCTTAGGTATGCAACACTGGCATGATTGAAGCCAAGAAAAACACACATGTCGCGGCTCTCGAATCCAAGATCGTAAGCATGGTGAATGAAGATAATTCGGGTATCTGACAGCACCCGCAGGCGCGTACCCGAGTGCATTACCTCCTCGTAGCTCACTTGCAGCACGCCGCAAACATCCATCAGTAGCTCTAATAATGCCTGCCCTTTGAGGGCTGGTAAAGTCTTGTGTTTCATACGCCTTCAAAAGTTTTGCATTCGAGAACAACCGGCGGCTCAGGCACATAGACATTCTTCCAAACATCTGATTCATAGTCGCCGGAAGTATTGTTGTAATGGTTTTCACGAACCAATGTTGAGTATATCCAACCCCCTGGTACTCTCAAAACATTAGAGTCTACCCTGAAGGAATGAACCGTATGTAACGGCATATTTAAAAGATCCTGAATGCTCATCTAATTGAGTTTTAAAAAGGGCTGCACCACACCCTGCAATGCAGCCCTCGACTTGTTATAGCGATACTGTTAATACTCCCCCCAGGCTCTTTCGCCCGGGAATTGCGTCTTATGGTCTTTTTAGTTTTTTGCCGGTGTAGGCTTCCCAGATGACTTCCTTTTCTTCCTCCGTGCAATCCGGTTGTCCTTTTCTGTTTGGATAATAGGCGACAGCTACCTGGCTTGCTTCAGGAATTGTTATGCCTTTCAGCTTGCCACGCTTGCGCCCCAGAAAGGCCGCTGTCTTTTCAGCGTCAATTGGGTTGGCGGCCACCGGCAAAAAGGTGATTGTCTTGATCGGGTATCCATCGCGGTTTTCGCGAACCTTCACGTCCACCCAGTATTGGTAGAGGATGATGACTTCATTTTCCGGGATCTCGCCGGTGGAGACTTCGCGCTCAACGAGCTGGATGTTATTTTGTTGGTCCATCGCGTTTAATTCAGCCAGCACTTCACTGGTTTTGGTTGAATTGATCTTCTTGTCTTTTTGATTCAGTCGCATGGCTTACTTCCTGTTTGCGCGCCTGGATGCCCGGGCGATGCGGTTACGAATTCTGTTTTTGCGCACGCGATTTCCAGCGCGTGTATGCAGGCCAACCTGGCCTGTTTTCCTTTTAGGCGACGGCTTATCAAAGGGCTGATCGAAATCAATTATGCCTGAATTATACATGGCAGTCGTTCGTTTTAAAAGCCCTGGCGACGACGCCCGCCGCCAGGTACCAAGTAGCATGAAAATATCACTCTTCGCTGCTCAGGGAGGGATCGAACCTCCACCCATCCACTACATGTGATGGCTCCATTAGTCTGAGCGAACCTGAATTGCCTGGCACATTGCCCAGGCGAGAACATACTATGAGAAAAAACCAACGTGTTTGCGTCAAAGATGCCGCCGACCTTCGCCGGCGGCTTCCAAATGGTAGTCCCAAAAAACCAAATTATTTCTTCAGCAAACCGGCCTGCCGTTTAGCTTCAGCCAGGGGCGCCGTGATGAGCAGCCAGGTGTTGCATTTTATTTTGTTACTTCCCAATTGCACCACCTGTTCCACAGCTTCTTTGCTGATCTGGATGCGTAGTGTGGTTTCCTCTTCCTTTGCTGCGTATTTCGCCATCAGGTATTTCGTCAAGCCTGCGTAGCTGCCAGTGAATTCAGGTGCTTTGTTTTTCAGCTCCACTGAGTTTTCTGTATCGGCGCCTACATTTTCAGTGATGTACCAGTCGTTTTCATCATCCGACGCCATGAAAAAGACGCCAACGCGTTCCTTCTCTTGAATCTTCAGCAGATCCACGGCTGCTTTATTCAGTCTGATTCCGCCAGATTTGTTGATTGTGACCATGGGAACGACGCCAGTGTTTGACATTCTTCCCGGAAATGTGGCCCTGCCAATGAGCTTCATGTTGCTATGTGTTTGATGAAATAATCTGAGTTTTTCTTAGTGGCGAAGTGGGAATCGAACCCCATCATTCCGGGCTTATGAACCCGGCGCATTACCGTTATGCTACTTCGCGCTTCCAGCGCTTCATTCCTGCGCGAACTTTTATGTCTTTGTTGCTATTCCCTTAATCCGTATGGGGTAGTCGGGACTGGGGGGCGGTCCCTTCTGTCGTGTAGTTTCGTAGTAGTTGTTAATCTGGTGGTAGCGGTAGCGGTAGTTCTGGTTCTGGTGGTGGTGGGGGCAGCTCTCGTCTCATCATTTCCCGGATCCCGTAATCTGGCCTGCCAACAGCCGGTTTTTGCCTGATGAGGAAGGCGTAGTTGTTGCTATTATTCGATCTCAATCACAAAAGTTGTAGCGAAGTTGATGGCGCCGGGATCGTATTCCGGCAAGTCATACACCGTTCCACCATTTTGGAACAGCATAGAACCAAAGCCATCGGCGATCGCGAAAAAGGTATTGAACTGCTTGGCGCCAACGCCGTCGAGGTTGGCGTACATTGCCACCGGCAGGCGTACAAACTCCTTTGTTTTGTAGCCGTTCGGCAATGGAATGGCGAATGATGTGCCCGTGAGCTGGCCAACAACCGCCACATAACAAAAGAGCGTTTTACCCAGCACCCGATACTTTACCCGGCAGTATTCGCCGCCACCGGCAACCGTGAGGTTTGTTAGCGCTGTGGTGGGGAAGGTGATCCACTCGCTTGCCGTCACAGCCGACAGCGCTAAGTATTGGGCGCCGCTGGCGTTGGTGTGGCGCAGCTCCATTTCCTCCTCGATGTGGACATTGAAAGAGGCGCCGCTTTGGTACGTGACCGGGTTGTCAGCCAGTGGCGTGGTGGTGATCTCGAATTTATACTCCGATCCTACGCCGCCTTTGGCTGCGCCAAAAACGCTGTTCACGCGGTATAGCTTGCCGTTGTAGAACACGGAGGCCGGTTTGTTCAGGTTGTAGGTTGCGCCCAGGTCTTCAATCTCCAGCTCGCTCAGCACGGCTGCACTGCCGCTGTTGCCGAGCATGAGGCCAATGGCCTGGCAAATGTCATCAATGCTGCCCTGGAGTGTTTCCAGGTCATTCACTGAGCGCTTGTGTCCGCCCAGGTTGATGCTGCTATCCAAATTCATCCTTTTCATAGTGCGAGTTTGTATTGTGTTTTATCGGCTTTCGATTGCTGCTTTTTTTGCTTTCGATAAGCCGCTGATTGAATGATTTTAACTACGCCGGCTGCCCATTCTTTGTCCAGATCCAGGTACTCGTAAGACATCTTGATCTCCTCCGACTTCATGGCCAGGTAAATCGTTGCCGGCCCAACCGTGAAGAAGCTGCACAGCGTTTCCTCGATGAACTGAGAGGAAAGTTTGTAGCTTTCCAGCTCTTTGTACATCTGTTGGATGCGGTAGTGCCGCAGTGTCTTATTTTCGCTTGCTACGCTCATGTTGCTATTCTGATTTGTTCCAGGATGTAGAGAAGCAAAGCGCCTGTGAATTCATCAAAGTCGGTGAAGTCCCATGCTGAAGCTGCGATCTCAAAAGCAAGGGCTTGCTCCATGCTCAGCGTCAGCTTGGTTTCCTTCCCTGGGAAGATCAGCGCCGGCGCCAGCTTCTTCTTCAGCAGCCCTGCCAGGATGATGCTCAGCAGGCGAGCCATTGATGCATCCCAAGATAACTCCTGACTTTTCAGGCTTTCAAGGTTCAGATGCACGAAGCTTTGCAGCGCCCGGAGTTCATCCGGACTAAGCTTCAGGACTACTTTTTCCTTCGCCATAGGAATAAGATTAGCAAGCCTCCGCCCAGGGCAATCCACCACCAGGTGTTTTGCACGCGCTTGCGGATGATGATCGTTTTGTTGATGCCTGGTAGTTTCACGGTCACGGTGTCTCGCTGATATAGCGTGTCGGCTTTGCTGATGATTTCTGTCCGGATTCGAGGTTTGCCGCTGGCCGTGTTGGTGATGGCGACGGCGCCCTGGGTGCGGAGGGTGTCCCAGGTGATGGTGGTGTCGGTGCCTGCCCATTCCCAATCCATATAGAAGGTATCCTGTTCCATGTAGAAGGTGTCAGTGTCTTCTATCACGAAGTCGAGCCACGCCGTATCCGTTTTGGAGGGGAAAAGTTCCGGATGCTGATGCACGTAGCGCGCTGCGCGCTGCGGCGTCATGCACCCGGAGACCAGTGTCAAAACGAAAAACCAACTAATCATTACAACCGCGCCTTTGGTCCAGTTGGTCACCTTCCCGCTGCCGTTTTTCACAGGCGAGTAGCCTAATTGGCGCAGGTGTTTCCAGTATGCTGGCAGTTTGGCGGCTGGTAGTTTGAATTCAAATTCGGCGTTGTATTCCATTGGGAATTCGCTCACCGGATCTTTCTTTTGCTGCGCCAACTGGAGCACGGCGTTGATGTTTGTTGCGTAGTTGCGGATGCTTTTGGGCTGCTTTCCCCACCATTCCCGGCTGCCAAAGTAGGCTTCCATCAATTCGTCCGTGACGGGCACGTCCTTAATGGAGGCGACATCACTTTTGTGCATCACGTATGCAAAGCGCATGTGGTGGCGGAAGCAGGCGCAGAACTTTGCAATTTTCTGCGACACGTTTCCTTCTTCCACCTTCTCGATGTTCACCAGTCCATCGTATCGCACCAGGTTGGCGGGTATCTCCAGTTCCAGCAGCGGAATAGGGCTGTTGATGGCGATGCCTTCCCACAAATGCGCCAGGTTGTGAATGCCTTCCAGGGCGTAGAGCTGTCCGTCGTGATACGTAGCCACCACGTGCTTATTTGTGCCCGGTGCTGTGATCTTATACTGTTGTGTTGTTGCCATTTCGTAGATAGTTTTTATGCATTGTCTTGAACTGACTGACCAGCTTCTGAAGCTCGCCGGGTTTGTAATCATTCAGGGGCTTTTTGAGGTAGCCGCGTGTGGTGCAGTAAGCGTTAACGCGGGTCATATCCACTCGTCCCTGATCATCTTCCCATCCCATTTCGTGGCACAAGGCCAGTATCTGCCGGCGCTTTCGGTTGGCGGAGTCGTCGTAGGTGTCGGGCGTGTCGTTCAGCGCCCTGATCATTGCTATGGCTTCCACCTTTCTCATTTCCCGGATGCTCTTTGTTCCCCCGTTGGTGAACTGCAAGACCAGGTCTTCTTTGCCCTCCTCGTCAATCTTATTTTTGCTGAGGATGGTGCGGAGCTGGATGATCAGGTCTTTTGGGAGCATGGCATATCGTTTAATGCTTTGGCGTGAAATGACACCACGTAGAGTAACTGCCAACCCATGAATGCCTGACTGAGAAATTCAGTAAATCCTTTCATGGCATCTTCCGGAGAAGTGTATCTTTTTCCCGAAAAGGCTAATCCGGTTTTATATTCTGAAACTTGCCAAAACCTATATGTACCGTGCCTTCCAAACGCGCCTGCCCAATCTTTTTTTAATGGCTCCTTGTGTAGAAAAAACAAAACTTCCGGGAGTTCTCGTACTCTTACTTTGTACCCTGACACCAAGCAAGGCCCATCTTCGGTTGGCACTCTAAATGTTGTTTTCCTGTTCATCTCCTGTCCAGGTTTAAAGGCTGCCAGTCAAAAGCGACTGGCAGCAGAAAGCTGTATGCAATCGTCAAATCATAGCTTCACGTAGAAGGCGTCTTCTTGCACAATCGTGAGGCCAACCTCATTCAGCGCGTTTAGATCATCCTTGAAATCGGCAAGCAATTTCTTCTTGTCAATTTCCACAGTTGTGCGGACGTAGTTCTCGTTCAGCAAGGGCACCACGGTGTTCCAGTCAAATTTTGCCAGGCATTCAAGGCGCGTTCCTAACCGATAGCCGATTGTGCCGACTCCCAGTTGGCAGGACTTTTTGTCGTTGAAAATTTCGGGCGCCCATTCCGCGTATGCTTTGATGATCGCTTTCGATTCATTAAATTTCGCCTCCAGGTCGCTGATTTTTTCAACGTACTTTTCCTCGATCTTCGCCAGGTCCAATTTTTTCTGAGCTTTCAGTTGTTCCAATTTCGCGGATGCCGTTGCATACATGTTCATTGCCTTTTCGGCGTCTTTCCTGTTCGGTATTGTCGGTGTGTCCATGTTTGATGAAAGGTTTTGATTACTCTTCCACCTGTATAGTTTCCCCTTTGTAAACTGTAAAAACCTGATCCTCTGGAGCAAACTGCGTGAGCAGGAAGGCATAACTATTGATGCCGTAATAGCTAATCTTTTCGCGGGCCACAAAGTCCACGAAGTGGCGCTCTATGTCGCTCCGGCGCATGTCCTGAAGGATGGCGCCATAGTCGCGGAAAAACTCAGCACACAGCATCTGAAACTGTCGGTTGTACCAGGTCCAGAACATCGTCGAGCACTCCAGCATCTTCAATGTTTTCCGGTCGTCCGCTTCCTGCATTTCCAGAAAAGCGATTCCTGTGTTGTAGATCAGCAACTTCATGCGATCGTCTGTAATTCCGGTTTCCTGCTTGGCTTTGTCAATCCACTTACTCATGGCGTATTGCATTAGGCAACCTCTTCCAGTTGTTCGGTTTCCACCACGCGGGTGTTCAGCCGCTGAATTTGCTGGATCAGGTTGCGAAGGGTTCCGTAATTGTCGGCTTCCCGCATGATGTGCAGCACCTGCTTTTCAACTTCAATGCCCTGGTCTTTGCAGATGCTCAGTACTTCAGCTTTCACTTTGGCGTCCTTGCAATCGAAGCGGCGCAGCGTTTTGAAGTTGCCAAAGCGGCGCAGGATCTCGCGGTATCCCAGCTTATCGCGCTGGGCAAATTTTGTCAGCCTGGTCTTCAGCACTTCCGTGCCGGCGGTCACAAATCCGCAGCGGCCTTCCAGCCGGTCATAGATCACCTTCAGGCTCATCAGGCAGGAATCGCGCAGCTTGTCGGCCTCGTCAATAATCAGCAGCGGGCGTTCGGTTTTCTCCAGTTCGCGCACAATGGCCATCAGCATTTCGCGGGCCGTACCTTCACTCACGATGCCCATGCTGCGCTGCACTTCGCGCAGGAAATCTTTGTTGCTCATCAGTTGGTCTGCCTGCACGAAGTAGGCGTTTGGCGTGCTTTCGGAGTAGGCGCGCAGGCCAACGGTTTTGCCGGCGCCTGTGTAGGCGGCCACACAGTTGGTGATGCTGGCTTCCTGTGTGTCGCGGCAAAGTTTTTGGAGGGCTTTGTAATTGATCGTTTCGTAAGTGCCCCAGCTCGATGGCAGGAAGCGGGCGCGCAACTGGCGCCATTTGTCGTCCGACACTTTATCCCACATGGTTTCGTTCAGCACGTAGCTCATGTGCGCCGCGCTCATGCCGATCATGGCGGAAAGTTTGTTTTGGCTGATCTCTTTTTCAACCATGTAGCGCCGGATGGCCGCTACGATTTTCGTGATCATGTCCTGGTTCATAAGATGTAGATTTTGACGTTTGCAATTATTCTCAATCCAAATATTGATTCTCAAGTAAGTGGCCCAGATCGTGGTCATCTTCATCGAGCAGGGCCGCTTTTACGCGCGTTTCAGCGGCATTCAAATCGGTTTTGAAGATCATTCGAGCGCCAAGGTTCAGGTTCGTTTCATCGGCATAGCGCCGAATGGCGGCGACCTCCTCGATCGTGTCCTGCTTCACCTGGTCCTTCATGCTCAGCAGCGCGTTCAAATTTGTGCGGCTGCCTTCGTAGTGGTCGTGCAGGGCCATCGGCGCCAGTTCCGGCTGCATCGCGATCACTGGCTCTCCATCTGCGTCCAGAACAGGCTTATCGTTCTGATACAGGTAGATGAAGTCGAGACATTCCGGATCGTACACCACCTGGAATTTATCCCGGATGTGCTTTTTGTAGAAGCCCACATCCTGCACCTGGTAGTTGTATGCCTTCGAGTCAATCTCGATCGTAATGCCATCCTGCCAGTAGGTGTAAGGTTTCCGGCGCTTTTGCCAGAACATGTTCACCACGTCGAATGCATCCACTTTTTTGCCAACCGACTGCGTCAGGCGGTACTTTTCCGCCGGCGCTTCCCGGTCCTTTGTTGCCAGGTTGTTCCAGGCATTCACGGCCTGTTCAAACTGCTTGCGCACCTGGTCTTCAGTCGGGATCTCGTCACGCTTCTCTTTCAAAAAATCAGGGTTAAACCGGCTGTCCTTTGACTTTGCCGTGACGTTGCCGCCTGCCCAGTTGTCGAAGTAGCGCAGCACCATGTTTTGAAAGTGGCCGATGCACGCCTCTATGATCTTGCCTTTCGGGTTGTAGGGCCGCGTGGCAGTGTTGTAGATTTCGAGCGACTTCATCAGCCATTCCTGCGCGCCGATACCGGACCCGTGGTCATACTGAAGCTGACGCGGCAGCACCATTTCGGTGTTGATTGCCGACTTCAATGCACGGGCTACCAGTTCCGCAGTTTCCGTGTTGCCAAGGGCCACGCCAACAAACTTCCAGGAGTGCGCATCCACCACGATGAAGGCGTACAGGCGGTTGTAGTAACTGGCGCGCTCTTCCCATTTGCCGGTGTGCTCGTTGAACTTGCGCACCCGCTTCTGGTAGTAGAGGTCCAGGGGCGTCCCATCGAGCACCCAAAGCGCATCGGGCGCGCTGGGCGCCTGTCTGCGAATGGTCACGTCATACTCGTTGTACCAGCTCTGTTCGCCGTGGCGCATCATTTCCCACACGCGCCGGTTGTCTGGCACATAGAGGTAATTGCGGGCTGTCACGTGCGTTATCTGAGGCCATCCCCTTTGGGCGGCGTCTTTGTTGTACAGGTAGGTGACGGTAGTCACCGGTGGCTTGTGCGGATCGCCCATCAGGGCCATCAGGTGGCGTATGTGTTCATCCTCCAGCTTCGAGGCATTTTTGTTACCCACTGTGGAAGGGATCACACACACATAACCTTCCTCTTTGTACCTCCGCACCCAGCGCCGCAGCACCTGCATGTTGTTCACGCGCAGGGGGCGAAGCGCCTCCGCCTGTATATTTTCGAGCGCTGCTTCCAGCACTTGCTCTTTGCTCTCAAAACCCAGCACGGCGGCGTCTTTTTTGCCCCGCACACTTGCCAGCATGGCCAGCCATCCGGCGGCCCGGGCGCATTCCTTTGCCAGGTCTTTTGTCAGGCGCTTCGCCAGGTCTTTGTAGTGGTCCGCATTCACGCGGACCATGTCAGCCAACAGCAGCTTTGTCGCCAGCTCAGCGCCTTCTTCGTGGCTGCGGTTCACCTCGTATGGATCACCGAATGCAGC
>JALHRK010000019.1 GCA_022841505.1 Saprospiraceae bacterium | reverse complement strand
TTGCAGTACCGGGTTTAACCTGGTTGCTTGAAGCAAGGAACAGTTTGTTGGCTAAGTCTTTATTATCGGCAAATAAAGGCCCGATTTTATAGCCAATCCGGCACTTTCGGAGCACACTGTATCCCGCAACTCTGCCAGCTTGCAAGGCCACCAAAGCCAAACTTTCAGGTTGTTTGAGCCAACCCTGGAGAAAGCGAGGTCTGGGAACAGGAAAAATGCCGGCATCATACTGGGCTATTTCATCATAAGCAACTTCCGAAGCCGGGACGATCTCCGGAAACCGTGCTGTGGTGGGTTGGGCGGTACCTTCATAGCGAATGTTGCGGTAAGCCAACTCAAAACCCGATTTTTTATAGTTTACCTGTTGTTCAACAACGCCATCCAGGCCGATGTTTTGGGTTTGCAAATAAGCGATTGCTGCATTCCATATTTTCAACCCGTAACCCTTGCCCCGATGCTCCGGTTTGACGATGTAAAATCCAATAAAGGCAAAGTCCGGATCGTAAGCAACCGCTGAAATGCAGGCAATGGGTTCGTCCCCAAGAAACCCTGCAAAGAAGCCTTTGGGGTCGGCCGCATAAAAACACGGGGCATCATAAATGCCTGGATTCCAACCTTCTTTGGCTGCCCATTCCACTGCAATCCGCTCTACTTCGTCGGGCGTCATGTTCCGGATGAGGTATGGTTTGTTTTCGTGCATGGTGTGCGTTTTGTGAAAGACTCGCGTCGAAAGGTAGGGAAAACATGGATATGAGGGAAATGCGGCGATGTACGGGTTAAAAATCCGTTATTCCCATGCATTGTTTCTTTGTCTGAATCAGAATTTTCTGAATTTTAGAATTTCCAAAATTCCCTATGCTTTATTCCAGCAACTTTAGCAAAAGGCTTTTGATTGGCGCCATCATATTTAATGATTGAATCAAATATACATTATCTGTAAATATGTATTCACTATGTTCCTCACTTAGCTGTATTTGGGCTTCGCCCTCTATTTTCATATCATATATTATATTTATTCTATTTGTAATTGTTATTTCGTCTTCTATTAAATAGGAAATCGCTTCTATCAACCTTAGCGTTGAATTAATTTTGATGTAATGCGTCTCTTCTAATAATTCGTTTTGTAAAGCCTCAACGGTTTGAAGTCCAAATTCAAGTTTCCCTCCAGGTAAATCCCAAAAGTCTTTCCCAATATTTAGTTCCTTAAAATTTTGAGCTCGTTTCAAAAGTAAAATTTTATTATCATGCCAGACAATTGCAGAAACAACTACTTTGGTATACTTTTTCATTTTAATTATTTAGTTGATGATGACTTTTGATTTTTCCCAAGAGTTGTCAAAAATTGCTTCAAAAACTGAGTAAAGAGGACTACTACTCTCAATCTTAAAGATTGGATACTGTTGGTGTTCTTTGGCTTTGCCTAACCTGTGATAAACAGTAAAATAGCAGGAATTATCAAATATGTACAATTTTAAAAAATGCAAAAGATTAAGTCCATAAACTCTGACTTTAACGTCAAAACCTTCACTTAAATACTTTAAGCTATCAATAGTATGGGTAAAACCTTCCCTATCAACCTCTAATCCTTTCCAATTAAGACTAATGCAATTATTTAGATACAAATATTCCTCTTGGGAAAGCGACTCAAAGTCTATAAATAATATTTTTAAATTTAAAAACTGACTTACACTTTTGTATTTTTTTAAATTAAAAAGGCCATTTTCGTTTTTAAATAACTCCCCTCCTCGAATTAAATGTAATTTTATTTTATTAGATCTCAATATCTCACTTTTAATCTCTTCATGAGCTGCATATTCATTTTCAAAATGCAATAATTTAGATTGTGATGCAATTGAAAAAAAACCATCATCTACATTTATTTTATTCAATAGCGAAATAAAAGAATTATTAATTCTGTTTATTTCTATTTCATATTCATTTCCATTGATGATATTCTTATTAGCTTGCTCATTTATTAAATTATACCTCCCCTTAAGCAGTAAAAAATCGTCACTACTTTTAGTCTGACGATCAATTTTACCTAATACTTCATCTAAAGCTTTTTGAGGATTTTCTATGAAAATATTTTTTATATATCTTTTAAAATCATCCATGTTTCACCTGTTTTATTACACAGAGTAAGTATTCCCGCACCCCAATATCCGCCAAAACTTCGCATCTCAATACCCCACCTTACAAGGTCATTGGCTGTAATACACACAAAGCCCCCACTTCCAGCTTACACCAAAAAGCAAGGGCTTCATCTATCTGTTCTCTACACTGGGTCATACCAAAATTTGGTTTATCCTCAGCAAGTTAAACCTTTTCCTAATAATTCAAAATATAAACAACGAAAAATTTTAATCTATAAGGTTTGCCAATACCGAAATCACCCCGCCTCAGAAATCAAATACAACTGCGTCAAATCAGGCGTAGGCTTCCCACCAGCATCTTCCAGCGTTACGGCAAACGTCACCTTATCCGCAAACTGCGGGCTGAAGGCAATTTCTTTGAGTTCGCCCGGTGTAGTTGGTAAGTCGAAAACGCCCATGTCGGCTGGCGCGGCCGTGCCTACGATAGCCCAAAGCTGGTATTGCTTGCCTGCGGGCGGGGGCGGAAGTTTCACGACATTCAAATAAGCTTTGCCTTGCAGGGGGTTGACATATACGGAGGCAATGGCGGTAGAATCTTTATTCGGCGTACCGCGCATGGTAATAGGCCGGGTGGCGCCATCTTTCAGGAAAGCCAATTCGGCGCGGTTGGCCGCATTTTCGCGGGCGATCTGATCACATTCCCTGCGGAAGGAATCCAGGCGTTCCTGCACCTGTGCAATTTGCCCTTCCGTTTGGAGCTTGCCATTGTATGCCCAAAGCGCAGCCACGATGCTAACCAGGGCTGCGATGATAACGAAGGTCATTAAAAATCGGGGGGGCTTGGGAGCGGCCCCGGAAGCCTTTATTGGGTTAGGTGGGCGCAATTGATCCACCCGGTTCAGGATATTTTCCAACGTACCCTGTGGCGGCGTTTGGCCATGCATTTGGGCATACACTTCCAAAGCTTGCTCGATGGCGTCAATTTCGGCCCTGATTTCAGGGTGCTGAGCGGCCATGAGTTCGACTGCCGCACTTTCCTGGGCATCTAATTTGCCCAACACGTACAGTTCAAGTACTCCGGATAATATGTATTCCTTAATGTCCAAGGTATTGGTTTATAAATTCATTTAAAGAAATAAATGCCGACGCAGAAAGGCCTTCGTTGCGAAGTATTTCACGCAAACGCTCCATTGCTTTCCGGGTTCTGGTCTTCACCGTTCCTAACGGGATGTCCAGTTCCTCGCTGACTTCTTTTTGTGTGTAATCCTGAAAATATAAGAGGGTGATAATAGATTTGTGATGTTCGTCCAACTGATCTACGACCCGTCTCAAACCGATATCCTTCAGGTTTGTTTCTTCACTAAGGGAGCTGCTGTTAGATACGGAATCAGGGAGCATATCGGTTTTCCGATCCGTCTTAAATTGTTTGGATCGGATGGAATCAATTGCTAAACGCCTCGTTACCTGCACCATCCAGGTGAATAGCCGGCCTTTGGTTGCGTCGTATTTATCGGCATTTTGCCAGATTTTGACAAAAGCATCCTGGAGGACTTCCCTGCCAAGCTCTTCGTCGTTGATCATCCCGCGGATGATGCCGAACAACGCCGCAGAATAGCGTTCGTACAGCAAAGCAAGTGACTGGCCATCCCCCGATGTCAGGAGCTGAACCATTTGCGCTTCTTTACCCTTATCGCTGTATTCTGCGAAGTTCATCAAAATTTTCGTGATTTTAGGAATCCTGTATATGCTCTAACAAAAGTAACTTTATTAATAACTTTTCTTAATAAAAGTTCACACTGTACTTTGGCTGCCTTGCAAAAAGTCCAGAATTTCGTCAATATACTGCCGGTGATTGGCCAACCGGGGCACTTTATGCTGGCCTCCCAGCTTGCCTTTCGACTTCAGCCAGTTGTGGAACGTGCCTTTGGGCAGCACTTTGGTTTTCAGCGGCGCCAGGGCAATGCTCTTGAAGCGTTTGGCTTCGTAGTCGGAATTAATTTTTTGTAAATTCTGGTCGAGCAACTGGGCAAAAGCTTTCAAATTTTCCGGAGGCCGCTCAAATTCGATCAGCCATTCGTGCCCGCCTTTGCTGGCAGCGCCGAAATAGACGGGTGCGACCGTGTATTCAGATACGATCACATCCAACTGGAGGCAGGTCTCCGCTAAGGCTTTATCGGTGTTCTCCACCACCACTTCTTCGCCAAAAGCGTTGACAAATTGCTTCGTCCTGCCGGTAATTTTGATTTTGTAAGGCGCCAACGAAGTGAACATCACCGTATCGCCCAGCATGTAGCGCCAAAGCCCGGCGTTGGTACTGATAACCAGCGCGTAGTTTTTCCCCGCCTCCACCTCGCTCAGGGGGATGGCCTGCGGATTGCTGGCGCCCCATTCCTCAACGGGCAGGAATTCATAGTAGACTCCGTTGTCTAACAACAGGAGCATATCATCGGAACCAAAGTCGTCCTGAATGGCAAAATACCCCTCCGAGGCATTGTATATTTCCTGGTAACTTATTTTACCGGAAGGGAAATAGGCCTCAAACTGGGTCCGGTAAGGCACAAAACTGACCCCGCCGTGGATATAGCCCTGTAAATGCGGCCAGACTTCTTCCATATTGCTTTTGCCGGTGATTTCGAGGATCCTCCGGAAAAGCACCAGGGTCCAAGTCGGAACGCCGCCGATCATGACCACATTAGGCTCCCGGATTCCGGCAAGCGCCAGGCGTTCTACTTTTTCTTCCCAGTCGTCGAGCAAAGCGGTTTCAAAATCGGGGATAAAAAACGGCCTGCCCACCCAGGGCATGTGCGAAATCATGACCGCAGAAACGTCTCCCGTCATGGTGCGCGGATAAGGCGCGAAGGGTTTCAGGCTCCCCCCCATGACCATGCTTTTGCACTCGAATTGCCGGGCATCGGGCCGGTTGGCGTAAAAACAGGCCATTGTATCCCAGGTGCCCCGGATATGGCATTGGCGGAGGTTCTGGCGGGAAACGGGGATGAATTTGCTTTTGTCCTCCGTGGTGCCGGAAGATTTGGAAAACCAGCGCACCTGATCGCTCCACAGGATGTCTTTTTCCCCGTACATCATGCGCTGGATATAGGGTTTCAGGCTTTCATAATCCTGCACGGGTACGGCCCGGGCATACGCTTCCGGGGTTTTCAAATGCCGGTAGCCGAACTGGAGTCCCCATTCCGTTTGTTCAGCAGCCCGGAGCAATTGCAGCAACAGCGCACGTTGCGTTTCGTGCGGCCGTTCAACGATACGTTTTATTTTCAAGTACCGTTGCCGATAGTACCAACGAAAGCATTGATTGATCTGTTTTCGCATACTGTATATGGTTGCTGTATGTAAGAGGTCGCTCTCTTCATGCGAAAATACGGGAAAATTGTGGTGTTGCCAAACTACCAAGCAGTAAGTCTTTTGAATAATTCGGAAGGCGTATTTCCCGAAGGAGTTGTAATTTAGCGGGATACCAAACCCGACTGCTTTGAAAAAGATCGTCGTTGCCCTGTTTATTTTCTTTTTGTGGGCCGCAAATGTGCCTGCTCAGAAGACGTATTGCAATCCGGTCAACTTAGATTACGGATTCACGCCCATCCCCAATTTCAGCGATTGGGGCCGCCACCGCGCCACCGCCGACCCGGTCATTGTGACCTACAAAGGCGATTATTACCTTTTTTCTACCAACCAATGGGGCTATTGGTGGAGCAATGACCTGTCCGACTGGCATTTTGTGTCGCGCTCTTTTTTGAAGCCCTGGCATAAGGTCTACGACGATCTTTGTGCGCCCGCCGTTGGCATCATCGGAGATACGATGCTGGTTTTCGGCTCCACGTACGGGCGGGATTTTCCCATCTGGATGAGCACCAATCCCAAAGCCAACGAATGGACGGAAGCGGTTCCGGCCTTCGACATGGGGGGCTGGGATCCCGCTTTTTTCACCGACGACGATGGGCGGCTCTACATGTATAACGGCAGCAGCAACCGCTACCCCATGTACGGCATCGAACTGGATCGAAAAACCCTGCAACCGATGGGCTATCGCAAGGAAATGTACCTCCTCGAACCGGATCGCTACGGCTGGCAACGCTTTGGCGAACACATGGACAATACCTTCCTCGATCCGTTTATGGAAGGCGCCTGGATGACGAAACACAACGGAAAATACTATTTGCAATACGGCGCGCCGGGTACGGAATTCAGCGGGTATGCCGACGGGGTTTTGGTTGGAGAAGGTCCGCTTGGGCCTTTCATTCCACAGTCCGATCCGATTTCTTTCAAACCGGGCGGTTTTGCCCGCGGGGCCGGGCATGGCGCCACTTTCCAGGACCACTGGAAAAACTGGTGGCACGTGTCCACCATCATGCTGTCGGTCAAAAACAACTTTGAACGGCGCATCGGCATTTGGCCCGCAGGGTTCGATTCCGATGGAGTGATGTATTGCCACACGGCCTTTGGCGATTACCCGCACTACTTGCCTGGCGGTGAAGCCGACCACCTGCAACCCCGCTTCACCGGCTGGATGCTGCTGAATTACCAAAAACCGGTGCAGGTTTCTTCAACTTTTGGTGGCTTCCAGGCCAATTATGCGGTGGATGAAGCCATGAAAACCTACTGGAGCGCCGCAACGGCCAACCGGGGCGAATGGATCCAAAGCGACCTCGGCGGACTTTGCACCGTCCGGGCCATCCAGATCAACTATGCCGATCAGGACGCAGAATTCCTGGGAAAACGCACGGATATTTTTCATCAATACCGCCTGCTGCATTCCCGCGATGGCAAAAAATGGGAAATTTTGGTGGATAAAAGTCAGAACAAAACGGACGTGCCGCACGACTATGTGGAGTTGCCCAAAGCGGTGGAAACCCGGTTTATTAAATTGGAAAATATCCACATGGCGACCGGCAAATTTGCTATTTCCGGGCTGCGGGTATTCGGGAAAGGCACGGGAGCAGTGCCGGACACCGTTAAAACCTTTATGGTCCTGCGCACCGAAAAAGACAAACGCTCTGCGTGGATCAAATGGAGCCCGGTCAGCAATGCCTGGGCCTACAACATCTACTACGGAACCGAACCGGATAAATTGTACAACTGCATTATGGTCCACGACGGGAATGAATACTGGTTCAAAGGCATGGACAACCGTAAAACCTATTTTTTCCGAATTGAGGCAATTAATGAGAATGGAGTGTCGGAGCGGTCGGAGGTGAGGAAAGCGGAGTAAGAATTTGAAGATTTGAGGATTTGAAAATTTGAAGATTGGCACGGCCCCCAATCTTCAAATCATCAAATTTTCAAATCTTCAAATCCCTCAAATCATTCTTTTACTTTCCACTAACCACCACCCGTTCAACAAGCGTTTTACCGCCCGTTTCTACGCGGATGATGTACGTTCCGCCGGGAAGGTTTGCGAAGTTCAGTTCAAATTGTCCTCGGCCATTTTCCTCCATCACTTTGCGGCCAATCTGGTCGTATACCAGCACGCGTGCGTTGGAAGTTTCATCCGACAAGCGGAGGGTTGTGAGACCATTTGTAGGATTGGGCGCAATGCTGATGCTTGCTTCATCCAGGTTCTTATCTGCTTCGCCGCCCTGGAAGGCGCCTGTAGACACGCGCAGGGTATAGCAAACACTGGTGCTGAATGCGCCGTTATATCCATAGACATAAGCATAATAAGTACCTGCTGCCAGGGATGCCGTAATCGTTTCGCTGGCAGTGCCTCCGTTCTGGGAAGTGGCGATGATGTTGCCATTGGACCTTCTCAAACGGAGGTCGAAGTCTGCCGGAAGGGTGCCCAGCGTCAGGGTCACGGTCGTCGTAGCGCTTAAAGTGAATTTCCACCAGTCCACATCCGTGCTGCTGCCGATTTGTGACAATTTATCCACATTCAAAGCAATGGTTGGTGCGGTTTGGCGGGTGTTGTTTGCAGTTTCTCCGTCGTTCGAGCAGGAGCCGGTGGTGCCCGCTTGCGTAACAGTTACGTTCTGGGTGAAGCCGCCGCCTGTAATAGTAATGGTAGCGACGCGGCTCGTAGAGCCCGTATTAGCAGTGTAGGTAGCCGTCACCGTCCCATTGTTGGTACCGGAAGCCGGGCTGATCGTGACCCAGGACGCAGCTCCTGAAGCGGTCCAGGATACATTGGAGCTTACGCTGAATGCAGTGCTGCCTGCTGCTGAACTAACGTTTTGGTTGGCAGGCGTCACACTCAGGAAATTTGCGCCCCCGGCAAAGGGATCGTACCCGTTGACTGTGGTTGCTCCACTGCTGCCCGGATCCAGCCAGTCGCTGAGGCGGGTAGCGGCAGTCGTACCGGTATTCCAGGAAACAGAGAATTTTCCGTATTCATCCGACAGGTCAGAACCGCCGCAAACAGAAGCGCCGCCGTGCAATTGACCGATGATGCGCTGGTTTTGATCATAAAGCGGGGATCCGGAAGAGCCTGGCTCCGTCACGCCGCTATCCCAGATCACATGCCAGTGCGAATTGGCTGGCGTACCGCTCCAACTGCTGTTTGTTGCTGCATTATTGTCGAAAGATATTTTTTTGATGTCGCCGCTCGGATGGTGGATACAAACCGAAGAAGTCGGCGCTGTTGTGCCCCGGTTCCAACCCGAATAATAAGGCGTATGCGTCACGCCCGGCGTGCTGTTGAGTTGCAGCAGCATAAAATCGGATGCGGCATTGCGCGCTTTGAGCGACGACCCGGACAATGTCGTATAGGTTGTCGGTGAAGAGGCCGGATTGGTACACCCACTGGCTTCAAAATTAAACCAGAATACCCACGAAGCATAGGAACTTGCGTAGCAGTGGTTGGCTGTGAGCAGGTAAGGCAGCCCGCTGTTGTTGGCTGTATTGATCAGCGCGCCGGTACACCAGTCCCCGCCGTTTACAATTCTTACCACTGACTTTTTCTGATTGGCCCAGGCAGAGCCGCTGGGGCAGTTGACGTTGTTGTGGCAATTGCCTGAATCGCCAAATGCTCTTCCTTCACCTTCCTGCTCCGGTTCGCCGTCGCCAGGCAGGCGATAGCCGTGAACGATGGAGCCGATTTCCAGTTCGCCGGGAAAAGTAACCCAGGCTGGTTCGTAATATTCTACGACCATTTCATCGCCCTCAACCAGGGTGGTACCCAATACTTCTTCCGGTTGGTTGTTGGCGTGGGTGAACGCGCCGATCACCATGCTGCGGTCTTTGTTGTAAATGAACAACTGCGCACCCACCGGCAATTTATAGCGCGAAAAAATCATGTTAATCGTTTGAGCGCCAAAAGAACGCACCGTAACGCGCCAAAGGCGGTCGCCGCCGGGAAGTTCTTCCCAAACCCCGGAATTTTCGGGGTTCATGCCAACTTCCATCAGGTGGCCAAAGCGGTGTGGTTTGGTGAAATCGCGGTCGTTGACGGCGTCTTCTGCACGCAGGCGGGTTATGTCTACCGGCGCCATATCAATGGCTTCGGGTGCTGGCGCAACGCGATCGTGCAAAATGAAACTCATCGGTGTGCCGCCGGCTGAAAGCTGGGCTTGCAGGTTAGCAATGGAAATGAAAGAGAGGAATGCGGTACATACCACTCCCCAAGCGTAAATTTTGTTCATATTAGAGGGCATTTTAGTGACTTAAAATTTGGACTATTCTAAGCAAACCTAATTAATAAATCGGATTAATCACAAAACTGCAATATTTTATTTTTTCCTGTATCAAATATAAAAAACAGGCCGCTCCTGCAAGTTGTAGCAGGGCGGCCTGTTGTAGTTCGCTATAAAGAACCGGCAAGATGATTATTTACCGCTTTTCTTCACTTTCGGCTTCCACATTTCGATAGAAGCTTTGTTCATTTTCACATATTCTGCGTTGCCTGCTTTTTCAGCCAGCATGGCCGACTTTTCAGCAGCGGCTACTGCTTCTGCGTACATACCCAGATCGCCGAGGATCAGGGCTTCGCGGCGCACCTGCCAGAACCTTGGTTCGTTGCCTGCATTCGCTTTCTGGATGTATTCCAGCGCTTTTTTCAGGTCTTTGCCACTGTCGTGGTAATAACCAGCAGCCGCAGCGTAATCGTTCGCCGATGGGCCAGCCATCACGCGCTCAATATCCGCCATTACCTTTTTGTCTACTTCCACTTCGATGGGAAGGCTCAGCATCGTGTTGCCCCAGTAGAAATCGAGGCTACCACCGGTGTTGCGCAGGTTGTTGATATCAAAAGTCAACGTTTCAACCGAGTGGCCGGTTTTTTGTGCTTTTACAGCAACTTTAGCCGCAGGGGTTTTGTCCTCGTAGCTCGACCAGTCCGTCTTGTCGTAAGTGTGGAACATAACGACCCAATCCGTTTCGCCAGGCAAAGAAAGGATGGCATAAGAACCTTTTGCCAAGGCCTGGCCGCCAACTTTCACGTCGTCGCTGAAAGTAATTTTTGTAGCAGAATTGGCGCCGGTGCGCCAGGTAGAACCGTAAGGAACAACGCCTTCAGCGCCAAATGCTGCGCGGCCTTTCAGGCTTGGGCGGGAGTATTCTACAGTGACTTCAGTGAGCCCAACGGTTTGGGTGAGTTTTGCACCCGGGCTGGGCGCAGGCGTACGGATTTGAGCAGTAGTCGTCGTAGTGACAGCAAAAACCAGTGCCAATACAGCAGTCAGGCATAAAAGTTGTTTTTTCATATTTCCTTGAATTTGATTTAAGAATTGACTCATTTCAAAGCAAAATTAGCTTTTTCGGCATGGCAGGTGTAGTTCCTGTGCCATTTTCACACTTTCTTAAGATTTGGATTGAAAAGTGAAAGGAGAACGCCTTACGATAAGATTAGTTCAAACTCCCTGTGATCTTCTCTTTCGATAAGCCACCGCCCCCCAGTAGATTAATGCCACAAAGCCTCCAACCCCAAGCGCAAAATACGCATAGTTAATCCCATTCCGGTAAACCGCCAGCAGCACAATCGCCAACAAAAACACCGTAGGCGCTTCGTTCAGCAGGCGAAACCGGAAGGCGTTGGGCAATGCTTCCCCTTTCTCCAATTTTTTGATGATGGTTTTAGACCAGAGTTGGAAGCCGGTCAATAAAACCAGTAGCAACAGCTTAACGTGCATCCAGGGGTTGGCGGCAAGCCAGTCCAAGCCGTACAGAAAGAGCATCGCAAGACCGCAACCCCAGGTCAGGTTCATGGCAGGTACGATGATGATTTTGTACACCCGCCCTTCCATTATTTGGTATTGGCGCTTCAGGATGTCCTGCTCAGGTTGCGGTTGGTCGTTGGCTTCCACATGGTAGACAAACAGGCGTCCGAGGTAAAAAAGTCCGCCAAACCAGGCAGTGAATCCTACGATGTGGAGGGCTTTAAAGAAGAATAGCAACATGGTAGATTGTAGATGTTAGATTATAGATATTAGATTATTGATGTTAGACATTAGATAGTTAGAGCATGTTTTGGGTTCCCGAACATGTTCTAAGTGGAGTGTCTGTTTTTAGAGTTCGAGAGCAAGGCATGCGAAGGCCCAAAAGTGGGAGTTTACTCGCGTAAATGACCAATTTTGGGCCTTCGCATAACGCAGCTATCGGACTATAAAAACAGACACGATTCAAAAACGGAAGCCGACCGATAGCAGGAAGCGCCCATTAGTCACGTCATTGTTGACAAACTGCATAGGCGCTTCGGAAGTCTGGTAAGGCGTATACGTTTCCTCAATGAGGTAATGCCGGTAGCCCAAATCTAAGAAAAACGATTTTTCCCGGATGCCAAATCCCGCGCTGATGCTTTCGTTGACCGTATCGTCTCCCTGAATGGGCGACTGATGTAAGCCAAAACCCGCCCGCAGGCGAAAGATTTCAAAAGCGAGTTCGCCACCAAGGCGGATGTTTGCCGCAGCTTGCAACTGGTTGACAATGTCATTGTTGACATCGCGTTCGGCGCCCTCAAACCCGTCATAGCGAAAATGTGCGCCGGTGTAGTCGGCCCATTCCACTTCGCCACTCAGAAACCCAGCTTTTCCGATGATGACGCCCAAACCGCCAATGATTCGCCAGGGCGAGCGAAATTTATACTCGAATAAGCCGTCAGGCGATTCAGCATCTCCGCTTGTACTGCCTCCGTTATCCGTGTAAAAATAGGACATGGTGTTGCGATAAGTATCGTTCAACCCATAAGCGGTGGGCGTGTGAACCGCAAGGCCGAGGCGAACGGCCTGGATGGGGCGGTAGATCAATCCGGCTTTCAGGTTGATGCCGATCCCAGTCGTATTCAGGCTTTCCGTAAATTCCAGGTCATCAAAAAACGGAATATTGCCATCGGCTTCTTCCCCCTGATCCGATTCCTTGTAAACCTTATCCATATTGTAATTCAGGAAAGGCACCCCGATGGTTACCCCCATCAATAATTTGTCGCTGTAGCTCCCGGCAAAAGCGAAAGTAAGTTCGTTGATTGAGCCGGAGGTCGTCACCGTTTGTTCTTTGTAAATCAGCGCATTGGGGCGCAACTCCACATCAGAGTCGTAAAAACCGTCCTCGTCAAAGTCGTAAAGCGCCTCGGCGTCATAAGCCAATCCCGATTCAAAATCATCCAATCCATCACTGCCATTGGCCAATTCCTGGAACCGGTTGATGATTGATCCCTCCGTCTGCCCATCGTAATAAAAGCGTTGGTTAAAATTGGCCAATTGGTTGAGACCGATACCAAAATTGAAGGTCGTCCATTGCGAAGCGGTCGGACGGGAGGACACCACGAAGCCCAAATTGCTCAGGCCCAGTTTGCTCAGCCGTTCCTTATTAATGCGTGCATCGTCGCTTTCCAGTAATTGTGATTCGGTGCTGATCGCAGTCAGCGAAGGGGTAATCACAAATTCGGAACTCCGGTACCAGCCCAGACCGGCCGGGTTGGTGCTGATCACTGAAAAATCGCTGCCCAACGCACTCATCGCGCCCCCTACGCCCAGGCTCCGTGCGGTACTGATGCCGCTGCCGTCGTGGTAGGAAAAACGCAAAGCATCACTCGCGGTTTGGCTATAGGATAAGGAGGAAAAGATCAGGAGAAAACCAAAGCTTAGGATAATTCGCATGGTATTTTGTTTTTTTTTGAATAGAAAAGGCGAGTGAATAACCCGCCTTTTCTATTTCACTATTTTGTTTGTCCACTTAGTCGGTGTCTGTTCTTTAGAGTTCGAGAGCAAGGCATGTTTCGTCCCAAAAGCGGGAGTTTACTGAGGTAAATGACCGGTTTTGGGACGAAACATAACGCAGCTATCGGACTCTAAAGACAGACATCAATTAACCTCCGTTCCTGCCACCTGAACGGCTCTTGCCGCCACTGTCGTTGCTGCGCGACGGGGTAGACTGCCGGCTACCGCCACTGTCGTTGCTGCGCGATGGAGATGATTGGCGGCTGCTGCCGTTATCATAACTGCGCGATGGCGATGGCGAAGATTGACGGCTGCTGTTGTCGTAGCTGCGCGATGGAGAAGAACTCCTCGGCGTTTCGCTGCGCTCGCGGTATTCCCTTGCAGGCGTATCATCTCTGCGCGTCGGCGTGGAAGGAGCAGCTTCTTCCCGGCGTGGACGCGAAGGACTTGCTTCTTCCCGGCGCGGCGTCCGCGGGCTTTCTATTGCCGGGCGGGAAGGGCTATTTTCTTCGCGGCTTGGCGTCGTTGTCTCCCGGCGCGGCGTACGCGGCTCCTCAAATTTCGGGCGGTCATTGACCGGATTGTCAGGCCGAACCGTGCGCGACGGCGTTTCCCGGGTACCTGCGCCGTCAACACCTACAGGCGTTTTGCCGTCTTCAGAAGCCGGGCGGCGGGTATCGCGTGCATTGCCAGGTTGGGACGTCAGTCCTGAGCCTGAACCAGGTTGGGTCGTCTGACGCTCTTCTTTGGGAACCAATGGCCCCGTTACCGGTTTTTGAATACCGGGGGAGCGATCATTTTTACGCGGCACAAGGCTTGAACCGGTCGTCCGCGGGCCGTAATGCGTATTGTTGTTGGTATTGATGGTGTTGTAGTTGTAGCCGTTGCCCCAGGATGGCGGGCAATAGTAACCGTTGCCGCCCCAGTTATTCCAGCCGCCACCGTAACCGTAGTAGTTGTTGACGTAGTAATTGTTGCCGTACCAGGGATCATTCCAGCGATTCCAGCCGCCACCGTACCAGGGGTCGTTCCAGCGGTTCCAGCCGTTGCCCCAGCCCCAGCCGCGGTTGAAGGAGCTCCAACTGTTCCAGCGGTTCCACCGGCGCCAGTTGTTCCAACTGTTCCAGGAATTGTAGCCGTCGTAAATGAGGACGGTTACGCCAGGGTTGATGAAAGGATCGTAATAATAAAGGTCGGCATAAACGGGGTCAAAATAGCTAAAGCCGTAGTAGGGGCGGTGAAACCGGCGGACACGAGCAGTGTAGTAATAGTCATAATCGTCGTAGTACGCATACTCGTCGTCATCGTAACCCTGGTCGTAGCTTGCCGTGTTGTTGTCGTAGTCTTCTTCTTCGTCATCGTAACGGGAAGCGACTGCGTTGTCGGTGGGCCGGGATTTGTCAATGCCGGTATTGTAGGTACCTGCGTCCCGGTCCGGGTCGTAGTACAGGTCATCATACTGGCCCAATGCAACGTTGCTCAAGCCTAAAGCCAGTACCATGAAGGTGAATGCCAATAATTTTATCTTTTTCATAAGCGGATTTTTAAAAGCGCAATTAGAATGAACTGTTCTCAGTTTACAAACCCGAAATTATTACTTTTGTGCCTATTTTTTAGTTAAGGACATTTTAAATCAGTCGTTTAGGCAGTTAAAGTTATTAATCTTCTATTTTAACAAATGTTAAGATGGGTTGGTTAAAACTAATCCAAGATTGATAACGAGCTGTTTACAACAAAAAGCAGTAAAATTCATGGCTAAGGAAATTACGAGCAGGGCCGACGATTATTCACAATGGTACCTCGATATTGTGCGCAAAGGGCGCCTCGCCGACAACTCGCCGGTGCGTGGTTGCATGGTGATCAAGCCACACGGTTATGCGATCTGGGAAAAAATGCGCGATGCATTGGATGCGATGTTCAAAGAAACGGGGCACGTCAATGCCTATTTCCCGCTGTTCATCCCCAAAAGTTTCCTGAGCAAGGAAGCCAGCCATGTGGAAGGTTTTGCCAAAGAATGCGCCGTTGTGACGCATTACCGACTCAAAAACGACCCGAATGGCAGCGGCGTGATCGTGGATCCGGAAGCAAAACTAGAAGAAGAACTCATAGTACGCCCGACTTCCGAAACCATCATCTGGCATACCTATAAGGACTGGATCAAAAGCTACCGCGATCTGCCCATCCTGATCAACCAGTGGGCCAATGTTGTGCGGTGGGAAATGCGGACGCGTCCCTTCCTGCGCACCACTGAATTTTTGTGGCAAGAGGGCCATACTGCGCACGCCAGCTCGGATGAAGCAATGGCAGAAACCCGGCTGATTCTCGATATCTATGCCCGGTTCGCAGAAGAATACATGGCCATGCCCGTGATCAAGGGGATAAAAACAGCCAACGAGCGTTTTGCCGGCGCCGATGAAACCTTTTGTATTGAGGCTTTAATGCAGGACGGCAAGGCGCTGCAGGCGGGTACGTCCCACTTTTTGGGCCAAAATTTTGCCAAAGCGTTTGATGTACTCTTCCTGAACAAAGAAAACCAGCAGGAACACGTGTGGGCATCCTCCTGGGGCGTTTCCACCCGCCTCGTAGGCGGCCTGATCATGACGCATTCGGACGACGACGGCCTGGTGCTTCCTCCGAAACTGGCGCCGGTTCAGGTGGTGATTGTTCCGATTCCCAAGCCGTTCCCCGAACTGCTGGAAGCGGCAGACAAGATCGTGGTGCAATTGCGCGCTAAAGGCATTTCCGTAAAAGTGGATACCGACGACCAAAACCGGCCGGGCTTTAAATTTGCCGAATACGAAATGATCGGCGTGCCGGTGCGCATTGGCCTCGGGCAGCGCGACCTGGATTCCGGACAGGTGGAAGTGGCGCGCCGCGACACCAAAGAAAAAACCAGCGTGCCGCTCGACGGCATTGCTGAATATGTGGATCAGCTCCTGCGCGACATTCAGGACAACCTGTTCAACAGAGCGAAAGCTTACCGAACAGAATATACCACCCCGGTGGATACCTGGGACGATTTCGTGTCTGTCCTCGAAAACAAAGGCGGTTTTGTCTCCGCACACTGGGACGGCACGAGCGAAACGGAACTCAAAATCAAAGAATTGACCAAAGCTACGATCCGTTGCATTCCACTCGACGCACCGGAAGAACAGGGCGCCTGCGTTTTAACAGGTAATCCGTCTTCCAAAAGGGTGCTGTTTGCGAAAGCGTATTGATCAAGAGCTTATTCGGGATTTCATGACGGAGCGAGAGCGAGGAAATTTTGTTTTAGACAAGGCGGATTTTGCAGACGTAGCCAGCAGCTACGACGAAAAAATCCAACGCAGTATAAAATGAAATTTACCGCTCGCAGCCCGTTGATGAATTCGCGAACAAGCTCTAAACCACAACCTGTTCAACCATGTTCCGAGCCAATAATCCAACACTAAAATCGTGGGTAAACGTACCCGCGGGCAACGATTTCCCAATCCAAAACCTTCCGTTCGGCGTATACCGGGCGGAAGGCGGCGAGCCGCACCTTTGTGTGGCGATTGGGGAACACGTGGCCGATTTGTATGTGCTGTCCGAGCATGGCTTTTTTGACGATTTAGCGATCGAACGCAACATTTTCCGGCAACCGGTGCTCAACGATTTCATCGCTTTGGGCAAAGACAAAACCCGCGCGGTGCGCAACCGCCTTTCGGAAATCCTCGACGACGATCTGGAAACCTGGGATGCCAGCGAATTGGCGCCGTTTTTCCTGATCCCGCAAGCCAGTGCGGAGCTGTTGCTGCCGCTGCACATCGGCGATTACACGGATTTTTATTCCAGCCGCGAGCACGCGAGCAACGTCGGCGCGATGTTTCGCAGCGCCGAAAACCCGCTGCTTCCCAACTGGTTGCACCTGCCGGTGGGTTACCACGGGCGCGCATCGTCCATTGTCGTATCCGGCACGCCGGTGCGCCGCCCCAAAGGGCAATTGATGGCCGACGGCGCTGAACAACCGGTTTACGAACCCACCCGCCAACTCGATTTTGAACTGGAAATGGCTTTTGTCATCGGCAAGAATACGGAATTGGGTCAAACCGTCTCCACGGCAGAAGCGGAGGACTATATTTTTGGCATGCTGCTGTTCAACGACTGGTCGGCACGCGACATCCAGCGCTGGGAATACGTGCCGCTGGGGCCATTCCTTGGCAAAAATTTTGCTTCCACTGTATCGCCCTGGGTAGTGACTCTGGACGCCCTGGAACCCTTCCGGGTGGACGGGCCGAAGCAGGAGCCGGAAGTGCTCCCTTACCTGCAATGTACCGGTGCGCGCGGCTTTGACCTTCAATTGGAAGTCCACATCGCCCCTGAAACCGGCGCAGCCAAACAGGTTTGCCACTCAAATTTTAAATACCTCTACTGGAACATGTGCCAGCAATTGGCCCACCACACCAGCAATGGCTGTAATATCCGCACTGGCGACCTTTGCGCTTCCGGCACCATCAGCGGCCCCACGCCGGACTCGTTTGGATCCATGCTTGAAATTTCCTGGAAAGGAACCCGCCCGGTAGCCATGCCCGACGGTTCGGAGCGGCGCTTCATCGAAGACGGCGACACCGTTGTGATGCGTGGCTGGGGAGAAAAGGACGGGATTCGGATTGGGTTTGGGGAAGCGCGCGGAAAGGTAATTCCGTCCTCCATTTAACAAAGCTTGCTCAACAGCCACTCCCGTTCGGCCAAAAGTTTGGTGGCTTCGGCCTCCCGGAATACGGCAGCACGTTTTGCAGCATCGCCGGGTTTCAATTGCAAAAGTTTGCGCGTGAGCCGCACGAGGTTCAGGTAGTGTTGCCGGTGGTAACCAATGCGTTTGTTCCGGTGCAGGAAATTGAAAAAGCTGTCGAGCAGAGAATCCAATGCAGTCCACTCGCTCAGTTCGTAGTAGCAACGCAACAACATGCGGCGGGCAGAAAGCGCGTGATGGAGGTCTGTAAAATCGGTTGGCGACAACAAACGCATGGCCTGATCGTAGTGTCCCTGGCGGAAATGAAACAGCGCCAAGTTGTAGGAATAAGCGCTATCCCGGGCTGCATCGCTGAGTTTTTCCCGGTAAGTTTCCAAAAAATGCGCCACCCATTCCCAGCGCTGCAAACCCAGTGCAGCCATCGCAATGTTGTTGTATGTAAATGGAGAAAGCACGCCCTGGTCAATAAAAACGTCCTGGTCCAGGCCCTGCTGGTAGAGTTCCAATACTTCCTGCAGGTGGTGCTCCCGGCGAACCAGTTCTTCGGCATCGTTCACCTGGCGGATGTTGTAATTGATGAGCAGCAGGTACAAATCGCGGCATTCCACTTTTGAAAAAACGCCGGCGCTCCGGCTCAGAAAACCGCGCACTTCGGGGTAGTATTTTTCGGGATCCCGGTTGGCCAGCACATGGTACAACGCAAAATAAACCCGGATCGCAGGCTGGCCGAAGCAGTCGTGGCGGGCGGCAAACTCCAGCACGGCTTCGGTCAGGTCAGGCCGGAATTCCACTTTCAGTAACGCCCGGTGGGCTAAAGCGGTGCAGGATTGGCGCAATTTCACGGCCACAAAATGCTGTGTAGTGGCTTCCGCCCAACTGCCAAAAAGCGTTGCCGTATGACGACTTTGCAACAACTCCTGTTCATAGGCTTCTGCCCGCAGGCGATTCAGACAATCCAGGTACTGATGGTCGCGGCGGGTATTTTGATCCAGGATTTTAAGGGTTGCGGCGGTTTCTGTGGCCACGTGCCGCTCTAAGTTCCGTTTGCGCAACGCACGGACCAATAAAACCTGAAACTCTTCCTTATTGACCTCCAATTCTTTGTACACCAACCATTTGCGAATACTTTGATGCATAAACGAAATGGTGTAGCCCAATTTCTTTTCTTCAAACACTTCGCCTGGAAACACCGCTGCAAAAGCCCGTTTCCGAAAAAGCGCTTCCGTTTCGCGACTGCCTTTTTTTTCTTTTTTTAAAAAATCGTATAACTGCAGCACGTCGTTGCGCTGATTGATGGCCGGCGAACGGAGCCATTTTCCCAGTTCGGTCCACTCTGTGGCGTTGAAGGTGGAGATAAGTTCCAATAAACGGCTGTTTTCCATGTTGGGCAAAATACTATCTTAAAATCTGTAAATCAACAAATTATTAAATAAAAAACCAAAATTTATTTTGGAAAATTACAAAAAATGATGTTGATTCTCTGGCATTTCAGACGGATTTTTGTCGGGTATTTCTTACTCAACTGACGACTTTATGAAAAAGATCTTAATGACTTGTTTTTGCTTAGCGCTCTTTGGAATGTTTGCCCGGGCGCAGGGCTGGATGCGCACTTATGGCGGGCCGGATACTTTGCTAACGGGTTACTCGGAACTAGAGCCAAACCACGGCGCTATAGCCATGCCTGCAATAGATGGCCACATCATGCTGGCTGGGTGGGGGCAAGACAGAAACGCTCCGGGGAGTACGTCTGATTTTTTCATGCTGAAAACCAATGAACAGGGGGATGAAATATGGCGAAGGTTCTATGGAGATAGTGATCAAATTGAGTACTGTTACACTGCAAAAGCACTGCCGGATGGAGGGTATGTATTGGCAGGCAAAAAAACATTGCCGGGCGCCTCTCCTGGCAACATCGCAGATATGATGATCCTCAGAACCAACTCAAATGGCGACCCCATCTGGACAAAGCAATTTAATTTTGCTAACCGATATGACGAGATCTATGATGTGGCGCTTACTTCAGATGGCGGATTTGCCTGCACCGGGCGTATTGACAATTTAAATAGCCAGGATAGTGTCTATATCTTGAAATTGAATGCATCCGGCGAGGTAGAGTGGTTTAATCGGTACATCCCAAGTACGGTAAATTCCGTTTATTTTATCCGTTGTTATGCCATTCTTCAAACACCTGACAATGGGTACGTGATCGGTGGAAGGGTTGCAACCCCCAGCATTGTTGAGTATTTGCTGATCCGAACCGATAGTCAGGGCAATGTGCTTTGGGAACGTGTTTTTTCAGAAAATCAGGGAGAAGATAACCAGATCAACGACCTGATTATGAGTCAGGAAGGCGATGGTTTTATCGCACTTGGTACCAAAGAGCGCTATTTTGGAGTCCACAACATTGAGTTGTATAAATACAATGATCAGGGAACTCAAATATGGCGGCGGGAATGGGATTTGCCAGGTTGGCAGGATGGAGCAACGGTGATTCAAAACGAGGGCGGTTACCTGATCTGCGGCACGAATTGGAACCCACAATCCGGAATACCACGCGCTTCCCAGGTGTCGCTCATTCAAACCGATGCGAATGGCAACACCCTTTGGCAAAAAGAAATTGGCACTGGCTTATGGGAACAAGGCCGTAGTGTTTTCAAACGCGCTGACGGCAATTTGGTCATTGGCGGCGGCGCCTGGCGGGTTGGCGTTGAAGACCAGGCCATGCTGATCCTGGCCGATCCTTCAGGAAACCTATACCATTCTGCAATAGCCGGACAAACCGAACTGGATGAAAATTCAGATTGTATTGAAACGGCCAACGATCCGGGAGCACAAGACTGGGTCGCCAAAATTACCGGCGAAGAAACCTGGTATGCTATTTCTGATGAGGCGGGCAATTACCAGGCCCCGGTGCCCCTGGGTGATTATTCCGTGCGAATTTTTCCCCCCAGTCCCTACCACTACGTCTGCGAAATTGAACAGGACGCCGTGGTAGCAGATTTGGATACCGTTATGGTCAATTTTTTGGGGCAGGAAATAGTGGAATGCCCCTATCTGGAAGTAGATCTTAGTTCATTCTTGCTCAGGCGTTGCTCCGATGCCCGCTATACGGCTAATTATTGCAATCGGGGAACAATGGCTGCTGAGAACGCCTACGTAGATATTACCTTAGACCCCGATTTGACATTGGTTGAGTCTTCCATTCCAGCCTATTTGCAGGAACAAAACCGCTACCGTTTTTTGCTGGGCAATGTCGCCGAAGGCGAATGCGGGACTTTCAATTTCGATGTACTGGTGGCTTGCGATGCTGTTTTAGGCCAGACCCATTGCGTGGAAGCGCACATCTATCCCGATTCGCTTTGCCTGCCACAGGATTCCATCTGGAATGGCAGCAGCCTCGCCCTGGATGCCTACTGCGATGGCGATTCCATCTTTTTCATCATCCAGAATGTGGGCCAGGGCGCCATGAACGAACCTACAAACTTCATTGTGGTGGAAGATCAGATTATTCTCCTGGAAGGTTTAATCCCAACGCTTTTACCTGGCGAAATCCATGTTTTGTCCTTCGACGCTACCGGACAAACCATCACGCTCCAGGTGCAGCAACCGGAGGGGCACCCCGGCAATTCAACGCCCATTATCAGCATTGAAGGCTGTGACGGCTGGCAAAGCCTTGGCATTATTAACCAATTCCCACAAGACGATGCGGACGCGTTCATTGACATCGAATGCCAGGAAAACGTTGATTCTTTTGATCCCAACGACAAAACCGCTTCGCCCGAAGGCATCGGCATCAGCCACTGGCTGGCGCCAAACCAGGATATCGAATACCGGATCCGGTTCCAAAACACCGGCACGGCACCCGCCATTCATGTCCTGATCCGGGATTTTATCAGCCCCCATTTCGACCTGACTACGGTTCGTCCGGGCGCATCCAGCCACCCCTATACCTTTGGCATGGAGCCCACCGGGGAGTTCTTTTTCAGGTTCGCCAACATCAATTTGCCCGACACAGCTGCCAATTTTGAAGCATCGCAGGGATACGTGAGCTTCCGTGTCAGCCAACACCCGGATCTGCCCGATTATACGCTGCTGAGCAATACTGCCGGTATTTATTTCGATTACAACGACCCGGTAATCACCAACACCGTCACCCACACCGTGCACCGCGACCCGATTCGGGTTGCAACCGCTGTGGAGCCCGAACCTGAAAAACCGCAAGCCCGGTTGCGCATCTGGCCTAGTCCCGCACCCGGCGCCGTGAATGTGCTGGTGGAAAATGCAGCCATCAAACAGGGGGAACTCAGGCTTTACAACGCCATGGGACAGCTTGTCGCAAAACAAAATCTCAGCAGCCCGCTTGTGGAATTGCAGCGCAATGGGCGATCTGCCGGTTTGTATTTCATCGAAATTGTGACCCAGGAAGGCCGCGTGGCAAGTGGTCAGGTCATCTGGCGATGACAGATTATCCCACTTTAATTTTTTGAATTAATCCAATTTTGTAGTTAGTGCAGCCTTAATAAACCAATGCGTCTTTCACAACAAGAGTTTTCGGGGAGTTTAAACTGAGCATATTAGGGCCTCAAAGGCCAATTTGCTCAGTTTATTCCCGAAGCTCTTGTTTTTTTATGCACCGTCTTGTTTTTTCCCAAACAACCGCCTTAACACCTTCCCATAGCGGCTCAACCGCTGAATATTATCCTGAATTGGCGACAAGCTGATGTCTTCTTCTGTGATGACGCTGTCGAGCATTTCGCCGCCGGGTTGTTCGGGGAAGATGACCATGAAGTTGTTTTCCTTAAAATATTTGGGCAGCTTGCCTGGAATTTCGTCTAAATAGCTGTTGTAGGAAATGGAACCTTTCCGGGCGCAAACCACCACCAACAGATCGTCGCGGGAGACCGATTTGGCAAGAATCAGAAAATCTTCCCAATCCTCAAAGTCGTAGAATTTTTTGCTGACGAGGATGCGGTTCTTTGCGAAATACCGGCGAATGGCTTCAAAGGTTTTGGGGGTAGTATGCAGGTGCATTTCGGAGCTGGTTTCTCTGGCCAGCAGGTTTATTTTTTGAAGCCACCCGGAGAACCCGACTTCGTACTGCGCATTGGCCGGAATGGCTACCACGATGCGACGGGTAATGTTGATCGGCTGCCGCAACTGCGTCACCATCACCATTTGTGAATTGCTTTGAATGAGCTGGTCGAGCGCCGTTCCGAAAATTTTGCCTTCCACTTTTGCCGCTTTGCCCGTCCAGCCAATCAGAACGACTGAAATCATTTTTTCTTTGACGTACTGTGAAATGCCGTTGCCCACATTGAGCGCAACGCGGGTATCTATGGTGACTTTTGTATCGGTCGCAGCGGCGTGGATGATCGCTTTTTCCAGCATTTGTTTGTTTTGAACCACGCGCTCCCGGGCTTCGTCGTCGTCCTGAACTACAGAAAGCGCTGTAATCGGCTGGCTTGACCGGCGGTCTTTGAGCAGGATGGCCAAGTCCATAAGCGGTTCGATGGTGGCTGGATTGGAAATGGGGACTAAGATTTTTTCGTCTAAGTCTTTGATTTCCGGTAGTTTTTCGAGTTCGGCGATGGCTAAATTACGCCCGGCGCGTTCCGTTACAAAAGAAGCCACCAGGCAGGTGATCAGGATGAGGATGATCGTACCGTTCAGCACATTTTCGTCCAAAATACCGATGTTGTATCCCACCAAAATAACCGCCAATGTCGCCGCAGCGTGCGCATTGCTCAGGCCCCAGATCACGTTACGCTGGTAGCGGGAATAGCGAAAAACGCGCTGGGTAATCCAGGCCGCCACCCACTTTCCGGTAATCGCCACAACCGACAAGGTTGCTGCCACGATGAGCGCCCAGGGGCCGTTCGACAGGACTTTTATGTCTACCAGCATCCCAACGCTGATCAGGAAAAAAGGGATGAACAAGGCATTCCCAACAAATTCAATGCGGTTCATCAGGGGCGAAGTATGCGGAATCAGGCTGTTGAGCGCCAAACCCGACATAAACGCTCCAATGATCGGTTCTACACCGGCAACTTCGGCCAAAAAAGCCGACAAAAAAACCAAGGCCAGCACAAAAATGTACTGGGACGTTTTTTCACCTTCGATATTTCGGAAAAACCAGCGCGCCACTGGGGGCAACAGGTAAAAAACAATGCCACTAAAAATCGTCAGCGAAATGATCAACCGGATCCAGAAAGCCTGGTCGAGCCCCCCCTGCTTCGAACCGGTAATCACCGCCAGTATGAGCAGAACAGCAGTGTCCGTGATGATGGTGCCACCTACCGTGATGGCAACCGCTTCGTTTTTCACAATCCCAAGCCGGCTGGCAATAGGGTAGGCAACTAAGGTATGCGTAGCAAACATGCTGGCGATCATCACGGACGCCAACATATCGTAGCCCAGGAGATAATGGCAGACCGGGTACCCGATTGAGATGGGGATGGCAAACGTAAAAAAGCCGAAAAGAATGCTTTTATAGCGGTTCTTTTTGAACTCGTTCATGTCCAATTCCAACCCGGCAAGGAACATGATGTACAACAAACCGATGGTGCTGAACAATATGATGGCTTCGTTGCGTTCGATGAGGTTGAATCCGTAAGGGCCGACTAAGATGCCCGACAAGATGAGCCCGATGATGCCGGGTAACCGAAATTTGCGCAACAGAATGGGACTGAACAAAATAATGAACAGCAGGATGGAAAAAACCAGCACGGGATTTTTCAGGGGCAGCGAAAAATCTACATTCAGCAACAATCCGGTCATTAATTATCTTTTTGGTATGTGATGTATGTATTGAAAGCGCATGATAGTTAAATACATTGGCTTTGGCAAACTTGTTTATCTTTACCGGAATTCAAATCAAGATCTCATGCAAAAGAAACTGACCGCTTACACGCTGGTGCTGGCTGCTTTCCTGACTATTGCCGTTTTTGCGTCTTATTCCGCCAAAAATGTAACGGCTACTGACAGTATCCTTCCGCAAATTGTAAAGCCGGTAGACCTGAACAAACCTTTTGATTTTGCCGGCGAGCCGGTTCCGATGGACAACTTTGACGTGCGGGAGCGCCTCGACCGCGAGCTGCTGATCAATACCTATTGGCATGCCACCACCATGTTACACATCAAAAGTATGTATAAATATTTTCCGGTTATTGAAAAAATCCTCGCCGAAAACGGGGTGCCGGACGATTTCAAATATTTGGCCGTTGCGGAAAGCAGCCTGCGCAATGAAATTTCGCCGAAAGGCGCCAAAGGCATCTGGCAATTCATGGGCAATACCGGCGAATATTACGGCTTAGAGATCTCCAGCGAGGTGGACGAGCGCTACCACTTAGAAAAAGCGACCAAAGCAGCCTGCGATTACCTGAAAGGGTACAAAAAGCGTTTCGGCGACTGGACGTTGTCTGCCGCCGCTTACAACATGGGCGGTACCCGGCTGGCAAAAGACATCCAGACCCAGCGCGCCAACAATTATTACGATCTGAGCCTCAACTCGGAAACTTCCCGCTACGTTTTCCGCGTCATCGCCATCAAAGAAATTCTGAAGAACCCGCGGGCATTCGGTTTTTATTTAGACGAAGATCAGGCCTACCCGCCTATGAGCGAATACGACCTGGTGGAAGTGAATGGCCCGGTGGAAAGCTGGGGCGATTTTGCCGTCGAACACGGCACGACTTACCGCATGCTGAAGGTGTATAACCCGTGGTTGATTAGCACGAAATTGACAAATAAGGCGGGGAAAACATATATGGTGAAAATCCGTCGTAGGGGTTGAAAATATTCAACCCCGTGGTCGTCGTAGGGGTTGAAAATATTCAACCCCGTGGTCGTGGTAAGGGTTGAAAATTTTCAACCCCTACAAATCAACAAAAAACCTTGTCCCCTCCCCCACCTTTGTTTCAAACCAAATCCTGCCGTTCATGGCTTCCACCATGCTTTTGCATAAGGCGAGGCCCAGTCCTGTGCCCGACGATTTGGTCGTAAAATAAGGCGAAAACACTTGTTCCTGCACCGCATCCGGAATGCCTGCGCCGTTGTCGCTGACGCAAATCAGGGCCCGGCTTTCCGAAGTACTCAGGGCAATGCGAACATGCCCCTCGCGGCCATCGGGAATAGATTGAATGGCATTTTTGATCAGGTTCACCAGGATGCGGGTCAACTGGCTGCGGTCTGCAAAAACGAAGACCGGCTGTTCGGGCAACTGGCATTCCACCCGCAGGGGTGTTTCTTGCTCCGGCTCAAAAAGTCCATAAACAGTCGTGATCAACTGATTGAGGTCGAGCTGCTCGCACTTGGGTTCGGGCATTTTGGCAAAATTGGAAAACTCCGAAGCAATGTCAGACAGCACGTCAATTTGTTCGATCAGGGTTTGGCTGACGCGCTGCACCAATGCCGGCGCCTGCTCCGGCTGCGTCTGATAAGCCCGCAGCAGGTGCTGAACACTTAGTTTCATGGGGGTGAGGGGGTTTTTAATTTCGTGGGCTACCTGTCGGGCCATTTCGCGCCAGGCGCCTTCGCGCTCGGATTGTTTCAGGCGTTCGGTGCTGTCTGCTAACTTTTCAATCATGCGGTTGTACGCCCCGATCAGTTCGCCCAGTTCGTTTTGGCCTTGCCAGATGATCCGCTCGTTTTTGCCAAGTTTGATGTTGGATAATTTCTGGCCAATCTCTACTAAAGGCCGGGTAATCGAATTGGCCACCCAAATGGCTGCCGAAGTCGCAACCAGGAGGAGGAACACGTACAAATTCAGCAGCGCGCTGATAAAAACCTGCACTTCATCCTGCAATTCGGGCGAAGACGTGCGCCGAAAATAAGCGGCAGCGAGCAACCCAAACGCAAAAAAAGACCCCAGAATGGAGGCGATCATGGACAGTTGGATGCGGTTGCGGAGGGAGGGGCGCCCGCAAAGGGGCAACCCATATTCTGGGTTGACGAACCGGGTGACGTAGTTGATGCCCGCCAGCAGCAACACCAATAAAAACAGCACCGAAAACATACTGGAAAAAAGCGACATGGGTTTGAGATAGCCGCCCGTTGCTTTGCCAATGACCACGGTAAGGCCATTTTTGCCGCGTAAAACCAAATCGGCCCGCGCCGCCGAAAAGTATTCCTGCCATTGCCCTTCCTTAAACAAACGAACTTCTTCAGACAGGTTCCCCGACAGCGTTCCCCCGAATTTCGGGATTTGCCCGTCTTGCAGAAAAACAGCGTAGTCGTATTTGGTCAACCGCTCCGGATTTATGGTTTGCGCCGCAGCAAGTTCGCGGGCTAAGTTGAGCCTGGCGCTGCGGTCTTCCTTCAAATTGAACTGAAACAACAGCAGGGCCAGCCAGACCGAAATCATCACTGCCCAAAACAACAACCCGGTCAGGTTAGATACCCGGCGTTCCATGTAGAAATCGAACAGAGCCACGTAGGCAATGCCCGACAACAAGAGTTGAACGGGCGTCAGCGGATCGGGTAAAAACAGGGCGCCCAATCCAAAAATTGCCAGGGCAATCAACATGCCCCGGGATCGCTGCTGTCGGGATATTTCTGCCTGGATCACGCTCCAAAGCAGGCGGTGCGAAAGCAAAAACAAAGCAATGGCCAACACCAGCGTTGCGGTAAGCGCTAAAACGCCGGCGCGTTCGAGCTGAAAAAAATGGTCAAAATCGAGTGGAATAGACTGCTCCAAAACGGCTCGCCGCATTTGCAACGCAATGCCGGTCAAACCCGCCAGCATGGCCAAATTGGCAAACGCAGCTG
Organism: Saprospiraceae bacterium; assembly: GCA_022841505.1. Classification (GTDB taxonomy): domain Bacteria; phylum Bacteroidota; class Bacteroidia; order Chitinophagales; family Saprospiraceae; genus JABWAJ01. The sequence continues at coordinate 10,601 of JALHRK010000019.1, read as the reverse complement.
CAAATACCCCCCGCTTCGGGATAAAGTGGATCCGCATTCGAAAGGTAAAAACCACGAGGCCAAGTAACGCAATGGCTTTTGCCAATAAAATGAACGCCCCACGTTCTGCCTGCTGCGCTGCATTGCCGGGTTCCAAAAAATTCCAGGGCAACAACACCAACAGGCCTGTTGTGAGCAGCAGCGCCAGTCTCCAATTTTTAAGGTATTTTGCAAATTGTTTCAAGCTTTTTTCGCCATCGCAGGGCTGAGGCGTAGTGGGGTATACGGGGTTTGGAACAGAATGTTCCGTTTTAGGGCAAGTTGGCAAAAGGCAAGTTGGCAAAGGGCAAGTGGCAAATTGGCAAAGGGCAAATTGGCAAAGGGCACGTTAGCTATTCCTACTGATTGATATTCAGGCATTGCCTATTTGCGAATTTGCCACTTGCCAACTTGCCTATTTGCAAACTTGCAAACTTGCCTATTTATATCTTCCTAATCTCCCCCGCCAGCATATTCCGCGTGTTGCGCACTTCAGGATCACCGGAATACTCCACTTCGCCGCCCGTATTCACCGAAGCATCGAGGCTTTTCAGGGCGACCACCACAGCTTTTCCGCCGGTGCTGGCGCGCACTTCGGTCTGGTCGCATTGCAGGTTTAAGGCATGGTATTGCCCACCCGTTGCTGCCGACGCGTTTTGAGAACCAGTTGAACCGCTCAGCTCCAGTTCGGCGCCTTCAGAAGCCATTGCACTCAGGGAATTGACTTTGATTTCCAGTTCCACCTGCGCGCCGCTTCCCGCTTTGGCGGAAAATATATCCGCTTCGATGACGGCGTCGCTTTTGATTCTGGAACCGGCGCTCCCGTTCACATGGCGCAGGCTGCGGTAAGTCACGACGATGTTCACGTTTGCATTTTTGTAAAAAAAGCCGTCTAAGAGTTGCAGCTTCAGCTTGCCATTTTTTACGTACACCGATATTTTGTCTTCCGAAATGCCGCTGGCTTCCACGACAGCGGTTTCTGTTTCTCCTTTTTGCAACAACACCGTGATGTTGCCGCTGACCATAATTTCATCAAAAGGCTGCAATTTGCGTACATCCTGGGCATAAAGCGGTGACAGGAACAACAGGGTTCCTGCAAGCAAGGTCATTGCCTTCATAGTCGTCAAGTTTTTTTTTAGAAATGTAAAAAGGGTTCGGGTGATTTCTTGAAAGGGAGATGCATAAATCAGCGCGCCCCCCCTATGCGCTACAGAAGAATCCTTGAAAATTTCATTCGGAAGCAACTTGAATATAAAATCTTTGCGAACTTTGCGGCCTTCCTGAACCATTTAGAGCCAAAAACAAGGAAATAAACAGTTGGGCAGCGCAACATCTGTCCGGCATTTTTGTAAAACATCACATCAGCGATACCAAATACCATGTCACAACAGGTTGATCAATTCAAAAAGTTAGTTGCACACTGCAAAGAATATGGATTCATTTTTCAGTCCAGCGAGATCTACGACGGCCTCAGCGCCGTGTATGATTACGGCCCCTACGGCTCGGAGTTGAAAAACAACATCAAAAACTACTGGTGGCGCGCGATGGTGCAAATGCACGAAAACATCACGGGCATTGACGCGGCCATCTTCATGCACCCCAAAACCTGGAAAGCTTCGGGGCACGTGGATGCATTCAACGACCCGCTGGTAGACAACAAAGACAGCAAAAAACGCTACCGGGCCGACCAGCTCGTGGAAGGCGTGATTGATAAAATCAACGAAAAAGCGGAGAAGGAAGTCGAAAAAGCACGCAAGCGCTTTGGCGAAAGCTTCGACGAAGCCCTGTACCGCGAAACCAACCCGCGCGTTTCGGAATACCTGAAACAGGCGTTGGACATTGAAAAACGCTTGGCGCAATTGATGAAAGACGGCGACATGGCCGGCCTGAAAGCGTTGATCGAAGAGCTGGAAATCGCCGACCCGGAAAGCGGTTCGCGCAACTGGACAGAAGTGCGTCAGTTCAACCTCATGTTTTCCACCCAGTTGGGCAACATCGCCGGCGAAGAGGGCAAACTTTACCTGCGGCCCGAAACCGCCCAGGGCATTTTTGTCAACTTCCTGAACGTGCAAAAAAGCACGCGCCTGAAAGTGCCGTTTGGCATTGCGCAAATCGGCAAAGCTTTCCGCAATGAAATCGTGGCGCGGCAATTCATTTTCCGCATGCGCGAATTCGAGCAAATGGAAATGCAGTTTTTCATCCGCCCGGGCGAAGAAATGAAGTGGTACGAATACTGGAAAGCCGCCCGTATGAAGTGGCACACGGCCCTTGGTACGCCGCCGGAAATGCTGCGGTTTAAAGACCACGACAACTTAGCGCACTACGCCAATGCGGCCGTGGACATCCAGTTCGAGTTTCCTTTTGGGTTCAAAGAGCTGGAAGGCATCCACTCGCGCACCGATTTTGACCTGAAAAGCCACCAGGAATTGTCGGGCAAAAAATTGCAGTATTTCGATACGGAACTGAACGAAAACTACGTGCCTTACGTGGTGGAAACCTCTGTTGGCTGCGACCGCATGTTCCTCGCTCTGATGAGCTACGCCCTGCAGGAAGAAGCCGTTCCGGATGCGAAAGGCGAAGACGCAACGCGCACGGTGCTGCGCCTGCACCCTGCCCTCGCGCCGGTGAAATGCGCGGTGTTGCCCCTGATCCGCAACAAAGAAGAACTGCCGGAAAAGGCCCGCGAAATCTTCAACGACCTGAAGCAGTCTTTCCTCTGCCAATACGACGACAAAGACGCCATTGGCCGACGCTACCGCCGCCAGGACGCCATCGGCACGCCATTTTGCGTGACCGTAGATTTTGAAACGATCGAAAACAATACCGTTACCCTGCGCGAGCGCGACTCAATGGTGCAGGAGCGCATTCCCATCAGCGAAATTGAGGGGATTGTGCGCCAGCGGACGGATATGAAGTTGTTGTTTAGTTAACGCACCCAAGGTGACACCTTTCCAAAAGGTGTTACCTTTTCGCGAACACAAAACTTGAATTGGGAAGCCGTCCTACGACTTGAAGTCGTAGGACGGCTAATGCCTCTCCTAAACAAAATCTCCTACTATTTCCGCAATATTCTTTATTTTCGGTTCGCTGAATGGCTTGCCGGTGCACGCCATTGGGATTCACACAAGGGCACAACGATCACGACGCAGTCATGATGCTGCTTTGTTTCGTTCTTGCGCTGTACCGCCGAACTCCGATTCGGCGAAATACGAATGCCTGGTCCATCCGAAACGCATGCTATAATTGTAAACCAGAAATTTTGAGTTTTAGAGAAACTTAATCGTTGGTAACCCGCCGAATCGGAGTTCGGCGGTACAGCGCGGCGTTGCCTCGTACCGCCGAACTCCGATTCGGCGAAATACGAATGCCTGGTGCATCCGAAACGCATGCTATAATTGCAAACCAGAAATTTTGAGGTTTTAAGAAACTCATCGCCCGGAACCCGCCGAATCGGAGTTCGGCGGTACGAGACCCTGGGAAGCCGTCCTGCGACTTGAAGTCGTAGGACGGCTAATGCTCACGCTCCCAAATACGTCAACGTCGCCCTTTTAAAATCTTCAAACCCCAGCGATTCATACAAGGCTTTCGCCCGTTCATTGTAGTTCTCCGTTTGCAGGTGCAGCGCTTTCAAACCCAACGTTTCCATCTTTCCTTGGATTTCCCGAAGGGCCAACCGGCCAAATCCCGCATTCCGGTAAGGTTCGGCAATAAAAAACTCGTCCACAAAAGCATCTCGTCCACCGAATTCAAACGTGAAGCCGTACGTCAGGGCTAAGTATCCGATGGATTTTTCTTCTGTTTGCAACAACCAAATGGAACCTAAGTGCTCGTGGGTCAAAAAGTGTTCCACCAATTTCCGGTGTTGAATCGCTTCAAAAGGATAGCCGAAATGGGCGTAGAATTGGGCGACTAGGTCCATTAGCTCCCTGGTATCCTTAAGATTGGCTCGTTGAAGATTCATGGTTTCATCAATTAATCCAACTCCGGGAGGCGCTTCAGTTTGTCCGCATATTTCACGCGCAACTGCTGCAATTTAGGCGTAATAACCACCTCGCAATACGGCAAATCAGGATTTCGGACATAAAAATTCTGATGGTGCGCTTCCGCTTTGAAAAACTGCACGAAGGGTGCTAACGCAGTCACAATCGGATCGTCGAAATCTGCGGTTGCTTCCGTGAGGACATTTTCTGCCATGGCCTTTTGTTCGGCACTGTGGTAAAAAATAACGGAGCGGTATTGGGTCCCCACGTCCGCTCCCTGGCGATTCAGCGTCGTTGGGTTGTGGGTATGCAAATGAATGCGTACCAGGTCCTCATAAGGAATTATATGGCTGTCAAAGATCACCTGAATCACTTCCGCGTGGCCGGTAGCCCCCGATTTAACCTGTTCATAATCAGGGTTGATGACATCACCACCACTATATCCCGACGTCACGCTTTCCACCCCGTCAAGTGCTTTAAAAATAGCCTCCGTACACCAGAAGCAGCCGCCACCAAAAGTTGCCGTTTGCAAAGCGGTTGTACTCACTTTTCGCAGCGCTGCTGAATTGATGCAATACCGCAGCCCGCTTGGCATGGGGCCATCGGGAAAAATATGGCCGAGGTGTGCATCGCAAACGTTGCACAACACTTCAATCCGGTTCATGCCGTGGCTGCTGTCTTTGCGATATTGCATGGCGTTTTCGGTCACTGGTTGCGTAAAACTTGGCCAGCCCGTGCCCGATTCAAATTTTTCCCGGCTATCGAACAGCCAGTTTTCACAACAAACGCAGCCATAAAGTGCCGGCTCAAACAACTGACAGAATGCGCCGGTATAAGCCCTTTCTGTCTGGTGCTGCCGGGCAATCCGGTATTGCTCCGGCGTGAGTTGCGCTTCCCATTCGGCATCTGTTTTTAATATTCGCCGGCTGGGTTTGGGATTGCCATGGTTGGCGAACTTGATGATATCTAACCAGTTGATCATTTCTTGTGTTTTATTCAAAAACAATACAAATTTGGAGCAAGTCGGTTGAATCCGGGCAGTTGCTTCCTGCAAATAAGCAGGGTAACGGTGGGATGGCGACATTTGCTCAGGAAGATCGCGTTGTTAATTTATCACCCGCCAATATACCTTGCCGGATCCCAACGTTTCCTAAACCGAAACGCATACCTTAGCAGCAACTGCCCTGGATGCGGTTTTCTTATTGATACTTCACGCTGCTTAGTGTTGTACATGGCCATTAGCTTAAGCCACACGATTCGCAACGTTCAGTATGACAAAAAAGGATTCGCACCTAACGGCGCGAGATTTATATGAACGAAGCCACAATACGCCAGTACTACTGCCTCTTAGCCTGTATCGTCATGCTGGTTGGCCTGATTTTTTCCAAAGTCCTGCTCAGCATGGGCATGATTGGTTTGGTGATGAACGCGGTGTTTGACCGGCGCGTTGGCGAACATTTCCGGCGCTTCCTGAGCAATCCGGCGCTTTTGGGCCTGACCCTTATCTTTTTCATTTTTCTGATCAGCGGCCTGAATTCCACCAATACCGACTGGCTGCTGGACCGCTTGCGCATGAAGGTTCCGTTTCTGCTTTTACCTTTTGCGGTGGTCGCCATTCCGCGCTTTACCCGGCGGGAGCACCTGGGGTTGCTCTACTTTTTTCTGCTGGTCATCTCCGGTACCTGCCTGAGTTTGATGGGGTGGTATTTTTTGCATTTTGGGGAATTGACGGCAGCTTACCGCCTCGGACAGGTGCTGCCAACCCCCGGTATGCACATCCATTTCAGCCTGATGACGGCTTTTTCAGTGGCCATTGCCTGGGAATTGATCCGACAGGGGTTTCATTGGCGGTATGCGCGCTTAGAACAGGGATTGCAAGTCGGCTTGCTGCTTTTTTTGACGGTTTTCCTGCATGTACTTGCGGTGCGCAGCGGATTGATTGTTTTGTACCTGATCCTGGTATACCTGCTGGCGCATTACGTCATTACCGGCCGGCGCTACGCAACCGGCTTAGCCGTTGTGCTGTTGATGGCCGGCGGGATTGCCTTAGCCTATCAATACGTGCCTACCCTGCGCAACAAGGTGGATTATACGATTTACAACCTGCACATGATCCGCAGTAAAACCAACCTGAAGGAGTTGTCTGATTCCTATCGGGTTGCCAATATTGAAGCCGGAATTGCCCTCGGCAACGCGCATCCCTGGACGGGCGTAGGCATTGGCGATATCCGCGACGAAACGGAGGCATATTTGCAGGAACACTACCCCGAATTAGCCGGCCCGGGCTACATGCCCCAAAGCCAGTATGTGCTCACCTATGCAGCCTGCGGGGTATTCGGACTGCTCTTTTTTGCGCTGGCAACAGCCTACCCGCTATGGCATCGCCGCAACTGGCGACGCCCCCTGTTCACCGCCTTTCACGTGCTGGCGTTTTCAGCTTTTGCTTTTGAGCAGTTGTTAGAAACACAAGTCGGTACGGCAATTTACATCGTGTTTGTTGTCTTAAGCATCCGCAGTTTTATGGAAGAGGAGGCTGATTTTCTTTCCTCCGGAACAGCAAAGTCAAGCCAACCCAGTTGACCATGACGTAGCCGAGGTTGGTGAGATAAAGGTATAAATCCTCTTTCATGACCTCGTCTAAGGTAGTTTTGTGGGTTTCCACTGCGATGAGTTTGGGCTGGTAGCGCTGAAAATCCAAAGAGCTTAAAATCTGGTAATCGTGGCCTTCGGCATCTACGGTCAAAAAATCAATCGGGCGGTCTTTGTATTTGGTACCGTCTAAGAGATTGTTCAGCGTGTCGGCTTTTACCGTTTTTTTTAGGTAGCCGGGTTTGCCCGCAGCAAATTCCTCATCTAAGGTAATGGTCAGGGAATAAAACCCATTTGACCAATAATTCACCTCGCCGGGCTTGTCGCTTACGGCGCAGGCAATATTCGTGTCGCCGGGGCGCAAGATCTTAAATCCCTGAATTTTAATCGCATCAATGTCAATATTCACGCCGCGCCAGCCTTTGCGATAAAGCCGGTAGGTATTGTTGTATTTGACCGGATGGAAGCAGCCCACATCCACAAAAAAGCCCTTTGAGCGTTTAGGGAAATGCAGGCCAATCGAGATGTCCTCTGCAAACTGAGAGTAGTGCCGGAAGCTTTTTTTCAGGAGGAACAGCTTCCGGAACAAAAAGAGCGTGCGAAAAATGAAGTTGTTTTCCAGCCATTTAGGCAGGTGACTATAGTTCAGGCTCATGCTACTGCTGCGTTTTCATCCACTCCAAAATCTCCTGCGTTTTCGCCGTCGCTTTGTCTGCCGGCAGGGCCATCCGCTTGCGTTTGAGCATGTCCACCGCAATAGCCGGAGCGGCTGCATCCATAGGCCGCAAAACCAAATGGCGGTTGTTTTTTGCACTTTCCGTCATATTGGTGTTCAATTTGGCTGGTTTATCCAACAGGGCATTGACTGAAAACTGCTCTTTCTCGGCGTCATAAGTCGGTACAATGGCCTGCTGGCCATCGGCGCCGGAAGTCAGCAAAAACAGGGAAGCAAAGTCGTTTTCTCCGGCTTTGTATTCTGCAAAAGGCAATACTGCTTTGGGCGCCAGGTGGTTGGCAATATCAAAAACGAAGGTACCCTGATCTTCGGAAAAGCCGACTAAATAGTTTTCCCAGACTTCCAGGCGCTTGATCATCCCGGTTTGGGCGTCTTCAGAGAGTCGTCCTTTTTTAAAAGCAGGCTTCATGGCTGAAGATAGTTTTTGGGTAGCCACGTCGAAACAATAAATCGAATTGAAGCCGCGAATGGCCACCATCTTGTTGACGTTGTTATACGTGATTTCCGCCAGATAATAAGGGAAATCAGCGCTGACGTTTACCGGAAGGGCTTTGCGAAAAATCCGCTCGCAGGTTTTGGTGTTGTAAGCTTCCACGATGCGGTGGCTGTCGCCAAGATCCGGGTCAACCGTGGTGGAGTCTGCGACAATACAGACCAGCACTTCCTGTTCTTTGATCCAAAACTGGTTGCCCTCCAGCACTTTGCCCGGAATCGTACAATCGTGGTTGGCCCGTGGCGCCGGCTGGTTGGCCTCCATTTCGGCAGGTGTGCCGGTGGTGTCGCTGCCGGTCTGGGAATTGGTACTGCTATCGGTTGTGCCGCTGCCGCCGCAAGCGCTCAGGAAAGCGATGCTGATGAGCACCACAACATTGAAAAGTAATCTCATCGGAATGTCAATTTTGGAAATAAAGGTAGTGAAATTCATGGGAATTATACTATAAACGAAAGCCCCTGCCCAATGAAGTGCAGAGGCCCGGTCTTGTATTGGTTTCCTTATATTATAGCTCGCACCTTTTGGTGCGAAACCGATTTTGTCAAATTGAGCGTTGACAACGCGGATTATCAATTCAGAAACAGTATTCATTGGCAGCGATCAGCGCAGCGGCAATTTTACGGCGTTCGGCCATCACATTTGCCGGTGGGTACTTGCTGAAGCGTTTCAAACCCATCACAAAGGTACGCAATAAATCGCCTTCTGCAAAGGATGCAAGGGCATCCGTCGCATTTTTCTGGATGCGGGCTGCGGCGTCAGAGAAAAATACACGCAGCATGGCGTCGTAAATCGCCTGGTCGTTTTTGGTTTCCAGTCCCGACAACTTCTGCACGCGGAGCAGCAGTGATTCTGCCTGGAAAACGTCAATCATCATATCGGCCACATTCATCACGATCTCCTGGTCTTCTTTCAGGTTCAGTTTGCCGTCCATCTGCATTTTGGCAGCAGCGCCGGCGGTCATCAGGATGATTTTTTTGAAATCCCGCAACGCGCTTTCTTCTTCCCCGTAAGGGCCTGAAGGTTTTTCCATCGAAGGCATCGAGCTGAGTTCTTTCTGGACTTCCCAGGCCGGACTAACGATGTCGAGCGTACCTTTCAGCGCTCGTTTGAACAGCATGTCCACCGTCAGCAGACGGTTGATTTCGTTCGTGCCTTCGTAGATGCGGTTGATGCGGGCGTCGCGGTAAGCGCGGGCTGCCGTGCCTTCTTCCGAATAGCCCATGCCGCCATGCACTTGCAGGGTTTCGTCCACCACGTAGTCCAGCACTTCCGAGCCGGCCACCTTCAGGATGGAACACTCGATGGCGTATTCTTCTGCCGCCTGCAATTTGGCTTCCGCAAACGTAGCGCCTGCTTCCTGCAAAACGCCCGATTTGTCCTGCATGAGGTTGGAAACGCGATACAGCGCGCTTTCTGCGGCAAAAATCCGGATTGCCTGTTCGGCTAATTTATATTGGATGGCGCCAAAACTGGCGATGGGAACGTCAAATTGGATGCGTTCGTTGGCGTAGCGCGTGGCGGTAGTGACGCTGCCTTTTGCGCCGCCGAGGCTCAGGGCGCAAAGCTTGAAACGGCCGTCGTTCAGGGCATTGAAGGCGATGAGGTGGCCTTTGCCAACCTCGCCCAGCACGTTTTCTGCGGGCACTTTTACGTTCTCAAAAAATACCTGGCGGGTAGAAGAGCCTTTGATGCCCAATTTTTGCTCTTCCGCGCCAAGGGTCAGACCTTCCATGTTGCGCTCCACGATAAAGCCGGTAAATCCCGATTTCCCGTTGGGCAGGTTAGGGCCGCCAATTTGTGCAAACACGATGAAAATATCTGCAAACCCCGCATTGGAAATCCACATCTTCTGGCCGTTGAGCACGTAGTGCGTGCCATCGGCGGAAAGTTCAGCGCGCGATTTGGCCGCTAAGGCATCGGAGCCGGAACCCGGTTCTGTAAGGCAATACGACGCTTTCAATTCGCCGGAGATGAGACGCGGCAGGTATTTTTGCTTTTGTGCTTCCGTTCCGAAATACAGCACCGGCAGCATCCCAATCCCGGTATGCGCTGCAAAAGACACCGTAAAAGCGCTTGCAGGTCCAATGGTGTCGCAAATGAGGGTATTGGTATTGGTGTCTAGTTCCATGCCACCATAAGTTTGGGGCATGTGGGTGCCGAGCAGACCCAGTCCAGCCGCTTTGTCCAACAGCTTCACCGTAATATTATCTTCCTGTTTTTCAATCTTTTGCACATTGGGCAGGATCTCGGTATGCAGGAAGTCGCGCACCATGTCGCGAATCATAAGTTGTTCTTCGTTCATCTCTTCGGGGATGAACATATCTTCCGGTTTGGAGGATTTGACGAGGAATTCTCCTCCTTTCAGGACAGCGGTATGAACCAAAGTAGCGGACATGGCACGGCAGGTTTAAGGCAAAAAAATGGTTATTAGCGAAAATTCGCTACAAAGTTAAAGGGATTTTTGGTGTTTGTAAAGGGGGAGGGTGATTTTTTTGCGAAAATTCGCAAAATTTTATCTCAACCAATCCATATAAAAACCACGGCCAGTTCTTAATTTTACACCAATCTAATCACATCATGGACCGGGACAAGATAACATGTGTTTAAACCCACAAAACCTCAAAACACAATGCATCTCAAAGCAGTGATCCCCAAACACATCCGCTTAGCATACAAACTACTCCATCGTGCCGTACAGGACAGGAAGCAGGGGTGGGCGCGTCAATTTGCAAGCGCAGGCAAAGCGCAGGCAGACTGGGCGGATAGCCTGTCCATCCAACAGCCC
>JALHRK010000018.1 GCA_022841505.1 Saprospiraceae bacterium | reverse complement strand
AATCGGAGTGGTGAAGTAACCACGCTCGGGCAGCCAGACCTATAAGGTTTCCAAAAACCTTATAGGTCTCGCGGGAGGCAAAATTGCAACACCAACAAACCTTTTTGAAACATCAGCAAACCCATTTTCCTGCCATTCTACCCGATATTTGTAGAACTACCCCGTTCACAATTATTCATTCCTAAAACACTACTTCACATGAGCAAAAATGCGTTTGGCGCCGACAACCGGCCCAATTTGTTAATCATTATTACCGACCAGGAACGGTCAGTGATGCACTTTCCGGAACATTGGGCAGAAAAAAACCTGCCAGCCATGACTGTGCTGAAAAAACACGGGGTAGAATTCCTGAACGGCTGTTGCAATGCCTGCATGTGTTCGCCCAGCCGTTCTACTTTGTTTTCCGGTTTGTATCCGGCGCAGCACGGGGTTACGGATACCCTTTCTTTTGGTGGAAAATATTCCATCACGGAACCCGTTCTGAACCCCAGCTTGTCTACCATGGCTCAGATGTTATGGCCGCACTACGATGTGCAATACCGCGGCAAATGGCACCTGAGCAAAGGCGGGATGAACACCATGCACCCCGAAAAATCACTGATGCAGGCAGAAGTTGCCCAGTTTGCTTTCCGGGGCTGGACGCCGCCCGATGCCGGAGAAGACATCGCCCTGCCTAATTTTGGCGGCGGCTACGCCAACCACGACGAAAGGTACATCCAGCAGTCGCTGGACTACATCCGAGAATGGAAAAAAGCCAAAGCCGAGGGCAAAAACCCGAGGCCGTTTGCCTTAGTCGTTTCTTTGGTGAACCCGCACGACGTCCTTTCCTACCCCAAAACTTTTGAGGCAGGCGGTTATGTTGATCACGAGCGGTGGTTGGTGGGCGACATCGGTCTTCCGCCGACAGTAGACGAAGAACTGCTGCACAACTGGAAACCGGCTGCGCAATGGCAGTTAAAGGCCATACTGGCGTTGTCACTGGGCGAATTGAAAAGCAAAGACAACAAAAAGGAGTACGAATACCTCAATTTCTACGGCAACCTGATTAAGGCCATTGACAAGGAAATTGCACAGTTGCTGGAGGAGTTTTACGACCGGGATCCGGATGGCCGCTTTGGATCGCCAAAAGAATTGGCAAAAGAAACCCTGATTCTTCGCTTGGCCGACCACGGCGAAATGGGGCTGGCACACGGCGGCTTGCGCCAAAAAGCCTTCAATGTGTACGATGAAACGTTGCGGGTTCCATATATATATTCCAACCCGGAAGTCATCAATCCAAGCGGCAAACCGCTTTACACGACCCAGCCCGCCGGTCTGATTGACATCATTCCTACCTTAGCAGGACTGCTCGACCTGACGCCTTCCGATTACGTGCGCGGAACCAACCTTGCGGCTGCCGTGCTGGATCCACACTTAGATCACGACATTCAGCAATCGCACCTTTTTACGTTCGACGACGTAAAAACGGGCAACAAAAATGTGGGGCAAACGGTGAATGCCGCCGACCGCATCCGCTGCGTGCGCACCAAAGACTGGAAATATGCCCGCTATTTCGACGCCAACGGCAGCTACGCCGAAGAATACGAATTGTACTACATCAAAGGCATCGAATTCAACGAATTGCACCCCGGAGACCCCAACGATGCGCTGGATTTGGCTTTAAAAGGCAAGCCTTACGAATACGTCAACCTGGCGTACGAAAAAAATCCGCTGTTTCAGGAATTGCCGGAAGCCGCGAAAGTCATTGCCCGGGCTGCATTGATTGAGATGAAAGCACTGCTGAAGCAACGCGAACGGGATATGCTGACGGGGACTGAATTGAAAATCCGGCAACAAGTTGCTTCCGCCGCAGAAGCAACCAACTAACGAAGATGCGTGTACGGAAAAACATCCGCGATCTGGATCAGGATGAAGTGTATCGTTTGCGGCAAGCATTCGAAGCACTTTATGCTGATCCTGATCAGCGGTACCAATCGTTTGCCAAAATCCTGCTCAACGATGGCCACGCCACCCGCAATGACTTAGACTTCCTGACCTGGAACAGGGCGTTCTTTTGGGCTTTCGAAAATTTACTCGTAGCTCAGGATGCAAGTCTGGCGCTGCCTTACTGGGATTATACAGAACCGGAATCTATTGAAACCGGTTTGCCGGCTATTTTGACCGAACTGACTTACAACGATCCGAACGACCCGAATACCCCGGTGAAGCCGAACCCACTGCATCATGGGTTTGGAATGAGCAAACTCATCACTTACCGGGAAACGAATGCGCCTGCGGGTTTAGCTGTCGCAAAGGAAATTGCTGCAAAGGCATTGATGATGACAGACTATCCGTCTTATTTGATTGCGTTCTATCCTGCCGATGTGGTTAGCCACGCCTGGATAGGAGGGAGTCTGACCGATCTGCATGCGGCGCCTTTTGATCCATTGTTCTGGTTCAGCCATTGCAACCTGGATCGTTACTGGAACCAATGGCAGCAGGGATACAGCGACCTGGGCGCGTCTTCGATGCCGCCTACGGTGCTGAGTGCGAAGCTGAAGCCTTTCAAATTAAGTGGGGCTGATGATTTTCTGACCGGCCAGGCGGTTCTGAATACATCGGATTTGGGGTATCAGTATAGTGATTAAACCTGGGTCCGCATTAAACATGAGTCATTCCGAATTTTCATTAGTTCGGGATGATTCTCTATGTTTGTTTCTTATCCGAAGGCGAAAAAACCTTGTGAATTTCATTCCTGGAAGAAATATTCAGCTTTCTGAAAATGCTGCGCTGGTGGTATTTCACACCCTGAACAGAAAGCGACATCACGCTGGCAATTTCAGGATAGGTCATCCCTTCAATGAGGTAATGCACAATTTGGCGCTCTGTGGGTTTAAGTTCCATTTCCTCCGATTCCAGATGTTGTTTTTGTTTGGGCGAAAAATACTGAACAATGCGCCGGGCCACGGACGAAGACAAAGCGCTTCCCCCTTCCTCTACTACCGCAACCAGTTGTTCTTCGATGTTTTTAAGCGATTGGTTTTTAAGCATATAACCCGTGGCGCCTGCGCACAATGCTTTAAAGATGGCATCCGCATCGTTAAAAACGGTATACATGACGATATCGGATTCTTCCGGCAGGTATGGTTTCAAAAGGCCGATGGCGTCGAGGCCGGAAAGCCCGGGCAGGTTGATGTCCAACAATAAAATACGCGCCGCGTTTTCCGCCCGGTAAAGTTTCTGAAACTTCTCGACGGAATCTACGGCAAATACGCAGTCCAGGCGATCCGAACCGGCGCAATAATCCTGGAAATTCTGCCGGAATTGGGCATTGTCTTCAATCATCGCAACATTGATCATACAAAACGTTTTACAAGGATGTATTTCCAAAAATATCCGGCACCTGCAAAATAAGCCGGAAAGAGCGATCCGTTTTTTCAATTTTCAAATCACCATGCAGCAGCCTGGCGCGTTTGGCCATGCTGTCTAAACCTTTTCCGCTGGAATGCGCCCCACTTTTCAGGGCATTGAACGAATTTTCAATGACCAAAATGAGTTCCTTCCGTTGGTTTTCAAGCCGGATGAAAACAAAGTTGCTGTTTGAGTGCCGAATGATGTTGTTGACGGCTTCCTTAAAAATCATCAGCACATGGTGGCGCACCGGGGAAGCAACGTTGCGCACCGATTCAGCAATGTGGATTTCAGCTTTCATGCGAATTTGAAGTGGGTGAAAAATCGATTCCGCGTGATCCTGAAGCCGGTTTGCCAATGCCTCCAGCGTTTGGGGCCTGTCATCTATCGCCCAGACGATATCACTCAGTTTACCAATGCTTTCGTCGCTCAGGTTTTCAATCTGCTCCAGCATAGCCGCCTGCGGTTCCTGTTCGTGAAGCGATTTGGCGAGCACAGAAATTTGAGAAAGCGAAGCAGCAACGTCATCGTGAAGGTCGTCTGCAATCTGTTTTTTTATCCGGAGGATCTGGTTCACCTGCCGGATTTTACTCAGGTAATAAGTCAACGCCATTGCCCCCAACACCAGGGCAATCAGCCCGCGAAACCACCATGTTTTGTAGAAAACCTGTTTAACGTAGAGCTGGAGACATTTCTCCGGACTGGTATATCCTTCCCGATTGACGGTGCGAATGCAGAAGGTATAATCTCCTGCAGGCAGCGTGCTGTATTGCACAACGGGGTTATTATGCCCTGAAACCCAGTCGGCGTCAAACCCTTTTAATCTGTGCCAAAAACTATTTTGTTGTGGCGCTGCGTAATCGGTGGAACCAAGGTGAAATTCGACAAAACGGGCGTTGGCTTCTAATTTAATGACTGGCACTTCTTTATCGGGATAAAGCGTTTCAATATCCCCGTCCATTTGACCTGGCCGGAGGATTTTGGAGAAAAAAACTTCCGGAACAATAATCTTTTTTTCAATTTCAGAGGGGTCGAACCAGGTTATGCCGTTCAGTCCGCCAAAAAACATAAGCCCTGATGCTGGATCGAACAAAGCGGAAGACATATTGAATTCTTCAATTTGCAGGCCATCTCTGGCAGAAAAATTCACCAGTTCTCCGGTTTGGGGATTCAGTTGGCTTAACCCCTGGTTGGTGCTTATCCAAATATGGTTATCCCGATCTGCAAGCAGTGCGTTGATCACGTGATTGGGCAACCCGTCTACGGTACTGAGTGCATGAATAAATGCTAACTTTTTTACATCGTACAAAAATAGTCCATGTGCGCGGGTACCCAGCCAGAGGGTATCTCTCATTTTCAGCATACAGGTAATCAAAAGGTCTTTCTTGGATGCAGGCAGCAGGTTGTTTGAAAGCTGGTTATCTTTGATCCTGAATAATCCGCCTTCTCCCCCCGCCCAAATTTCGTTATCCTGACCCGCTACAACGGCCCTGATACGTGCGTAATTTTGACCTAAACCTAACACCACCGGCCTCTCATAATTCATTGGATCAATTTGTAACATGCCGGAAGCAGGCCCTCCTATCCAAAATTGACCGTTCGGTAGTTTAACGCCTGAGAACTGGTGGAATATCTGGTTGTGTCCGAATTCCTTTAATAACTTTCCACTTCCTTTATCCACAATATAAAGATGATCGTATTCACCGGCAAGCAATAACTTTTTTTCATCAATCGGAAGGATAACCCGGGTTGTTCCAACAAAATGCGGTTTCCCAAGGGACGCGCCCGTTTTCAAATTTATCCGTTGTAACCCTGCCGGCACGGAAACCATCAGCGTGTCTACATTTTTGAACATAGCGCGGGCAGGTTCTCCTCTTAAAACTTCAATGAATTGAAATCCAGCCCCGCGTTTCATCACCAGAAAAACACCAAATTCTGTACCCACCCAAAGGTTGCCATAACGATCAGGCTCAACGGTGTTGGGCAGGTCAATCAACCCGGCAATTTCAGGAGAAAAGAGGGACGCGTTCTGTCTTATAAAATCATTCAATAGTTTTTTAAAAAAAAAGGGGTTTTTGATGTCCTCGGTAGTTCTCGATAAAGGCTGCAAAGACGGGGGATCTTCCCCAACTAAATATGCGTTATTATGCGGGTAAACAATAAATGCTCCGCCTTCATAATTCAAATAACAAACCCACAGATCCGGTCTTAGCCGTTGAGTCAATTCCCGCACCTGATGGTCTTCTTCTAAAATGCGAACCTTACCGGAGACGCAATCGTATGACCAGATATTTGAGTCCCCTGTTTTTCTAAAAAGGTAATTGCCTGTGAGTGAAGTCTTCGTTTTGACAAGCTTCGTGCTCCCATTTTCCCGAATTAATTGAAGACGGCTTATTTTGCTATTTTCACTTCCAAAGACTTGCTTTTTGTCATCCGTTATGAGGCTCTGAAAAAATCCAGTGGTGGACAAGAGTTGCATGTCGGGTGATAACACAAAGGTATTTCCCATCGTAGCTATCCACAAATTTCGATTGGCATCCTCCAGAATATAATTGATTTGAATTTCCTGAAAATTCGGTTGAGACCCCGTCCCCTCTATCCTAAACGGTGTTATTTCATATCCATCGTAGCGATACAACCCGGTTCTTGTTCCAATCCAGACAACGCCCTTGTGGTCATGGCAAACAGCTGTTACATTCCGATCTTTTAACCCTTCCTGAAAGCCAAGGTACCGAATCTCATAATCTGTTGATTGTGCGACCAGTGTGTTCAAGGTCAGCACGAATCCGATCACGGCTGTCTGTATGATTGATTTTGCATTCATTACAAAATCAAAGTTCTCTGAAAATAAGCAGGAAAGCACGAACCTGGAGGCATTTTTTTGAAAACTATACGATCGTATAGTTTTTCGGAAAAGGTTGTTCAGGGTTAAGTTATATGAAGATAACCAATATAACTTTGCAGTATTATCAGGTTGCATTGCGAGCCTGGCAAAAACTATGAACAAAAAAAGCGAAACAAATTTACATAAGTTGGGGGGGTACAATCAGTTGAATTTGTGAAAACGGAAAATTGACGAATCGGTTCTGTTCAATTAAGCAATGGGAAAAAAGAATCAGTTTTAGTTTGTCTGCCGGCAAACGCCCGTTTTTGCGAATTCAACCCTTCTGTACACCCCCTTTTTTGTTACTGCCGCTACGGGTTTCTTAAAACTGTATTCCGGTTAAACGCTTTCCAGCTTCCATCTTTTGTCTGGATATAATCCACAATTTCCACGGTGTTGTTATCTACAAAATGATACGTTGTTTTGCCCATTTTGGTGGCAGGCGTTCCCCAGTTGGCAGTCAGTATCTGGCCGTCGTATGTTGCCTCCACGGGGTGCATTTCCCCACCGGAATCGAACCAGGTCGCTTTGTATTGCCCCGGAGTTCCTGCCGGCTGGTAATAGGCTTTTCCTTCGAAGGTTTGCACACGACCACTGGTATCGCGCATGTCCATGCGGTAGTTGAGCAGCAAAAAATTACTTTGCAGATCCGGCTCCCAAGCCATCGAGATATTGGCAGGCATTCCAAACGCACTGCCTTGCCCCGACCAGATTCCGAGGATTCTTTTTTCAAAGGGATCCGCCAAATTGGGGTCATTCAGCCGGCGGCGAATGTTGCGCCAGCGCTGATCGGCCATGGGCCCGGTGCGGGCGCCTCCCAACAAGTGCAGGTGGAGGTGAAAAGCGGACTGACCGGCGTCTTCGTTGGTGTTGAATGCAAGGCGATACCCCGTTTCTTCAATGCCCTCCTGGCGCGCAAGGTCGCGGGCGGTCAGGATCATGTGCCCCAGCAAGGCGGCGTCTTCAGCTTTAGCCTCATTCAGGGTTGGAATCGTTCGGTTGGGAATGACGAGCAGGTGGGCAGGCAATTGTCCGCCTCCCAAAGGGTAAAGTGCCGTCACCAAGCTATCCTGGTACACAACCCTTCCCGGAAATTTTCCGTCAATTTCTTTTTGGAAAACAGAAGGCGCCTGGAGGGCAGTCGCTTTTCGTGCCGTATATTCCGGACTGGGAACGCGGTTTGACCGGTGGATTCTTTTGTAGGGGAATGGTATTTTTTTCATCCCGTTTGGCGTCGGACCTTCAATGTATGCGTTGAGCAGGGAATCTTTTGGGATCTGATAGCCAATTCGTTGTGGGAAATCATGCGCCTTGTTTTCAAAAATGAAAAGCCCGTTTTCGGTGCTGATCAAAGTAAAAACGACAGGCAAACCTTCATTTTGATTAACAGTCGTTGGCGTATAGGTAATGTTTCCCTCCCGCAACTGCAAAACAATGTTTTCCTGTGGGATCGTGTCTTTTCCGCGCACCAAAAAGCTGACTCCGGTCAGTTGATCGGCTGCATTCAACCGCCAGACCTCATGCAGCACGCCCCTTTTGTTCGTTAAGGTCCAGGCGCCTCTGAGGGCATGCAGTTGTTGAAAATCTGTTTGGGTGAATGGTTGCGCAACAAGAGGCGCCATCCCCAAAACGCATAAGGTCAGGGAGAGGAAGTGTTTTTTTGTCATGTCAGTCGGATGTATTTGAGTATTTGAAAATTTGAGTATTTGAAGATTTGAGGATGAGGAGCCTGGGGAATTTGTTGTAAGTTGATCGTTGTAAGTTGATCGTTTAGTTCGTTATTCGGAGGATGTTTTCGTTTTCCGACATAAGCCGACAACGCCGTTAAATTTTCGCTTCGACTCCATTTTGACTGCACCCATCCAGCTGACAAACGAACAACAAACAACGCTCAACGAACAACCCCATTTATCCTTTATCCTTTCAACTTTAACCTTTTTTTTCAATACCTCCACCACTTCCGCACATTCAAAACAACAAAACCTGCAACGAGCGCCATACCTGCAATTGCGGCCCAAGCCACATAAATGGAATCGCTGCTGACTTCTGCCGATCTTTTCAGGTAGATGCCGTATAAAGCCCAGATGACGGCTACGCCATGAAATAAATGGTTGAAACGCCAGACCATGAAAACTGCAAGCGCAGCGCCGACCTCCACCATGATGATGGCCCAATCTGATTCAGCCAACATGCCGCCTTTCCATCCTGATCCAACGAGCAACGCCGTCACATTGGCAATCAAAGCCACCGTAATCCAGCCCTGGTACAATCCAAAAACGAGGTGAGCGGTCCATTTTTCCCAGGCGCTTTCTGCCGACACGCCATTCCCAATCGCCTGATTGAGCCGCACCAGGCAATACAAAAGTGCGATCATAATACCCACCGAAAGCAGCAATTGCTCCCAATGCCACGCAAAAAGCCAGCCCATGTTGAGCGCACAGGTTGCCAAAAACCACCAACCTGCTTTGGCTGCTCCCGGCGCCTGTTTTCCGGTCAGCAATGCGACTGCCTGCATGCCCACCCAGACCAGCACCCACAGGTAGATGACGCCCCAGATTGAAAACGTCAGCCCGGCGGGTACAAACAGGTTGGGATACAGGTCAGAAAGCTCCCCCGGGGTCCGGCCATTGAGCGGCAAGGCGTTTGCTAAGTAATTGAGGTACAAGACTACCGCCAGGGCAACGATATTCAACACGTATAGTCCTTTATTGCTGGCATTGTTTTTTGTGATTGGTTCCATTACGGCGCGTATTTTATAGCTTTTGCAAACGGGAAAATACGAAACTTTGGGAACCTGCCGGAACATAATTGTGAATATAGGTCAAAAAAAAGAGTCATCCCAAGGTCGGGATGACTCTTTTTTATAAAGCCAATAGCCTTTTCCTATCGGTTATTTCTTCTTCTTTTTCGTCTGATCGCGTTCTGCCGCCACGCGTTGTTGCTCTTTCATCGCATTTTCAAGGCGTTCGGCAAAAGCCGATTTCTTTTTGGGCTTAGCTTTGTTTCGTTCCAACAGCGCCTTGATCTTGTCCTGGTCAATGAGGAACTTGTTGGTGACAATAGTTTGACCAATGTTGATCACGTTGCTGAACAAAAGGTAACAGGTCAAACCCGAAGCGAAACTGTTGAAAAAGCCGAGGAACAGAATCGGCATGATGTATTGCATCCACTTCATGGCCGGGTTGGCCGAGAAGTCCATGTGCTTGGTATTGTAATAAGTATAAATCAGCGTGGTGGCTGCCCAGAGGATTGTAAACAAGCTAATGTGAGAACCAAATCCTAATGGGATTTCAAATGGCAGCCGGGCAATAACATCGTAAGAAGACAAATCGGTTGCCCAAAGGAAACTCGCCTGGCGAAACTCGATGGAAGCGGGGAAGAAGCGATATAAAGCAAACCAGATCGGCATTTGCAGCAACATCGGAAAACAGCCGCCCAGGGGGTTTACCCCGAATTCGCGGTACATTTTCATCGTTTCCATCTGCACCTGCTGCGGATCGTCTTTGTGCTTCGCTTTCAGGGTTTCAATCTGTGGTTTCAGCGCGCCCATTTTCGCCTGCGAATAGAGCATGCGGTAAGACAACGGAAAAACCAGCAACTTGACAAACAGCGTAAGGATGAGGATGACCAGGCCTGCGCTGCCCATGAAGGAAGACAAAAAGTTGAAAATCGGGCGGATAATCCAGCGGTTGATCGAACCAAAAATGCTCCATCCGAAAGGAATCACATCCTCAAAATAGTCGCCCATCTCTTTCATCCGCTTGAACTCGTTCGGTCCGGCGTAGAGGGACATGGCTATCGTTTCGCTCGCCGCATGGCCGTAAGGAATGCGCACTTCGGAACGCAGGCGTTTCAGGTCTTCGTTTTCTAAGTCGAACACCTGGGTTTCCATCGTCGCGCCATTGAACCGCTGATCCGCAAACAACCCCGTGGTAAAGAACTGGTTGGAGTGCGCCACCCATTTCAGGGGTTGGCCATCGGCGGTTTCGGTGTCATCGGCGGTGCAGGAACAGTAATCAGCGTCGTCTTCTGTGGGTTTGAAATAAACGGTTGCGTAGTTCCGCTCGTAATTTCGATTGATTTCGATTGGATCGAGGAAGTTGACCCAGTTGAGTTTGATCTCTTGTGCGTCATTGGCAATCAGGCTGTTCAGGCCTTCAAAACGAATGTCGTAATCAATTTTGTAAGAATTCGGGGCCAGGGTGTATGTTTGCTCGAAGTAGCGCCCTTCTCCTGCTGAAGCCCGAAACTTAACGGCGGTTCCTTCCTGCGTTGCTTCAAAATAGAGTTGGCCGGTGGAAATCCCGCCCCCGGGAAGGGACGCGATCGGCAAAAAGTATTCGAATTTGTTTTTGGTGTCCTCCAGCAACTTAACCGGAATTTTGGTTTGAACAAACGCCTCGTCTTCCAGGACTTTGAAATACTGCTTTAATTCGATTTCCTGAATCCGCCCGCCTTTGTTGCTGAGACTGACTTTCATCACCTCGTTTTCTAAAACGATGGTTTTTTCTTCCCCGATCGCTGCGGTCGCAAAAGAACCGAAGACAGCGCTTGTCTGGGCTGCTTTTGCGGAGTCGCTCATTGCAGTTGCAGGCGTTTGTTGTGCATTGGAGTCCGTTGCGGGCAGTTTCGCTAAGCTATCGGGCAATTGTTGGCGGGCTTCCAACTGCGCAATCGAGTCTGCAGTGCGCTTTTGCGCCTCCAATTCCTCTGCAGAAGGCGCCATCACCTGTTGCCACACCACGATCAAAGCAAAAATGAGGGAAACTCCTATAATGGTATTTCTATCCATGTCTGAATGAACTATTTGTTCGATTTTTATACCCGGAAAAGCCGGCGTTCTCAAAACTGCGCAAATCTACACTTTTGTCAGTGCTTAACCTTGCTTCCTTCATTTTTTGAGATAAAATGGTCAATATACCTGGATGAAAGTATGAAATTCAACTATTGGCGTTTAACCCTGTTCCTGAAAATCTACACGGGCTAGTTCGCTCGTAAATGAAAAGGAAAAATATGCGCTACTTTCGAGTTCTGGTTGGCTTCCTGCTGCAGCTCCCTCTTTGGGGGCGGGGGGGGCTATCCTTTCGCGCACTGGTTGCCTTTTTTTTGTTGTCCCAAGCTTTGCACAGCCAGTCGGACTCCCTGTCACGCCCCGGCATCCTGGCCTTGCCCATCGTTTTTTATTCCCCCGACACACGTTGGGGGTTCGGCGCCAGCGGCATCCTGACCTTTTACACCGACCGGAATGCACCGGCCAGGCGCTCCAGCATTACTTTTGGAGGAGCCTATACGCAATTGAAGCAAGTCCTTTTCTACGCGCCTTTTCAGTTGTATTTCAACCAGGATCGCTGGTGGCTTTATGGCGAACTGGGCTACTATCGCTACGTCTATAATTTCTTCGGCATTGGCAATGATGGGCCAACGGATTACCTCGAAAAGTACGATGCCACCTATCCCCGGCTCCGGCTCAGTGCAATGCGAAAAGTGGGTCGCCACAGCTATTTGGGCTTGCGCTATGCATTCGATGATTTTAAGATAACCCTGCGCGATTCCACAGCACAATTGGCTACTGCCGGCATCACGGGCGCAGATGGCGGGCGGGTTTCCGGAATCGGCGTGGTGTACAACTTAGACAGTCGCGACCAGCTTTTTTCACCCGCAAAAGGGTGGTTAATTGAAGTTTTGGCATACACCGAAGGCAAGGCAACAGGCAGCGACTTTGCCTACTCCAGGTTTTCTGCGGAAGTGGCGCGGTATTTTCCCATCCTCAAAAAACACGTTTTGGCGCTGAATGCCGTTGGCGTGGTGACTACCGGCGACGCGCCTTTTCACCAATTAGCGACCCTGGGTGGTACAAAACGGCTGCGCGGCTATTTTGACGGACGTTTTCGCGACAAGCGCCTGTTGCTCCTGCAAGGGGAATACCGGTTGCCGTTATTCTGGCGGTTAGGCGCCACTGCATTTGGCGGCGCCGGCTGGGTAGGTTCCGAAAAAGAGGCGATTCGCAGCGCTTTCCTGCGTTGGAACGCCGGCGCAGGCCTTCGCGTCGCGTTGGACCGGCGGCAAAAGATTAACCTGCGCCTCGATTATGGTTTTGGCAAAGGAGAATCGGGGTTTTATTTGACGGTGGGAGAAGCGTTTTAGTCAGTTGGCAGTTTTTCAGTTGGCGGTTGGCAGGGTGGAGCTACTGCCAACTGCCAACTGTCTTACGATCTATCTATCCGATAAACAAAACACTCATCTTCCCCAAATTTTCTTTCTTCAATAAACTTAAATCCTTCGCGCTCATAAAACCGGTGCGCCCTGACGTTTGAGGCCAGCGGGTCAACGAGCACCCCCGTTACGGCATCGTCTGCCGCAAAACACCGGTCGAGCGCCAAATACATCATCGTTTTCCCGTAGCCTTGCCCCAGGTCTTCTTTTTCGCCAATCCAAATGTCAATAGCGCGCAGGTTTTCCGGCACGTCTCCCCAATAATGGGTTTCCTCGCGGGCGGGGTCAATGATTTGAACAAACCCGATTGGCCTTCCATCCAATTCAGCAATCAGTTGTTCCCGCCAGTCCGGAAAGCGCGCCAGTTCAACCGCCCAGTTCCAGTCGTCGTTCGGGTCGGATTCGATGTTGTGGGGCTGTTCATCCCAGTGCTCCAGCAGCGGCAGGTCTGCAAGGGTTGCTTCCCGCAAAATCATGCGATGATGAAGGTTGTTCATTTTGTTATTTGTATTTGATTTTCAGCCGTTTAAACCTATAAGGTTTTTAAAACCTTATAGGTTTGCCCCCTCTGCCAACTGCCCCCTAAAAAAACTGCCCACTGAACTACCGGCTACTATAATTCGGTGCCTCTTTGGTAATAATCACATTATGCGGATGACTTTCGCGGATACCGGAGGCGGTAATTTTGACAAAATTGGCCCGTTCAAAAAGCGCGTCCACCGTTGGCGCACCGCAATAACCCATGCCTGCCCGCAAGCCGCCAATGTACTGCACCATCACTTCTTCCACGGTGCCTTTGTAGGGTACGCGGCCTTCGATGCCTTCCGGAACGAGCTTCCGGATATCGTCTTCTACATCCTGAAAATAGCGGTCTTTTGATCCCTCTTTCATGGCGCCCAGCGAGCCCATGCCCCGGTAGATTTTAAATTTGCGGCCTTCAAAAATGATGGTTTCTCCCGGCGCTTCTTCCACGCCTGCAAAAAGGCTGCCCCCCATAATGGTACTGGCGCCTGCGGCCAACGCTTTCACGATGTCGCCGGTGTAGCGGATTCCGCCGTCTCCGATGATGGGAACACCGGAGCCTTTGATGGCCGCCGCGGCGTTGTAGATAGCAGACAATTGCGGCACGCCAACCCCGGCAACAACGCGGGTCGTACAAATACTGCCGGGCCCAACGCCCACTTTTACCCCGTCAGCGCCAGCATCTACCAGTGCTTTGGCGCCTTCGCCGGTAGCGACATTTCCGCCGATGATCTGCAATTCGGGATAAGCTTTTTTGATGCGCCTAACCGCGTCGAGTACGCCCTTGGAATGGCCGTGCGCCGTGTCTACCGCCACCACATCCACACTCATTTTAACGAGGGCTTCAATGCGTTCCATCACGTCGTTCGTCACGCCAACAGCCGCGCCAACCACCAGGCGGCCCAGCGAATCTTTGCAGGAACGCGGGTAATCGTGCAGTTTCATGATGTCTTTATAGGTAATCAGCCCCACCAACATGTAGTTGTCGTCAACAACGGGGAGCTTTTCAATTTTGCGGCTTTGCAAAATATCGCGCGCTTGTTCCAGCGTAGTGCCCAAAGGCGCGGTCACCAGATTACCGGTCGTCATCAACTCCCGGATGGGGCGCTTCACGTTTCGTTCAAAGCGCAAATCGCGGTTGGTGAGGATGCCGATGAGCCGCTTTTGCTGGTTGACAATGGGAATGCCGCCAATTTTGAATTGCTGCATCAAGGCCAGCGCATCGCTGACCAGGGCGTCTTCCATCAGCGTCACCGGATCCACGATCATGCCGCTTTCGGAGCGTTTCACGGAGCGCACCTGCGCTGCCTGCTCCTCAATCGTCATGTTTTTGTGGATGATCCCGATGCCACCCTGCCGGGCAATGGCAATGGCCAGTTTGCTCTCGGTGACGGTATCCATCGCCGCCGAAACAATCGGTACGTTTAGTCGAAGATTGCGGGTAAATTGTGAAGAAATGTCAACTTCGCGTGGAAGGACTTCGGAGTAGCCGGGCGTTAAAAGCACGTCATCGAAGGTGAGCGCTTCGCCCAGAAACTTATTGCGGTCTGAATTTTTTGTTTCCATGCGCAAAGGTATGGATTTTGTTTAAATTTTAAAGAAGGGGATTATTTTTTACCACATCTTTACGGACCAAAACTAATACACCATCCACATGCTCACTGCAATTTCACCAGTTGATGGTCGCTACAGCCGCCAAACAGCCCCGTTAGCTGCCTATTTTTCGGAATACGCCCTCATCCGCTACCGCGTCCTGGTCGAAGTGCGCTATTTCAATGCGTTGTGCCGCCTGCCGTTGCCGCAATTGCAGGAAGTGCCGCCAGGGAAATTAGAAGCCCTGCTGCGCGTAGCAGAAGGGTTCGACGTAACAGAAGCGGAATCGGTGAAACACATCGAACGCGAAACCAACCACGATGTGAAAGCGGTGGAGTACTACCTGAAATCGAAAATGGACGGGCTTGGGCTGGAACGCTACAAAGAACTTATCCATTTCGGACTGACCTCGCAGGACATCAACAACACGGCCACCCCGCTGCTGCTGAAACACGCCATGGAACAGGTCTATTACCCCGCGCTGACGCAGTTGTCGCATAGTTTGGAAGCACTTGCTGAATCCTGGCGCGGCATTCCCATGCTGGCGCATACCCACGGCCAACCAGCCTCTCCGACTACCGTGGGCAAGGAGTTCCGGGTGTTCACAGAACGGCTGCGTGCCCAAACGGCTTTGTTGCACGGCGTGGCCTACAAAGCCAAATTTGGAGGCGCAACCGGCAATTTCAACGCGCATTTTGTCGCGTATCCCAAAATAGACTGGCGGGCGTTTGCCGATCATTTTGTAGAAAAAGACCTGGGACTCACCCGTTCCCACCCGACCACGCAAATCGAACATTACGATCACCTTGCGGCGTTGTTCCACGGCATGATGCGCATCAATACCATCCTCATTGACCTTTGCCGGGATGTGTGGACGTATATTTCGATGGAATATTTCAAACAAAAAACCGTGGCGGGCGAAATCGGCTCATCGGCCATGCCGCACAAGGTGAATCCAATTGATTTTGAAAATGCTGAGGGGAACCTCGGTTTGGCCAACGCAATCTTCGGGCATTTAGCCGATAAACTCCCCGTTTCCCGCCTGCAACGCGACCTCACCGACAGCACGGTGCTGCGCAATATTGGCGTGCCGTTTGCGCACACGATGATTGCGTTTCAGGCCATCGCCAAAGGATTGGGGAAATTGATTCTGAACGAACCGCGCCTGCACGCCGACCTGGACGCCAATTGGGCGGTCGTGGCCGAAGCCATCCAAACCATCCTTCGCCGGGAGGGCTATCCGCAGCCTTATGAAGCACTAAAAGAACTGACGCGGGGGAAGACGGCGATTACAAAGGTGGATATTGAAGGATTTATTGGGCATTTGAAGGTGAGTGCGGAGGTGCGGGAAGAGCTAAAGAAGATTACACCTCATAACTTTGTTGGCATTGTAGATTGAAGCTGCTACGAACGGAGTACTGAAACGGAGTTAAATTTGCCAATTTAGTCACAGTGTCTGTTCTTTAGAGTTCGAGAGCAAGGCACGCGAAGACACCAAAAACGGGAGTTTACTTACGTAAATGACCGCTTTTGGGGTCGAGCGTAACGCAGCTATCGGACTATAAAGACAGACACGCCCTACCGTGTCGAACTAAACGTCAACGACCCCACCAGCTCATCATACCTTCCCCCAAAAGGCCGGTAATAGAGCAAAATGGTGTATTCATTTTCCGCTTCGTACCAGTCGCCTTCAATTTCACTCAAATTCAACGGCGTCATAACCGCCGGCAATTTTCGCGGCGCAACCGCATACGCGTAGTTGTAATATCCTTGTTTGAGCGGCGTTTTCACCACATAACCGTTGATGGCCGGGTTGTAAACCATTTTGTATTCCGGCATCAGTTGCCAGTCGTTGAACGCTCCAACTAAGTACACATCATCCTCGTAGTAGGGTTCCGGGCTGTAAATACTGAACAGCACCTGGCCGTATTCGCTGGCTAAATTTGAATTGTCCTGGTCTACGGTTTCAACGACATAGTTGCCGTTGATGTCGCGGCTGTTGAGGTAAACTTTGCCGGAGAGCTTGATCTCTTTGCCCAAAATGACTTCATACCGATCCGGGAATTGGTCAATGGATATAATTTGTTCGTTTCGATAGCGCAAGCTCCGGAAGTCAAAGAACCGGAACTCTTTTCCGGCAGGAAAAACCACTTTATCCTGGTAGTCAAATATCATGCTGTTAGCGCGCACAAAAAGCGGAGCCACTCCGGTGATTGCATTGTCCCAGCGGCCATTTTGCAGCACTACGGCCCGGATTTCCTGCTGCGGACTTTTGATGGGAAAGCGCTCGAAATCACCGGAAAAATCAATTTCCTGGTGCGTATCCATCTTACTGACCGTTGCTGGCCGGGACACCTGCGCGGTGATTCTGACTTTCGGATCCACCACCATAAGGCGGCGGGTGATGACCAGCGTTTTTTCGTCTTCATCCTCGTACACTTTGAGCAGGTAGTTGCCCGATTTGGTCCAGTTCATGTTTTCATGGGGCAGAAAAAGCTCGTAGTGCGTATAGTTCTGAAGGGTTTTAAAAGAAAAGCTGAAGCGGTCAATGCGGTCTTCGGAATACCCGTCATTGTACTCCATTTCCGAAAGGTCGGAGGGGCGCCAGTTCATGTCGCAATGGACGATGCTGTACGTATAATCTTTCACGTCCGCGTCTAAGTCGTCAAAAGACAACACCAGTTGGGACGCGCGACCCAACTCTACAATGGGCTGGGTCAGAAAGAGTTCGGGTGCATGAAAGCGCACCGTCCGGATATTGGATTTGTACACATAGTTCTCGTAGCGGAGCCCTTCGTCCTGCGCTCCGGCCAAAACCGGAAGGCCCACGATCAGGATTACCAAAAAACGAAAAAACTGAAGTTTGTTTTGAAAAGCGTTTAGCATGTTTGCTTACAGGTTAGCATATTGTTGTTCATAATAATGTCGGTACGCACCACTGGTAACGCTTTCTAACCACGCGTCATTGTCTAAATACCAGGCAGCCGTTGCGCGCAAGCCCTGGAGGGCATCCATAGAAGGCGTCCAGCCCAGTTCGTTTTTTATTTTGGAAGCGTCAATGGCGTATCGGCGGTCGTGCCCGGGGCGGTCCTTTACAAACGTAATCAACCCGCGGGAAGTCCCGGGTTTCCGGTCCATTAACTCATCCATAATATCGCAAAGCGCGTGGACAAGGTCAATGTTTTTCCATTCGTTGTTGCCGCCGATATTGTAGGTTTCCCCGATTTTTCCTTTGTGAAAAATGGTGTCAATAGCGCCCGCATGATCCCCCACCCAAAGCCAGTCGCGGGTGTAGAGGCCGTCGCCATACACCGGCAAGGGTTTTTCGATGCGGATGTTGTTGATCATCAACGGAATGAGTTTTTCCGGAAATTGGAATGGCCCATAGTTATTGGAACAATTGGACAACACAACCGGCAGGCCATAGGTGTGAAAATAAGCGCGCACCAAATGATCGGCAGCCGCCTTGGAGGCAGAATACGGCGAACGGGGGTCGTAGGCAGTTGTTTCAGTGAAATAACCAGTGTCTCCGAGCGATCCGTAAACCTCGTCCGTAGAAACCTGATAAAAACGCTTGCCCGTGAAATCCTTCCAATGGCGCCTTGCCGCGTTGAGCAACTGAACCGTGCCAACGATATTCGTTTCAATAAAACTCATCGGGTTCTCAATGGACCGATCCACATGCGACTCGGCAGCTAAATGAATAATGCCGTCAAAGCGGTAAGCTTCGAAGAGTTGATCCAGCGTATCCGGGTCGTTGATGTCGCCTTTGACAAACGTGTAATTGGGCGCCGATTCTACTTCCCGAAGGTTTTCGAGGTTGCCGGCGTAGGTCAGCTTATCTAAGTTGACAATGCGCGATTCCGGATAACGCGCCACCATAAGTTGCACCAGATGCGAGCCGATGAACCCGGCGCCTCCGGTAATCAGGATGTTTTTGTAGCTCATGTTTAGTATTTAGTCAATGTCTGTCCATTTAGTTGGTGTCTGTTCTTTAGAGTTCGAGAGCAAGGCATGTTCTGCCCCAAAAGTGGGAGTTTACTCGCGTAAATGACCAATTTTGGGGCAGAACATAACGCAGCTATCGGACTATAAAGACAGACGCCATTTAAACAACGATAACTTTTTGAAAATATTCGTAAGTCTTGCGCAAACCTTCTTCGCGGGAGATTTTTGGTTCCCAGCCCAATAGCTTTTTGGCTTTGGTAATGTCCGGTTGCCGGATTTTCGGGTCTTCCTGGGGCAATGGCCGGAAATCTATCCAGGCTTTCGGATTGCCAACCAACCGCACCACTTCTTCCGCGACTCCTTTGATGGTGATTTCGTCCGGATTGCCAATGTTTACCGGCAGGTGGCAATCGCTCATCAGCAGGCGATAGATGCCTTCCACAAGGTCGTCTACGTAGCAAAAAGAGCGCGTTTGCGAGCCATCGCCAAAGATGGTCAGCCCTTCGCCCCGCATGGCCTGTGAAAAAAAAGTCGGCAGGGCGCGCCCGTCGTTCATCCGCATGCGCGGGCCATAGGTATTAAAAATCCGGACGATGCACGTGTCGAGTTTGTGAAAATTGTGGTACGCCATGGTGATGGCTTCCATAAATCGCTTGGCCTCATCGTAAACGCCGCGCGGGCCAACGGGGTTTACATTGCCCCAGTACGATTCCGGTTGCGGGTGGATCAAAGGATCGCCGTATACTTCCGACGTGGAAGCCACAAGAATGCGCGATTTTTTCGCTAAGGCCAATCCCAGCAGGTTGTGGGTTCCCAAAGCGCCTACTTTCAGGGTTTGGATGGGCATTTGCAGGTAATCAATGGGGCTGGCCGGCGAAGCAAAATGCAGGATGTAGTCGAATTCGCCGGGAACATGGATGAATTTTGTGACGTCGTGGTGATAATATTCAAATTCTTTGAGCGGAAAAAGATGCTCAATATTGGCAATATTCCCGGTGAGCAGGTTGTCCATCCCAACGACGTGGAACCCTTCCCGGATAAACCGGTCGCAAAGGTGGGACCCCAGAAAACCCGCGGCGCCGGTAATGAGAATTCTGCTCACAAAAGCTTGATTCTGACCTGTCTGACGGCAGGCAGGTTTGATGATAAAAAAATGCAGTGGGACAAAGATAATCGGAAATTGAAAATATGGCGATCTTGCGCCCTCGTACTTACGCTTCCTAAATGATAAAGCATGAAAACGATTGTTAAACACTTTTTTTGGGCCATTTTGCCGGCATTGCTGACGACCGGGCCAGTTTTTGCACAAATGCCCTCCCAACGAGCGAAGCCCAGGGCTTCACAAGCGCCAGCCAACACCGACAAAGCCCTGCTGTTGCACATTACCTATGCCTTTCAAACCCCGGGCGGCGACCTGAAAGACCGCTATGGATACAATTTTGATGTGGGCGGCGGCTTAGAATGGATGACAGCCAAAAGCAACTGGATTTTTGGATTGGATGGCGGCTACCTGTTTGGCTCTACGGTCAAAACGGACGTGCTGGCCGGATTGCGCACCCCCGAAGGGTACATCATCGGAAACGACCGCGCTTACGCCGATATTCAGCTTAGGGAACGGGGATTCCACAGCACCCTGCTGGTTGGGAAACTCTTTTCGCTTTCTGAGGTCAACAAACGTTCGGGCATTCGGGCAACCATAGGCGGCGGCTTCATCCAGCACAGCATCCGGATTCAGGACGACCCCTCGCGCAGCGTGCCACAATTGTCGAAGGAATACAAAAAAGGCTATGATCGCTTGACTAATGGTGTTTTGCTTACGCAATTTATTGGTTATCAATATTTAGGTGCTGACCGTCGCGCCAATTTTTTTGCGGGCATCGAGTGCTCGCAAGGCTTCACCCAAAGCCGCCGCGATTTCAACTTTGATACCCGGAGCAGCGACACGGCCAAACGCCTCGATTTGCTTTTCGGCATCCGGGTGGGCTGGACGCTGCCGTTTTATTTGAATTCAAATCCCGATTCGATTTATTATTATTAAATGTCTTTTTTTATAGTCCGATAGCTGCGTTACGCTCAGCCCCCAAAATGGTCATTTACTTGAGTAAACTCCCATTTTGGGGACTTTCGCGTGCCTTGCTCTCGAACTCTAAAAAACAGACATAGTAAATACCTAGATTTGATCTTACTCTACGACTTCGGCATATTTCTGTACACCGCGCTCATTCGCATCGCAGCCGGGTTCCGGCCCAAAGCGGCGCAATGGGTAGCCGGCAGGCGCAACCTGTTTGAGCGCATGAGCGAAGCCAGCACTGCATGGAAAATGGGCGAACAGCGGTTTACGGTCTGGATTCATTGCGCTTCCCTTGGGGAGTTTGAGCAAGGCCGCCCGCTGATCGAATCGCTGAAGCGCCAAAATCCGCAAGTACGCATCGTGTTGACATTTTTTTCTCCATCGGGATATGAAATCCGCAAAAACTACCCGCAGGCTGATTTTATTGGCTATCTGCCTACCGATACCCAGCGCAATGCTGCCCGGTTTTTGGATTTGGTGCAACCCGATCTGGCTGTTTTTGTGAAATACGAATTCTGGATCCACCACTTGCAGGCTTTACAAGAAAGGCAGGTTCAAACCCTGCTCATTTCGGCGCTGTTTCGGAACGACCAGGTCTTTTTCAAATGGTACGGCGGCTTGTTTCGCAAAGCCCTTGGCGCTTTCAGCCATATTTTTACCCAAAATGAACCTTCGGCGGCCTTGTTGCGCCAATTGGATTTGAAAGCGGTCACTGTAGCCGGCGATACGCGGGTGGATCGCGTCATGCAATTGGCGGAAAGTGTCTCTGGCTACCCCATCGTGGAAGCCTTCCGCGGAGCATCCAAACTCCTGATCGCCGGCAGCTCCTGGCCCGAAGACGAAGCCCTTTTGCTCCCATTTTTACTTGAAAATTTACCTTCCGACTGGAAAGCGGTCATCGCGCCGCACCAGGCCGATGCTGCACACGTGCAGCCGGTTTTGCGCACGCTGGGCGATGCAGCCATTCCGTATTCAAAAGCCACTCCGGAAAACGCAGTACCGGCGCGTTTCTTGATTATTGACAATGTGGGCATGTTGTCTTCGCTGTATCAATACGGCGCAGTGGCCTACATTGGCGGCGGTTTCGGCGCAGGCATCCACAACACGCTGGAACCCATTGCGTTCGGGTTGCCGGTGATCTTTGGCCCGAAGTATGAAAAGTTTGAGGAAGCGAGGTATTTGGTTGAAAAAGGGGGTGGTTTTTCTATACAAAATCAGGATGCTTTAGTCGTGGCTTTCCGCCAATTAGAGGAAACTGATTTCCTTTGTAACGCTTCCAAAATAGCGAAGCAGTACATCCTCGACAATCAGGGAGCAACCGGTAAGATTGTACAGTTCATTCTTTCAACGCTTCGAGCGTCGCTCTGATCTTTTGCTGAAAAGGCGCCAGAAATTCAGGGAGCGCGCCTTCGTTCGTGTCCAATCTCCAGGCTTTGACCACTCCGCCTTTTTTGATTTCAATGTGGAAGGTTCCCTGATCGGCACAATCCGGGCAGCCGAAAGTGGTGTCTGCAGCGGTATACAATTCATCAGGTAAAGCTTTCAGCAGCGCTTCTGCCTGCGCAAGGTCAGTTGCTGGGAGGGCTGCACCACTGTACGTGTAATCCGTCCGTTGGCAAGTCTGGCCTTCCCCTTTCACTAAAGCAGTGGGGGTGTATTTGTAGAACGTACCGCAATTGTTGATACAATGGCAATAACCGGATCCAAACACAAAATAGTCCACCGAATCGGAAGGTGTCGGCGTTGTTTTGCAGGAGAAGAAGCTGGCGCCAGCCAGAAAGAGGAAAAGGATTTTGACTTTCATTGGAATGAGTTTTGCCACAAAGATAGCAGAAAAATAAGTTTGTAGAAAGCGAGACGTCGAGGACGGTATGCTCTAAAAATCAAGCTGCGACGCACACCAGGTTTTTGTTTAGCACTTGCTTGGGATTCCCCAAACAAGTGCTAAAAGCGTCTCACTGCAATACATCAACCGTCTCCCGGATTTTTTGCTGGAAAGGCAACAGAAATGCAGGAAGTGAATGTGTCTGAGTGTCAATATGCCAGGTCTTGGCAGGCATGCCTTCCTCTTTTATGCTCACGTAATATCCTCCCTGGTCGCTACAATCAGGGCAACCGAAACGGGTTTCCTCAGAAAGGTAAAGTTCATCCGGGATTTCATTGATCAATGCTGCTCCCAAAGCAATTTCTTCCGCTGGTAAAGACGGGCCTTCGTAGGTAAACTCCTCTACCCGGCAAAAGGCGCCATCGCCGGCTACCAATGAAGCGGGGGTGTATTTGTAAAGCGAAGCACAGGAGCTCAGGGTGTGATTGCATTTACAGTGGTAAGATCCAAAAATAAAGTACGATACTGAATCGGGATTAAACTGGTCTTTGTTGCAGGAAATAGCCAATGTCGTAAGTAAGAGCGCAAACGTGATTTTACTTTTCATGGTGGTTAATTTTTATAGCAAAGACAGGAAGCAATTCAAAAGGGTTGGGTGGGCATTTTTCGTTGATTTGTCTAAAAAACCTTGCCCTCTATACCCAAAAAGGCTTAATATTGAACCTGTATTCAAAATCATCCTGAACACATGAAGGAGACCATCCGGCGATATGCCACAAAAAAGTTAAAAGAACAATTCATGGAGACTAACACCGGTGGAGACGAGCGTGGTAAACACGCGGAAACCATCATCCGCAACCACGTCGCCTGGTCTATGGGCGCCAGTTTTGTTATCGTCGTTCCAATCGCGGATATTTTTGCGGTAAGTGCCATCCAACTCGACATGGTGCGGCAATTGTCGCGGGTTTATGGCCTCAGTTTTTCAGAAACGCAGGGCAAAGCCATCGTGACAGCCCTCACGAGTTCCACATTGGCCCGCGCAGGCGCCCGCAGTTTGATCAAATTATTGCCCGGCATTGGCACGGTGATTGGCGGCATAACGGTATCCATCTTCAACGGCGCTTCCACGTATGCATTGGGCGAAGTGTTCAAACAGCACTTCTCAGCTGGCGGCACTTTCCTCGATTTCGACACGGATCGCCTGAAAAAATTCTACAACGAGAAGTTTGAAAAAGGCAAAAAAGTAGCCGAACAAATCCGCAAGGAGCAGGAAGAAGGGAAAATGCCCCCACCGCCGCCGCCGCCACCAACAGAAGGCGCGGCAGCTGCGGGAAATACCCTCGATCGCCTGAGAGAATTGGCAGATTTGCGCAACCAGGGCGTTATCAGTGAAGAAGAGTTTGAGCAGATGAAGAAGGCGCTGATAGACCAGTTTAAGTAGTTGTAAGTTGTTTGTTGAGCGTTGTTCGTTCTGTTCTGCCGCCTCGCGATGGCGCGGTAGCTGAGCGAAGTCGAAGCTCCGCTGACGCGATGGCTCCGCCTCGCGTCTCCTATTTACAAGGCCCTGCCTTGTTTTAGTTACAAAATTCAAATAAAATTAACCATACAATCGCACGGGCTTCCCGGAAAGTGTCTACTTTTCGGGGAGCCTAATTTTTATACGATGCTGCGATTTAGCCTTTGCTTCCTTTTTCTGATTGGCCTGTTCTCCTGCCAGCGCCCGGCCAATGGCGCATTACAAACCACAAACGCGCCGGTTCACTTGCCGCTCAATAACAGCCAATTGTTAGAAACCATTGCGTTTGGCTCCTGCAACCGACAGGATGAGTCGCAGGAAATGTGGCAATACGTCCTGCGCCACAAACCGCAGTTGTGGATGTGGTTGGGTGATAATGTATACGGCGACACGGAAGACATGCAGGTGCTGGCCGACAAATACGCGCTCCAGAACAGCCACCCGGAGTACCAAAAATTGCTGGCGCAATGCCCCATCATCGGCATTTGGGATGACCATGATTACGGTGTAAACGATGGCGATAAAACCTATCCCAAAAAAAAGGAGAGCAAAAAACTCATGCTCGATTTTCTGGGCGTGCCCGCCAATGCGCCCGTGCGCTCACGGGAAGGCGCCTACCAGTCGTTTACCATCGGCCCCAAAGGCAAAAAAGTAAAAATCATCCTGTTAGACGGGCGCTATTTTCGCGACGAGCTGAAATCCAATCCAACGCGCAACCCGCGCTATTTTGACAACCCGGAAGGCGATGTGCTGGGCGAGGCCCAATGGCAATGGTTGGAATCCGAACTCACCAACAGCGATGCACAACTGCATTTGATTGCCTGCGGCATCCAGTTTATTCCGGAAGAACAGATTTTTGAAAAATGGGCGAATTTTCCGGAAGCCCGCAAGCGCTTTTTTAACCTGCTGAAAAAAACCAAACCCGCCGGCGCCCTGCTCCTGAGCGGCGACCGCCACATCGCCGAATTGTCCAGAATTGAAATGTACGGCCTCCCTCAACCGCTTTACGAACTCACCTCCAGCGGCCTCACGCATACCTGGTCAGGGGGGAGCGAAGGCGAACCCAACCGTTTCCGTGAAGGAAATTTGATCATCATGAAAAACTTTGGCGTCATGCGCATAGACTGGAAAGGTGCCAAACCCGCCGTCACGCTGGAAGTCCGGGGATTGGGGGATGAGGAGTTTTTGGAAAAACGAATTGAATTTTAAGGGAGTTGTAGGTTGTTCGTTGTAAGTTGTTCGTTGAGCAGAGTCGAAACGAGGTTGTTCGTTGGCCGTTGTTGGTTGTTCGTTTGTCAGCTGGATGAGTGCAGTCAAAATGAATTCGAAGCAAACATTTAACGGTGGTGTCGCCTTATGTCGGATAACGAAAACATCCTCCGAATATCCAACTAAACGAACAACTTACAACGATCAACGAACAACAATTTCCCTGACGCCTCATCTTCAAATTTTCAAATCAACTCACCTTCAAATTAACTCCTCCATCGCCATCCACGCCATCAACCCCGCCCCAGTTTCGAGACAGCGCTCGTCTACGTCAAAGGTGTTGGTATGAACCGGGAATATGGCTTCACCGCCAGGTTTGCGGACGCCGAGGCGATAAAAACAAGCGGGCATTACCTGCGAATAGAAAGCAAAATCTTCTGAGGTCATGCGCTGCGGCATGTCCACAACCTTGTCGGCGCCAAGGTAAGCTTCGGCGTGTTGACGGGCGCGGAGGGTGAGTGCGTCGTTGTTGACGAGCACCGGATAGCCGACTTCAATCCGGCAATCGCAATGGCCGCCCATGCCTTCCACCAGTTGGCGGGCCATTTTCCGGATGCGTTCGTGCGCTTCAAACCGCCAGCTTTCGTCCATAGTCCGAAACGTTCCTTTGATTTTCACAACATCCGGAATGATGTTCGTTGCGCCGCCTTCGGAAGCAATATGCCCGAACGTCAACACTGCCGGCAAAAACGGGTTGGTGTTCCGGCTGATGACCTGTTGAAGGCCTGTCAGCAGGTGCGCGGCAATCAAAATCGGGTCCACACACTGGTGCGGCATGGCGCCGTGGCCGCCTTTCCCATGAATGGTGAGGTAAATTTCATCGGCAGATGCCATGTAGCGGCCTGCATGAAATCCCACCATGCCGGCTTCTAATGGTGGCTCTACGTGTTGCCCAAAAATAGAAACGGGCGCCGGATTTTCCAATGCGCCTTCTTTGATCAGGAGGGATGCGCCACCCGGCAGCAACTCTTCTCCCGGTTGGAACAGTAATTTAACCTGGCCTTCCCATTCGTTGCGCAGGGTTTGCAGAATATACGCTGCACCCAGCAGGCAGGTGGTATGCACATCGTGGCCACACGCGTGCATCACGCCATCGTTCACAGAGCAATAATCCACGGCATTCGCTTCTTTGATCGGCAGGGCATCCATATCTGCGCGCAAAGCAAGCACTTTTCCCGGAGCAGGGCGACCTTCGATCAGGGCAACAATCCCCGTTCCGCCTGCCAACCCGCTCTGAAACGGAATGCCGTATTCCATCAGTTTATTGGCAATGAACCGCGCCGTTTCGGTTTCCTGAAAAGACAATTCAGGATGCTGGTGCAAATGCCGGCGAATGGTGATCCCTTCTTTAAGCCAGGATTGGGCGAGGGATTTGATGCGTTGCTGCATAAAAATAGTGTCTGTCTTTATAGTCTGATGCAAGGCAAGTGAGGGCGTCACTTAACTGACACCCTCACTACCCACGTCAAAAGTACACAAAGGAGGCGAATTCGCGAATGCCTGCCGCCCGTTGTGTGCGTTGTGCCGTTGTGTGAGACGAAAGAGCTCCTGGTGTGCCAGGTTGCACGCCCGCTATCCCAAGATTTCACACAACGCCACAACGATCACAACGAAAACTCTGCCGCCCGTTGTGTACGTTGTGCCGTTGTGTGAGACAAAAAAATCGTTGCGAGACCGGTAAGCACCGTTGTGTAATCCTCAAAAAAACAAAAAAAATCACGCCTCCATTTGGCAACTTCCGCAAAAGCCTATACCTTAGTTTCAAAATCAAACTAAGTGCTCGTCATGCAAGACACCTCATTCACGCTACTCACTGATTTGTACCAAATTACGATGGCTTATGGCTATTGGAAAACCGGAATGGCAGAACGGCCCGCAGTTTTTCATCTGTTTTACCGCAAAAATCCTTTTGGCAATCCCTACGCCATCGCAGGTGGATTAGAAAGGGCAATTAGTTGGCTGAATGCACTGCGGTTTTCTGCCGGCGACGTCCAGTACCTTGGCAGTCTGAAAGGCGCCGACGGCAAGGCGCTGTTCGACGAAAGTTTTTTGAACTACCTCCAGCGGCTCCGTTTCAGTTGCGACCTCGACGCCATCCCGGAAGGCACGGTGGTGCTGCCGAATGAACCCCTGATCCGGGTTCAGGGGCCGTTGCTCCAGGCGCAATTCATCGAAACCGCCCTGCTCAACCTCATTAATTTTTCCACACTCATTGCCACCAAATCAGCCCGGGTGGTGCAGGCAGCCGGCGAAGATGCGGTACTGGAGTTTGGGTTGCGGCGCGCACAGGGCATGGATGGCGGGCTTTCTGCTTCACGGGCAGCTTATATCGGCGGTTGTTCAGCCACCAGCAATGTGCTGGCAGGCAAGCATTTCGGCATTCCCGTCCGGGGAACCCATGCGCATAGTTGGGTGATGTGTTTTGAAAACGAGCCGGAAGCGTTCGACACCTACGCTGCCGCAATGCCCAACAACTGCATTTTTCTGGTGGACACCTACAACACCCTGGAAGGCGTACAACATGCCATCACCAGCGCCCAAAAACTCAAAGCGCGCGGCCACAAGTTGCTCGGCATTCGCTTAGACAGCGGCGATCTCGCAGCCTTGAGCATCGCGGCCCGGAACATGTTAGACGACGCGGACTTGCCAGAAGTGGCCATCGTCGCCAGCGATGACTTAGACGAGCACCGGATTGCGGAGCTGAAGCGACAAGGCTCCAAAATTAATGTCTGGGGCGTTGGTACCCGTTTGGTGACGGCCTACGACCAACCTGCGCTGGGAGGCGTCTACAAATTGGCTGCAATCCAGGATACCGCTGGTCAATGGCAGCACAAAATCAAATTGTCGGAGCAACCCATCAAGGTATCGAATCCTGGTATTCAGGATGTGGTAAGGTTTTTTGATGCGAATGGCCGACCGCTTGCCGATGCCATTACCTCCGCCAATTTTGAAGGGGATACCCTGGAAATTGTGGATGAAAAATCCGGCGGTTCAGTGCATTTTGATGCCAAACAGGGCAAAAGTTTGCTGGTTCCCGTTTACCGGAAAGGCGTGCTGGTGTACGAGGTTCCAAACATCCATGAAACCCGGAAATATTGCTTAGCGCAGCAGGCGCTGTTTCGGGATGTGGACTGGAAGACTTATGCTTTTGGGTTGGAACGCGGGGTCTTTGCGTTGAAACAGGAGTTGATCAGCGTATACCGCGGGGTTTAAATTACACAACAGAGTCTCGCGGAGTAAACACGGAGTTTCACGGAGTCAGGCGTCTAACTCCGCGAAACGCTGAGGTTACGCTGTGGAACTCCGCGTAAATTACTCGAACTAAGATCAGACTCAAGTATTGACGGGTGTACACAAATACCTGAATATGACACTAAAATGAGAAAGTTAAATGAATGACTTTTTACCTTTGCCGCAAAAATTCAAGATGCATAAAATCACCACTGCCCTTACCCTGTTGACCATCGCTTTCGTTTCGTGCAAAACGAGCACCCAACTGCCTGACAATGCCACAACGGCTGCAAACGATACCCTGCGTTATGCGCAGGAGCGGCATTTTGTAAACATGCGCCAACTAACCAACGGCGGCGACAATGCAGAAGCCTATTTCAGCTTCAACGACAAATACCTTTCTTTTCAGGCGAGCAACCGCGCATGGGGCGCGTTGTGCGACCAGATCTTTTATATGCCCATCAGTGGCAAATTCGAAGGCAACCGCCCGCCGCTGATCAGCACCGGCAATGGCCGCACAACCTGCGCGTATTTCATGCCGGGCGACAAAAGCATCGTTTACGCATCCACACACTTAGCCAGCGAAGATTGCCCGCAGGCGCCCCGCATCATTGATGGCAAATACGTTTGGGCCGTGTTCCCGGAATTCGATATTTTCGAAGCGGATCTTAACGGCAAAATCCTCCGCCAACTGACCAATTCGCCGGGCTACGACGCTGAGGCGACGCTTTCGCCCGACGGCAAAAAAATTGTATTTACCTCCGACCGCTCCGGCGACCTGGAACTCTATACCATGAATACCGATGGAACCGATGTGAAGCAAATCACCACCGGTTTGGGATACGACGGCGGCGCGTTCTTTTCACCCGATAGCAAAAAGTTAGTTTTCCGCGCTTCCCGCCCTAAAACGGAAGAGGCTGTGAAAACCTACAAAGACCTTTTGTCCAAAGGTTTAGTGCAACCTACCGACATGGAAATCTACATCTGCAATGCGGATGGCAGCGAGCTCCGCCAAATCACCAACCTGGGTCGGGCCAACTGGGCGCCTTATTTCCACCCTTCCGGCAAAAAAATTGTGTTTTCTTCCAATCACCACAGCCCGGACGGCCGGTTGTTCAATATTTTTTCAATTAATGTTGACGGCACCGGTTTGGAACAAATCACTTTCGATAAGGTCTTCGATGCATTTCCAATGTTTTCCCGCGATGGGAAGCGGTTGGTTTTTGCTTCAAACCGCAACAATGGCGGTACGAGGGATACGAATTTGTTTATTACGGACTGGAAGGATTGAGTTGGATTCTTTTTAACGCTTTTTTTTCGGGCGGGTCGCGATGGCGAAATCCACGACGCCGTAACCGTCTGCCATTCGGCAAGCGATTCCGATCAGCTCATGGTCTGTCCTGACCTTATGGGTGCTAAGATTTGTAGTATCTACATCGGTATCTTTTTCAAAATTTGTCATCCAATCCTTCCAGTCGCCATCTGTCTTATAACGCATATTGACGATCCCGTAACCGGGTACATTGACGACCTGAATGGCGCGAACACCGGCGGTTG
The DNA here is from genome assembly GCA_022841505.1 of Saprospiraceae bacterium. Classification (GTDB taxonomy): domain Bacteria; phylum Bacteroidota; class Bacteroidia; order Chitinophagales; family Saprospiraceae; genus JABWAJ01. The sequence continues at coordinate 8,267 of JALHRK010000018.1, read as the reverse complement.
CACCCCTTTTAGGTACAATTTTTACAATACCCTCTCCTTTTGCCGTATCCACGGTAAATCCAGTAATTTCATGGCCTTCACCGTGTTTGATGTAAAATTTATATTCATCAAAGCTATTTACCTCATCCCAACTGAAAGCCGTTGTGTAATGGTTTTCTGCGGATTTCAACTTCTGGATGGCTTTGATGGGGCCGGGGTTTTTCTCGCTCCAATCAATATAGTCTAAGGAAATAAAATTGGGATAATGGCCAAAAAAGGTGAACATAAAAGCATCGGCATGTTTCACGATCAAATCGGGATCATTTCGGTCCCATTGGCTTCCACTTGGCGCGTTTCCAAAATGATTCATGAAGGTCAATAGCTTGTTTGTTTTGGGGTTAGAACCGTCTCTTCCATTAACCCAGGTATCCTCATCTAAGGAAGCGTCGCCGTAGACATTTTCAGCAAACCAGTCTGTCATCAGAGGAAAAAGCGTCTGTGGGCCTTCATCGGGTTCTTTCTCAATAAAGGCAAAAAGGCGCTTTGGTTTAAGCGCATTTCCCTGCGTGTCCGTTCCTCCATCAATGAGCGAGGTAAGCGTGCGTTTGGAGATAGCGTCTGTTTGGCGTTTTGCCAATGTGGCAACTTGATCCGGAGTCAGGCTGCTGTCCCAACCTTCAAAGCCGCCAATACCGTTCAGGGTCTCCGAAAGTTGGGCCAGCGCGGCGGGATCCAGGTAACTTTCGAAGAACAGGGTCACAATCTCACGGGGGTTCTCTTCAATCCATTCCTTTATTTCATTCCGCACTTTTTCCCAATTGGTACGGCTCTCCAGCAAGCCCGCATGTCGCAGGAAAAGATTGTCTTTGCTGCCATGAATGTCCAAAGCAAGCCCCCGAACGCCGTAGTCGAGCAAATCGGCTATGTTCCATCTTTGGTTATTCGGCGACTGTTCAGTATTCCAGGCGTTGTGTGCGACCAGCCAGCGTTGGTCCTTGAAAACCTTTTTTTCCAGGTTGAGATTGACGTTTTTCATGGTTGATCATTTTAGATATTATTTAATCTTTGAAATTGTCTTCCCCATTGATTTCGTGGGTTTATCCATATCTTGTATCGCAAAGTCAATTGCTTCTTTGATCAGGCTTTCAACTTTTGGGTTGCGGTAATCGCTTTGCGTTTTCACATCAATATGCCGGATCAAATTGCCGGTCCCTGTTAATAAGCCGTGCGGGTCTTTTAAAAGGGTGCCTTTGTTAAAACCCAGGTTTAAATGATTGGTGTAAATGGGCAGCATGCAAAAGGCGTCCGATAGTTTTTCAGAAATTGAAAAAACGGCGGTTAAGGCGTGGGTATGGTACAGCAGCTCATTGCTGTCGGGATATAAGGCTAATAGGTAGGCCCTTAAATCGCAGAATAGATCAATGAGGGGTTGGTCTTTGAAGTCTAAGAGGTATTGGAAATCAGGATGGAGCGGTCTTGTGTTGTGCATTTTGTGGTATTTTGATAAATTGGAAGCCATTCATTTGTTCAAATATTCAAACACTTCTTTGCTCAGCATTTCATGCCCACCGTCAAAGATAGTAAGCATAATCCTTCCTGATTTTTTTTGGTAGTAAATAATTCTGTCCCCAATCTTTAAATCGGTTGAAACGTTAAAGGTTTGCTGTTTCAGCATGTAATCTAAGTCTGTCGGGGAAACATATAGCAAACTGTCCGCTATTCCATGATTGGATAGTAATTTATTGTAAAAATTAACCGATTGTGAGATGGGGACAGGTCCAGTGTGGCCGTCCTGAATTCCGGCAAATATTTGGATGGTGCTTTTCCTTCTTTTTTTAACGGGCGTTTCCCAAAATTGAGGCGACCGGTCTCTTGCCTTCAAAGCGTCGAAGGATTCAGTTTCAGTTGTACATTTTATGATCTCTGCCGAATATTTATTTTTTCTATCCACAGATTCTCCATACCAACTTTCCAGATCAGCAATTGGAACCCAGGCTGAAAATGCTTTTATCTTATGACGGGATTTCATATACATCGCCAAGGTGGCATACCCTCCGCCGCTAAATCCTACGATATAAATTTGCTTCCGGTCAACATTCATGTTTTTCAGCGCCCAGTCAATTGCTTCGTCCAGATCAGCGATTACATAATTGCTGCAACATGCTTTTATGTGATTATTTATGCCTCTAAAATCCGGGAACAAGTAGTTGTAATTTTTTGATATGGTTTCCATATCCAGCCCCACCGTCTTTAAGGAATCAGCCGAATAACTCCAGGAGTGAAGTTGAACCACCAAAGGCATGCTTTTTTTAGCAGTTGATTTATAATAGTAGATGGTCTGTGCAGTGCCGTCCATACTCGATTTTATGCTGTCCCTGGTTAAAATGTTTGTTGGGTTATTGGTAATTGTCTGGCCAGAATAAGGTTTCCCAATGCACAAAGCCGCTATTTTGGAAACGAGTTCTACCGGCCGTGGATGACAATAGCAGTTGGAAAAAATTGCTATAAATACATCTTCTGCTGGCAGGTAAAGTTCCATTGTCCTGAATCCATTGATACTCCCGGTGTGTTCAACCGTGGCACTTCCCTGAATTTTACCCTGAAACCATCCATAACCATAATTGGCGAGCTTGCCATCGGACAAAACATAAGACTTAAATGCCTGATCAAGGGTTTCTTTTTTTAGCAATTGATTGGCAAGAAGGGCTTGATGCCATTTAAATAAATCCGCTACCGTTGATTGCATGGCCCCTCCGGCATATGGGATCTTCATACTCATCATCTCTGCATTCACAAAACCATCATTATCTTTATCATAAGCCCCAACCCTGTTCTTTATGATTCGTGTGTCGCTGCCATAATAGGTATCGGACAGTCCAAGTGGTTTAATAAAGTTATCTTCCAGATAAGTAGAATAGGGTTTTTTAGTGATTACCTCAATGATATAACCCAGCAAAAAATAACCAGAGTTATTGTATTTCCATTTTGTGCCTGGGACAAAATCCATCGGCTGGTTTTTAAAAAAATCAATCACTTCATTTGGATTCATATCTTTCCTGCGAATTTCGCTCATCTCTTCCATTGAGGTGTAAGGTTTAATGCCTGAAGTGTGCGTCAGCAGGTGTTCAATAGTAATGTGTTGCCCTTGCATGGGATAATCGGGAATAAACTTGGTGATTTCATCCTGCAGGCTCAATTTTCCTTGTTCCATCAATTGAAGGATGGCCACTGCGGTGAATTGCTTAGTTAAAGAGCCTATACGAAAAACCATATCAGGCTTCATCGGAATATTTAACTCCAGATTAGCCATGCCGAAGGCTTTTTTGTAAAAAACCTGACCTTTTCGAGCAATCAATATTTCTGCACCCGGTTCATTTTCTTTGAATTGAGAAGAAAGTAGCTTGTCAATTTCTGCCGTGAGTTGACGGTCGTTCAAGGTTTGAGATGCCGCAATATTGCATAATATCGCAAACGAAAAGAGAGCAATTATGGGAAGTTTATACATGTTAATTTATTTTTTTAGCGAACTATAGTTAAGAGCACCCCCTTAATGACTCAATAATTTTTGATACTTATGAATAACATCCCTCACTTTTCCAAAATCATCAACAGGAAGGTTGCAAAAAGACAAGGCGCCGCTTTGTGTTTTAGGATCAAAATAAATAAAGGAATAAACGCCGATTGAACCTCCATTATGCAATCGGTAGCCGGCAGCAGAAATAGCCCAAAATACGCCAACGCCATATTGGTCATTAAATGGATAATCATTTCTATTTTCAAAACACGAATCGGGCAATTGTGGGTTTAGCAGGGTTTGAAAAGAGTTTTTGCTCAGCAGTTTCCCGTTTCCATTATATCCTTTCATGATTTCAATCAGGTATTTGCTTAAATCAGCAATATTTGTTTTTAATCCGCCCGCCGGATAATCGGTCATTTCGTATTTAGGATGTTCTAAAGCCGCGGTAGGGTTTCTCCGGTTATCCGGCATGTAAATTTTCGTCAACAGCGAAGCATCTGAACCTGTATAATGCCAGCTCGTTTTGGTCATATTGAGAGGTTCAAAAATGTGCTCTTTTGTATAGGCCTCAAAAGACATACCCGATTTGATTTCCACAATACGAGCGGCGACCACAGCGCCCAGGTTCGTATAATCGAATTTTTCACCGGGCGGATGGTTTTCAAAATTGCTTTTTGAATACCAGTTTCCCGAAGGCTGGGTAAATTTTTGGATGTGCTGGTCTATGGAAATCGGCTTACCCATTTTGTAGTAGGTGATGGCTTTTTTAAACTCCTCGGGCGTATCAGCGGTTTCTTTAAAATCTTCCAATAAAAAAATGGTCGCTTCCCCGGCATCTTCAGGGTCAAATTCCTGGGTGAGCGTTGAGGTATGCGTGACCAAATGCCGCACGGTGATTGGTTTATCCGGATAAAATGGATGGATCACCTTATACGGCAAAATGGAATTGATGGGCTCATCTAAGCTCAATTTACCGGCGTCCACCAGTTGCATGATCGCCAATCCAATGAATGTTTTTGAAATGGAAGCAATGCAATTAATGGTCTTATCTGTAAACGGCGTTTTGTTTTTGAGGTCGGCATAACCAAACCCCTTGGCAAAGGTTATTTTATCCTGATGAACAATGGAGACTGCAAATCCTGGCATTATACTTTTTTGAAGTACGTCTTCCAATTCCAAATTCAGGGAATCCAATAAGATGTAATTGGCGCTGGTTTGATTTTGGATGGACTGGTTGTTGATTGTTTTACAACCAACAAAAAAAAGTAGGGCATAAATAATAGAGAGACCTGCGTTTATCTTGAGCTGTTTGCTTTTGAGTGCTTGCATTTTTTTGATTGATCGTTTGTGATAGACTTTCAAAAGAACACGAACAAGACACTAAATACGTCTTGTTCGTATTTAGTGTAGTCATTAGGGATGTTTAGCTCATAGTTTTCAGGAAGATTAAATTCCTGAGAAAATATTTGAGCTGAAATAAAAAGTGCTAAAATAGATGCTGCTTATCATTACAAAAGTAACGAAAAACTATTGTTTAATCAACATCCCGTATAACACCTACTTTAATCTCTTTTCGCGGGCGCGTTTACAACCCATCGCACCGTGCTTACAAATTGGTATCAAAGAAAACACATGGTCTGTCCTTGCCATCAGGAATGGCAAAGCGATCAAAAACAGGATTTTTTTCATGGTTTAAATTTAGAGCTTGTTCGGGATTCCCGAACAAGCTCTAAAAATTACTTTTGAATCTAAAAAACCCTCAAATCGCCTGCGATGCTACGACCACAATCCGCCAATTGCTATTGATTTTTTCCATGCAGCGCACCTCGTGCGTGGTGGAGGAGGACTTGTCGGGCTGGGTACGTGTCTGATCGAAAGTTGCCCAAGCCATGTTGCCGTTGATGTGGATGTTGTAATTGGAATTGGCAAAAGTGATTTCGGTTGGTTTGATGGCTTCAACCCATTTCAGCATTTCGTCGCCGCTGCCGCCGTATATTCTTTGACCATCGGGCGAAACCGCCATGCCGCGGGTGGCTGGCGTGAATGACCAGGTGTTTTTCAAACCTGCCACATCGCCTGCCAAAAATGCCTTTGTATCGGCTTCCAGCATTTTGATGATGGCTGCTTTCTCCTCTTTCGTTGCGTTGTCGGGCGTGTTTTGGCAGCCGATTAAGAGAAAAGCCAAAATGATTGCGCCGAGAATGAATTGATGGTTTTTCATCTGTGTAAGATTTTAAAAAGTGATAGAATGGATATTGCAGTTGGAATTTCTGACCAATATTGTCTATTGTAACGGGCTAGCCAGTTTTTGAGAAATAGAAGATAAGGGACAATGTTCGCGGCAGTAAAGGCATTGAGGTACGCTCTGCTGAGCCGATAAGTGACAGGAAAGAAAAGGCATTCGGTTCATCTTATGGTGGTTAAACTATGTAAATATAATCAGGGATTTCAAATTTTCAATCACACCGGCTTTTTTAAGTTACCCCTTGACATTTTCCCTAATTTCCCTACCTTCATTCCCCTAAAACACAACGAAATGATTGCATCTTTTGCCCGCGCGTTGGCGTTGCCCCGCGTGTTATCCTTGATCGCCTTTGTATGCTGGTTGCTTGCACCATCCACACCTGCACTGGCCCAAACCGGCACTTTCGAAGACTCCGTCTTCATCAGCGCACATTACACCAAAACCGAACGCCTGGTCCCCGTGCGCGACGGCATCAAGCTGTTCACGGCCATCTATGCGCCCAAAGACCAATCGAAACCCTATCCCTTCCTCCTGATTCGGACGCCCTATTCCTGCGCGCCGTATGGAGAAGACCAATATTCCAGTCGCCTTTTGCAGTACATCCACCTGGCGCGCGAAGGCTACATCATTGTCTTTCAGGATGTGCGCGGGCGCTACATGAGCGAAGGCGACTTTGTGGACATCCGCCCGCACAACCCGAAAAAAACCGGAAACGCAACCGATGAAAGCAGCGATACCTACGACACGGTAGACTGGCTGCTCAAAAACGTGCCCAACAACAATGGCCGCGTCGGCATTTTCGGCATTTCTTACCCCGGGTTTTATGCTTCGGCGTCTATTCCGGATGCGCACCCGGCGGTAAAAGCCGTTTCGCCGCAAGCGCCCGTCACCGATTGGTTCGTTGGCGATGATTTTCACCACAACGGCGCATTCATGATGATGGATGCATTTGCTTTTTATTATTCCTTTGGCCAGCCGCGCCCGAAGCCGACCACAGAAAGCAGTCCGCGCTTCGAGTTTCCGACCCAGGACAATTACAAGTTCTATTTGGAAATGGGCGCGTTGAAAAACTTCACCAACAAATACATGAAAGGCGTAGGCTTCTGGAATGACCTGATGTCGCACCCCAACCTCGACGAGTTCTGGAAAGCCCGAAACATCCGGGCCCACCTGAAGAACGTAAAACCCGCCGTCCTGACTGTCGGCGGCCTGTTCGACGCAGAAGACTGCTTTGGCGCCTGGGCCACCTACCAGGCCATTGAAAAGCAGAACCCGGGCGCCGACAACCGCATCGTGATGGGGCCCTGGGTACACGGTGGGTGGTCGCGCGAAACTGGCCAACGCCTTGGCAATGTGGATTTTGGCAGCCGCGTGTCGGTCTATTACCGCCAAAACATCGAGTTGCCGTTTTTCAATTATTACCTGAAAGATAAAGGGAAAGCGGACTTGCCGGAAGCGCTCGTTTTTGCTACCGGCGCCAACGAGTGGAAGCGCTACGATGCCTGGCCGCCGCGCAATGCCACGGCCCGCAACCTGTATTTTCACGCAAATGGCGAATTGTCTTTTGACGCGCCAACGGCTAAAGAAAGCTACGACGAATGCGTCAGCGACCCGGCCCGCCCGGTGCCTTACACCGAAGACGTCCATCTCCAACGCACTGCGGAATATATGGACGACGACCAGCGTTTTGCCGCCCGCCGCCCGGATGTGATGGTGTACAAAACAGAAATCCTGACAGAAGACATCACCCTGACCGGCCCGTTGAACGCTGATTTGTTCGTGTCCACCACCGGCACTGATGCCGATTATGTGGTGAAACTCATTGACGTGTTCCCCGACGACACGCCCGCCGATCCGAAGTCGGCAGTGCCGATGTCGGGCTACCAGATGCTGGTGCGCGGCGAAATCATGCGGGGCCGTTTCCGCAACAGTTTTGAAAAACCGGAAGCGATGAAACCCGGCAAAGTGGAGCGCGTGCCGTTCACCCTGCCCGACGTTTGCCACACGTTCAAAAAAGGCCACCGCATTATGGTGCAGGTGCAATATTCCTGGTTCCCGATCGCCGACCGCAACCCGCAGCAGTTTGTAGACATCTACAATTGCAGCGACAGCGATTTCATCAAAGCCACCCAGCGGGTGTACCACGATGCTGCGCGGCCTTCGAAGATTGGGGTGTTGGTGGAGGAATAAATTGTGGCAACCTGAATTTAAAAAATTCCACGGAGTTCCACGGAGTAAAAGGAGTTTCGCTGAGTGAGGTTTAAAGACTCCGTACATAAGTTTCGCGGAACCTAACTCCGCGAAACTCTGTGTTTACTACGCGAAACTCCGGTGCGCCACGAGGCGTGCGGCAAATATAAACAATTAAAAGCCTATGTGGATGGAAGAGCCACACGAGCCAAGATGTCGATCAGCTTGAAGGAGGTGCGATTGGTCTGGAGGAAACGAAAGGCCAAGAGCTCGCACTAACGGGATGGATAAGCTGCACTAAAAAGGCCTCGTTACGCCATTGGTAGTGGTCAGTCC
>JALHRK010000017.1 GCA_022841505.1 Saprospiraceae bacterium | reverse complement strand
TGAAGACCTCAATGGTTGCCGTTTTTTCTGCCTCGGCTCCCATCCGGATGTAAAGCTTGCCGGTGGTGGGATTAGGATAGAAAGCGAGGTTTCCGGCTGCCTGCACAGCCTGGCTGCCCGGCTGGGGCGCGTTGAAACCGTTGGGGCAGTCGTAGCCGGGGAGGTAGAGGAGGCTGGCGTTTGAATTGGAAGCATCAGTGCCATCGAAATGCCGGATGACTTCGAAGTTCGTGCCGTCGAGTTGCAGGCGATACACGGTGCCGTAGTAGAAATTACCACCATAAGTGGTGTTACCATAAAGGAACCCGCCTGCTGCAAAGGTTAGCCCTGCGTATGGGTAGGCGCCATTCGTGTAATAATCAAATGAATGGAGCACCACGAAATCCGTGCCGTCAGTTTGTATGCGAAACACGGTACCTCTGCTAAAATTGCCCCCACTAGAGGTCGTACCATACAACCAGCCCCCATCGTTTAAAATCAGCCCCCCCTCAGGGTTAGCGCCATTCGTATAGTTAAAGGAATGTAGTACCTCAAAGTTCGTACCGTCCGTTTGCAGGCGAAAAATTTTTCCCGAATCGCCGGCAATCCCGAAACGTCCACGACTGCTGGTTGTGCCATACAACCAACCGCTGGCGTCTAAGGTTAGCCCGGCATAAGGAGTAGTACTAAAAGTGTAGTCAAAAGCATGTAGTACCTCAAAGCCTGTGCCATCTGGGTGCAAGCGAAAGACCGTGCCTCTGTTATAACTGCCGCCAGAACTGGTCGTGCCATACAGCCAACCGTCAGGGCTTAAGATTAACCCGGCATAAGGGTAAGTACCATTCGTATAGTCGTCAAAGGAATGCAGTATCTCGAAGCCCGTACCGTCCGTTTGCAAGCGAAACACACTTCCATTACCCGAACTGCCACCGTTATTGGTCGTTCCGTATAACCACCCGTTGATATCAAGGATCAGTCCGGCGTGAGGATAAGCGCCATTGGCGTTATTAAACGAATGGAGTACCTGGAAGTCTGTGCCGCCCTTTCGAACACGAAAGACTGTGCCGTAGTCCAAATTGCCACTGAGAACGGTTGTGCCGTACAAAAACCCGTCAGTACCAGAAATCAACGCTGCATAAGGAGAGTGGCCATTCGTAAAGTTAAGCAATTCAAATCCAGTGCCGTCTGTTTGTAAACGATATATTGTGCCGCCATCCATGCTGCCGCCGCCATATCTGGTCATGCCGTATAACCGACCATCAACTCCAAAAGTCACCCCCGAATGAGGGCTAGCGCCATTGATACCGTCAAAGGAATGCAGCACCTCAAATCCAATGCCGTCTGTTTGTAAACGATAAATTGTGCCGCTATTCGAGCTACCGCCATCTATGGTCGTGCCGTACAACCGACCATCAACTCCAAAAGTCAACTCCGCCCGAGGGCTAGCTCCATTGGTATGGTCAAAGAAATGCAGCACCTCAAATCCAGTGCCGTCTGTTTGTAAACGATATAGGGTACCTTCGAAACTGCCGCCGCCGCCGTTTCGCGTTGTGCCGTACAGTAGGCCGTCAGCGCCAAAAGTTAACCCCGACTGAGGGCTAGCGCCATTTAAACCGTCAAAGGAATGAAGCATCTCGAAGTCTGTACCGTCTGTTTGCAGGCGATAGACAACTCCATAGCTATAAATGCCGCCCCCTATGGTTGTTCCGTACAGCAAGCCATCGGAGCCAAAGATTAGCCCGGTATAAGGATAAGCGCCATCGCCATCAAAAGAATGCAGCACCTCAAAACCAGTCCCATCTGTTTGCAGACGAAAGACGTTCTCTCTGCCCACGGTGCCGCCAAAAGAGGTCGTTCCGTAGAGTAAACCATCTGAGCCAACGATTAGCCTAGCATAAGGATAAGAGCCATTGATGTCATCGAAGGAATGCAGCACCTCAAATCCAGTTCCATCTGTTTGCAGACGAAAGACAGTACCTTTGTTCGCGAGGCCGCCAGAATAGGTAGTTCCGTACATCCAGCCGTTGGCATCTATGGTTAACCCGGCATAAGGGTCAGCTCCGTTAGTACCATTAAAAGAATGAAGCACCTCAATGCCAGTTCCGTCTAATTGTAGACGAAATACAGTACCTCCTTCGAAACGTCCGCCATCTTTACTTGTACCATACAAAAAGCCATCACCCCCTATAACAAGCGTAGCATAAGGCCTTTGCGGCGGGATATCAAAAACCTTCAGCGCATCAAATTCACTCCCATCCGTCCCCATACTAAAAACCGTCCCCAACTGCGGCCCAAGCGCCGTTCCAAACAGCCGGGGTTCGACTGCCTCCACAATTACCTCTGCCGTACAGCTCTCCGTCACCCCGCCAGGGGCCATCACCGTCAGGGTTACCGTATTATTGCCAAGGTTGTCGCAAGTGAAAACATTAGGACTGACCGACAGCGTCACCGACCCGCAGGTAGCAAAACTGCCGTCGTCCACCTGCTCCGGCGAAAGCGTGTACGTGCCGTCGCTACCCAATTGCACCGTTATGTCTCGACAAAACGCTTGCGGCACACTTGCATTTACGACCACGCTGATCGGCGCCTCATCTTTGCAGCCGTTGCTTGCGGTGGCTAACAGGTTGTAGGTTGTTGTGGCTACAGGCGTTACGGTTGTAGAAGGCAGTTGATTGCCCGAAGTGGCCGGGCTGTCGCTGTGGTAGGTCAACACGGCGCTGGTGTTGTTGGCGTCTGTAACGGTCAGCGTAGCCAGGTTCACGCTTTCGCCAGCACAAATTGGTGCGGGCGCACTTACCGATAAATCAGGCCCAGTGTTCACCACCAGGTCAAAACTGCGGGTGACGGTGCAGCCGTTGCCGTCCGTTAGCAGGGCATAATAGGTTTGGTTGACGGACGGACTGACGTCGCAATCGTTGATTTGATTGCCGGGCGTAGCCGGTTCGTCGCTGTGCCAGGAATAAGCGCTCAAGGCGCTCGTCGGGCCGGCAAGAATCCCTATGCTGCACAAGGAATAGCTTTCTCCGGTGCAAATCACCGGGGTATCGTACAAATAAATATCGAGGTCATTGGGAGTTGGGTTGACGGTTATCACAACAGGTAATTCATCGGTACAACCCGTCGTGGCTGATGTCGCCAGGATGTAATAGGTAGTCGTGGCAACAGGTGAAACATCCGTTGCTACCAATTCATTCCCCGCATTTGCCGGCGTGTCGCTATGATAACTCAGCGCGAAGGATGCCCCGGTATTTTCAGCTATGTTCAACGTGGCCAGATCAAAAGCCCCTCCTTCGCAAACAACGGGTGCGCTGCTGGTTTGAATATCTGGCTTTCCCAGCAAGGTCACCTGCGCTGTACAAGTGGTTGAAACGCCATTGTTGTCGGTGACCGTCAGCGTAACGGTCTGCACGCCTGCGTTGGCGCAGGTAAAGGTATTGGGCGAAACGCTCATGGACTGGATGCCGCAATCGGCGCTGCTGCCGTTATCCACTTGTGCCGCTGTGATGGTTACGGCGCCCGAAGGCCCCAGCGGAATGCTGATGTTTTGACATTGGGCCACCGGCGCCGGACAACAGGGATTCGGGCCACTGACGATAGTTGCGGAAACCGTACAGGCGCTGGAATTGCCTGCGATATCCATAGCAGTCAGGGTAACAGGAACCACTGTGGCAGATGGCTGCAGCGGCGCGCCGCTCACCCAGGCCGTAGACGGATTCATGATTCCGGAAAGAACGCCGTGGTTGTTGTTTACAGATGCGTCGGCAGCAATGGTCAGACCCGGACCGTCGTTCATCGGCCAGTAGCCGATCAGCCCTGTCGGCGTGCCTTGCAGCGGCACATTCATTGCCCCTTGTAGCTGCAAAGCCGTTCGGGCGGTATTCCAGAAACGCACTTCGTCCACTTTTCCGATCCATGGGCCTTGTGACGTGCTGGTCGTGGAATAGCGCCGTCCAATCTGGAAATTGGGGCCGAGGGCAAAATTATAGGAGCCCGACCAGATGGAAACCCCGTTTAGATAAATGGCGACGTTCGTGCCATTGCGAACAACTGCAAGGTGATGCCAGGCGCCATTACGCAGGGGAGCTGGAATCAAAGCGCTGCTGCTGCCAAAACGCACAAAAAGGCTGCCGTTCAAATCTGCAAGTTCCAGCACACTCCCCTGCCAACTTACCAGATATCTGGGCGTGGTGCCGCTGGTTTCATCTTTAAACCAGGTTTCAAGCGTAAAATTCCCGAAACCGTTCAGGGCAGATGCAAAAGCGAGGTAAGCATTTGGGCCGCCCGAAAAATTCAGGGCATAGTTGGTCGGCGGCTCCTCAATCAAAGTGCAATCGAATACCGATTGGCTCAGGTTTGTACTCAGCACCGCGCAGTTGTCTGTGATGGTTGAAGAAACCAGGGAAGGCGCGATGGAAGCTTGCCCTGATGCATTCAGATAGAGCGTGAAATCCTGGCAGTTCAGGGTTGGCGGAATAGGATCCACAACGGTAACCGTTGCCGTGCAGGTAGTCCAATTCCCGTTGACGTCGGTAGCCGTAAGGGTAACAAAGGTAGGACTCCCGAGGTCAGCACAGCTAAAATTGATCCGGCTGAGGCTGAGGTTTCCAATACCGCAGGCATCGGTTGCGCCGGAAAGTACTTGCGCTGGCAGCAAGGTCGCATCGCCGTTGGCATCAAGCGACAGGCTGATGTTCTGGCAAGTCACCGCAGGCGGCGTTGCATCCGTGACCGTCACCGTAACCTGGCAGCTCTGGCCATTGCTGATGTTTACTGTAACCAAATTAGTGCCAATATTGGTACAATCGAAGAAATTTTGACTTAAGGAAGGAAAATAGCTGCCGCAGACAGAAGGCATGAGCGTTACGACATCTGCCGTCGTCAAAACGGCTATGCCACTGACGTCCAGCGTCAGGTTTTTATCATTACAAACAAATTGAAAGCCGTCCTCTACCAGCACGGGTACGACGCAATTAGCCGTGTTGCCGTAAAGATCAACGGCCGTCACCTTCACGTTCTGGGCGCCGGTTTCTGCACAGGTAAACCGGTCTTTGCTCAACCCCGTCCAGGCAATCCCACAATTGTCCGCCGGTGCGCCGATGAGGAGGTTTGGAAGCAAAATGGTGGTATTTGGCGCCACCGTATAACTTGAAAGGCAATTTAGCACCGGCACTTCGGTATCCGTAACCGTCACAAAAGCGGTACAATTACCGGTCGTTACGCCACTCGTCAAGGTGACATCAACAGGCAAAGGCGGCGTATAATTCAAGGGCGCCCCGCCAACCCAGTCGCTCGCGGGTTCCATATTCGCCATCGTTCCCGTTCCGCCACCGATCGCATTGACCACGTTCGGGCTGCCCGGGCCGCCGTCAAAATTCCAGTACCCTGCAAGTCCTGTTGGCCCTGCCGGCAAGGGTTTGTCTTTCCATGCGACAATATCTCCGTGTGAGCGGGCTACGTTCCAAATCCTGAACTCATCTATCTGTCCTTTCCAAAAACCACTTGAGTTGGCGCCCCGGCCCACATAAACGGCACTGGATATCACTGCCGGCGTTTTTTGATAATCCAGCACCTTCTGCCCATCCACATAAACGATATGGCGGTTGCCTTCGCGCACGCAGGCCGCGTGGTGCCAGTTGTTGTCCCGAACGTTCACATTCGTACTTTTCCAGGTGCTGCCGTCCCGAACTAAGAGCGTACCGCCGCAATCGGCTAATTCAAGGGAAGTTGTTGACCAGCCGAACACCCTTTTGTAGGAGTTCAGAGGGCCGCAAGTTCCGATGTTTTCCGAGCGAAACCAGGCTTCGACGGTATAATTGCCCGTGCCTGAGATGGGAGAAGCAAACGTGACCATTTCGTTGATTCCGTCAAAATTCAGGGCATGGTTTTGCCGCGGCGCCGGAATGGTGGTGACCTCATTGCAACTGACTGTGTTTGGATTCAAACCAATGGTTGTGCCGCAACTCAAAGCGCTCGGATTAACCAATTGCTGCCCGTCGAGGGTTGCCGTTCCTGAAGCGCCTAAAGGTATCGTCGCATTCTGGCACAAAGTGCCCGATGGAAGGTCAATGTCTTCAATTACAGTTAATTCCGTACTGCAGGTTGCGCTATAACTATAGTCAACCGTGTGCACAGTGACCGTAATGGGATGAATGCCAAGCCCCACCACGGTCCCCGCTGCCGGTGTTTGTTCGTACACGTCATATTGGCCGCAGGTAAGGCTGATTTGGCCACTGAGATCAGGAATCGGTGTCTCGCAAACGATCCCGGTCAGTTCAATAGAAAGGGGCGCAGGGCATTCAATCGCAATAACGCCGCAGCTCACCACTTGAAAAAGAAGGACTTCTGAACGTACACCGCCACAACCATTCGTTACCCTGATTTCCAGTGCATGCTGCCCTTCCGGGAATGCTGCATTGACCGTAAAATAAGGCAAAGAACCACTTAAAACCAGGTTGTTGTCGAGCAGGACAACGCCCGTTCCGTCGTTGTCTTCATCGAAAAACAACTCAATCAGGTAATTATTCGGCGTGCAAAGGTGCTCTACGTAAAAAGAAAAATTGGCGTCGCCGCTGCACTGCTGCGGGTCGTTGACACAAAATGGACCGCCAACGAATGGAATCGTAATCGTGGGGCCTGCGGTACCTTCCACATTGATGACCTGGTGGTATTCCCAATAGCCTACACTCGTCAGGTTGCGTGGCGGGGTGGCGCCCGGGCCGTCTGCTGTGCGCATCCAATACCCGGCTGGGTTGGTCAACCCATCGCAGGTATTGCCTTTTACGCCGGCAGCCGGGAAACTATTGGTTTCATCCCCATCGGCATCGAGGTAAGCCTGACCATTGGGTCTTACAATGAGCCATACGTCCTGCTCGCCCTGTTGGCCGTTGCAGTTTTCATCGCGACCGATAACTACCGGCGGGCTGAAACCATCGTACTCCAACCAGTTAATCACCCGGATGCGGCGAAAAATTTTCAGGCATTCTCCACCCGTGGGCAGGATCATTTCATCGTCATAAGCAATGGCGAGCAAAGCGCAATTTTCATCCATTTCAAGGGGAAGTTCCAGTTCAGCACAATCGGCCAATGCGGCAACGTCAGCCGGAAAACGGATGCGGTAATTGTGAGGCGGGTCATTGGGTGGCGGATTAATGTTCAGGTTTGCCAGACAGGTGGCAGTGAAGCCATTAACATCTGTGACCGTAAGGGTAAGTTCATGCTGGCTGTACGCAATCGAACAACCGCTAAACTCAGTCTGACTCAGGGTCATAGACGCAATGCCACAGTTATCGGTAGAGCCGTTGTCGAATTGAGCGGCTGTCACTGTCAGGGTATAATCTGGCGCTGCCTGGAGCGTCCTGTTCCTGCAAATTGCAACAGGGGGACTGTGATCCTCCGCTGTCACTGATCCCCAGCACCCCGTAAAGCCTAAAGCCAGAGCCAGCGGGCTAGGGGCAACCGTATAAATAAAAGTACCTTCTCCGTCAACGATGTTGCCGTTGCCCGGAATGGCGTCGTTCACGGTGATGGTAAAATCGGCTGCTGTCAGACATCCCAGATCCCCTTCCAAGACCATTGCAATGGTTAAGGGCGCCTGGCAATCGTTTGCCAAACTGACCTGAATATCGTCATAACAGGCCAAATTGGACGATCCGGCGCAGGCAGCGCCTTGAAAAACAGCATCCTGGGGCAGCAAGGGCGAAAGTTGCTCAAGCGCATCTAATGCGAATGCCTGAGTCGGTATATTGCTTACACGAATGGCGGAATTACCCGTGCCCACCACGCGAAAAACCAATCGAAAAAGCTCTTCGTCAGGGCCGTAGGTATGAGTAGCTAAGGTAAAATCCACCCATACAAATGCGAGACGTCCGGTGGCGCGCACCTGTGCCAGGTCAAGGCTGAAAGCAGCGTCCAAAAAATTAGCTCCCGGGATGACCGATTGGAACTCCAAAGCCGCCGGATCCCATTCCATACTGAGTTGCAGCCCAAGTAGGTCCGTAAAATTATTCGCTGTAACTGGCACTTCAACCAGGTCGCAAAGGCAGCTTGGCGTTGCCGGCGCCTGGGGACTTACGGTTACAAAAGCCGGTTGAAGTACAGGAGTACTACAAGTTTGAACAGCGCCGGGCCATACGGCAATGAAATCGGCCTCCGTATCCACCGAAAGGTGATCAATAATGTGTTCATCCTCGTAACCCAACTGCGGGAGTGAAGCATAAACTTCTGCGGGCAAAATATTCCATTTTGGGTTCACCGGCTCTCCTCTGATGGCCCGGCTCATTAACACCTGATCGAAAGTACTAATTGCAGAACTGCCATTCATATCATAAGCAGCTACTTCGCACACGGATGTCGGCGACTCTATTTGCAGGATCCATTTTCTCAAACGCACTAAATCAGCAATCGTGACCGTGATTGGTGGCGGCGCCAGTTCAATTGCCTTTTCAGCCGAAATGACCGCGAGTATGCCATACGGAATATCCTCAACTTCATAGGATCCATCCGGCTGGTTCAGTTGATTCACATAAACGTTGCCCTCGATGATGACATTCACATCCTGCAAGGGACTGCCATCGTATTTCAACACATCGCCAAAAATGCGCAGGGGTTCGGAAGAAACGGTGGCCGTATGGTAAGTATAGACCCGGTTGACGATTTCCATACAAAAAGAACCTCCCGGAACAGCATCGGCATGAATGATAGCCAGGTCGTCGGGATGGCCGGCAGCGACTATGCTTATGAGGTAATCCTCCGCCGAGGCCGGCAGGTTACAATGGCTGTAAGAAATCCCGTAAACCTGATATGTTCCTCCAGGCAACACACTGAAATCAAAATTGCCGAAATCCGGGTCGCTGTCTATGTTGTAAGCAACTATTTTCTGGTTAGCTCTATTAATCAACAAAAGGGCATAATCGTATTCAGGGCCAGGCTCAGGGATGCCAGTTTCAAAATAGGTAGGCTGAAAAACCACCTCATTGCCGGTGCTGGCATCGGTCAGGTCTGTTCCTGCGGTCCAGGGAAGCAGGCCGGGCACAGCAGCATTATTGATCAGGTACCCGGCTTGAGCGGCACATTCATTGCATAGAGATTCGTTGATTTGCGTGCCGATGGCCAGGACGAGCGTATGTACCCCGCTCAAAATCGTTTCGATGTTTGAGCCATCCAAATTACATCGTTTTAGTTCATCGGAAACGAGGTCATTCCAAACCAGTTTTCGGTTTACGGGATCAATGGCTATACCGCGAGCGCCGCCAAAACCTGTTGTAACAAGGTCTTCCGGATTGGAGCCATCTAAGTTTGCGCGTTGCAATTTGCGGTTAGCCCCGACGATTGACCAGTACATTTTATCCCCGCCCAAAGTCAGCGCGGCATAGCGGTCGCCGCTGAACAACGTTTCAACGTTCCCGCCACTCATATCGGCGCGTTGTATGCGTCCATCGGTTAGTCCATTGCCCAGATCAGCCCAATAAATTTTTCCGTTTACCGGATCGAGGGCTATCGAAAAGACCTGTTTGAGCGGTGCATCATTTTCAGTAACAAGGTCTTCCATATTCGAACCATCGAGGTTTGCCCGGCGAATAAGCGGGCTGTTGTGGCGTTCTGACCAATAGATTTTCCCATCGGCAATATCGAGCGCAATTCCACGAGGGTTATTTAGCCCTGATCCGTAAGGAATCACTACTTCACAATTTGAACCGTCGGGATTACACCGCCGGATGATGCCCAAAGCTGCGTCTGTCAGGTACAGTTTGTCATTCACCGGGTCGTAAGCGGCTCCTCCGGGCGCAGTAAATTCAGCCTGGAGCAAGGTTTCGACGTTGCTGCCGTTCAGGTTGGCGCGCCTGATCGCCTGGGTTCCTGCATCTATCCAATATAGGGAGGTAGCATCCTGCCTGATGATGCCGGGCAGCGCCAGTCCTGTGGTGATAAGTGGAAGGGCGTTTTGTCCGTCCAGGTCGGCCCTGTGAATGCTTGAGGAACATTCATCCGTCCAGTAGAGATGCCCGTTGGGGACATCAACAGCCAATTGCTGAGGGCATCCTCCTCCAGCAGGAATGAGCTCTACAGACTGGGAGCCATCCAGGTTGCTTCTCAAGATTTCGCCATTTCCCCCGGTCATATAAATTTTACTCTGGTTGAGGTCTAAAGTCAGGCTTCCTACAAACAAGGTCGGGTCGCTGATCAAAATTTCCTGGGTTGAGCCATCTAAATTAGCCCGAAGCAGATTGTTCGTGCCAATATCAAACCAGTACAATTTTTCTGAAAGCGGGTCAATGTCCCAGCCGGTAAGGAGATCCAGCCCCGTAGTCAGTTGGGTTGGATTGGCGCCATCCAAGTCTACCCGATGGAGTTGTGTTTCGTCATCAATAAAATAGATATAGCCGGATGGTATGTCCAACTTCAGTTTTCCCGTTGAGCCGGAGGAAAGCAGCAAGGTCTCTGTTCCGCTGCCGTCCAAGTTGGCGCGTCGGATGGCGCCCGACCCTTCCGACCAGTACAGTTTTCCTCCAGCAGGGTCAATATCCAACCCGTTTGGGTATTTAATACCGGAAACCAGCACGTCCTGAGGGGCTGCCCCATTCAGGCCGGCTTTTTTAACTTTAGTAAGATTGGGTGTTTCTTCTACCCAGTAAATTTTGTTTTGTGCATAAACGCAGAGCGTGATGCTCCACGCAAGTATGGCGAGTACCGTCTTTTTCATAAAGGGTCCAGTTTTTTGTATCCTAAAAATCAGGTGGGAGGACTATGTGGTTCTATATGAGCAATCTATGTGTTATTGCAAGTTTCCAAAAAAAAGATTAACCGGGGCCATCTAATTGATATTCGGTCGCTTTTTTCTTGGATTCGGTAAATAGCCTGCTGGGAGGTTCATTAGACCACTACCTAACATTAGGTATCAGCCCCTATAATTAGGTATTTTCACCCCAATATGACATTCCTCCTACCCAGATTTACCGGAAACTATTACTTTAGCACCGCGTTCTTATTTAGAACAAGTTAAAATAAACAACTTTGTGACAGCAGCACTCCTATCTGACAAGCGACTCATCAGCCTGCCCGCAGGTCAAAAAGGTATTATTAAAGCGTTTTGCGATGACGCTGCAGGCAGCAAACTCGTGTCCGTTGGCATTTTGCCCGGCAGTTTTGTGGAATTGGTGCGTAAAGCCCCGCTCGGTGGTGGTTGGTACGTGAAAGTAGATGGCCAAACCTTTGCCCTGCGACAGGAAGAAGCCACTTGTATCGTGATCGAATGAAGGAATCTCCGGAAAAGCCTGTCCTATACAATATTGCCTTGCTTGGAAACCCCAATAGTGGCAAATCTTCCCTGTTTAACCTGCTCACTGGCTTGCGCCAAAAAACGGGCAATTTTCCCGGTGTCACCGTTGATAAAAAAATTGGCGCCCTGCAGTTAGACGCTGGCAAACAGGGACTCCTCATTGATTTTCCCGGCGCTTACAGCCTTTACCCCAATGCTCAGGACGAGCGTATCGTCGTGCAAACCCTGCTCGACCTCAACAGCAAAAACTATCCCGATGCGGCCATTTACGTGGCAGACACCACCAAATTAGAAAAGCACCTGCTGCTGTTTTCCCAACTCAAAGATCTTGGAATCCCCCTGTTGCTGGCCCTGAATATGGCTGACGTGGTGGCAGAAGAAGGCTTCCAGATCAACACGGCACAGTTGGAGCGACAACTTGGCGCGCCGGTGATCCTGATCAGCGGACGCAGTGGGGAAGGGTTGGAAACCCTGCGCACAAAGTTGTCCGAATTATTGACCCAACCCAACCTTTTTCCGGCAACAAAACCATTCCACCCCCTGCAAAGCGTCGAATTAAAAGTTGCAGGAGTGGTAAAATCGGTCTTGGCCGGGGTGAACGATTACCAGGCCCTGCTCGTGGCGCATCATTACCAATGGCTGCCTTTTTTGTCGGATGATCAACGATTTGTAATTGGAAATGCCGTTGTCGAATCCGGGTTTCAATCGCTGCAACTCCAGGTGCAGGAAACAATGCGCCGCTACGATCATTTCACGCCCATCGTACGCAACAATCTGCGGGCACCGGAGACAAAAACGGACAACTTCAGCGCCAGTTTGGATCGGGTGTTGACCAACCGTTTTGTGGGACCGATTATTTTCCTGACCGTCATGCTGCTTGTATTCTGGTCCATTTTCAAATGGGCCGAAACGCCCATGGGCTGGATCGAATCGGGCATCGGCGCGTTGAGCGAAGCCCTGAAAACAACCCTGCCCGCAGGCTGGCTGACCGACTTGCTGACCGACGGCATCTTAGCCGGTTTGGCGGGCATCATCGTTTTTGTGCCGCAAATTGCCATCCTGTTTTTGCTGATATCCATCCTCGAAGAAGTGGGTTATATGGCGCGTGCAGCCTTTTTGTTCGACCGGCTCATGCAGTTTTTTGGCCTCAACGGGCGCAGCGTAGTGGCACTTATTTCCAGCGGTGCCTGTGCCATTCCGGCCATCATGAGCACGCGCACCATCGGCAACTGGAAGGAACGCCTGATCACCATTATGGTCACGCCGTTCATCAGCTGTTCGGCCCGACTGCCTGTTTACATTGTGCTGGTTGGCTTTGTAGTTGCCGATCCGGAATACCAGGCATTCGCTTTTATGGGCTTGTACCTGCTGGGCATTTTCGGCGCTTTGGCGGCTGCATTGGTATTCAAACTCGTCCTGAAAACCGGCGAAAGCAGTTTTTTGCTCCTCGAATTGCCGCCCTACCGGCTGCCGGTGTTGCGCAATGTTGGCTTCACGGTTTGGGAAAAAGTCAAAACCTTTCTGCTCGAAGCGGGCAAGGTCATTCTCATCCTCTCCATCATCCTCTGGGCTTTGGCAAGCTATGGTTTTCCGGGAAAAATGGAGGCTGCTGAAGCGCAGGCGCGTGCAGAAGCCCAAAGGATCGCAGCAGACAGTTTAACGACCGAAGACCTCGTTGCCGAACGCCAATTGGAGGCTTCCTTCGCAGGCCAACTCGGCAAGGCCATTGAGCCGGCTTTTCGCCCGTTGGGGTTCGATTGGAAAATGAGCCTCGGCATCCTGTCGTCTTTTGCGGCCCGGGAGGTCTTCGTGGGCACCATGTCTATCATCTACGGTTTAAAAAGCAAATCCGAAGCCGACGCGGAGGCCGAAGATTATCCTTACCTGCGCGAGCGTCTAAAAGCCGAAACCCGCAACGGCGAAATGGTCTACAACCGCGCCACTGCCGCTTCCCTCCTCATTTTCTACGTCTTCGCCATGATGTGCATGAGCACCCTCGCCGTCGTAAAACGCGAAACCAAAAGCTGGAAATGGCCCCTGATCCAGTTCGCGTTTATGACAGGGACGGCTTATTTGGCGAGTTTGGTGGTGTACCAGCTATTGAACTGATCCGGAAAATTCAATGTTTTGGATTGCGATGTAACAATATTAAACATGAATCCATGAGAAGCAAAGTAGCGGATCTGGAATTTATGCGACTTCAAGGTCCGCCCAAAGACTTGAAACCCGTCAGTAGTTTTGACGATCCGGAGGGGGCATTTAGTCAGATTGCTAAGGAAATCCGCAGGGTGGTGGATGCCCGCATCTCACAACAAGAGATTCGGTTTTAAGGAAGCTTGTTTTTTTGCAAGTGTTGTGTTGTACCGCCGAACTCCGATTCGGCGGAATACGAACGCCTGGTCCAAAGTAGCGCCAAGTGAGTCGCAAATAATATTTGAAAAACACGAGCGCCCCTTCCAATTTGGTTAGGAAGGGGCGCCCATTTTCCAAATGCCAGATTAAAAATTATTCTCCCCTTCACTCTTCAAATCATCATTCTTCACTCCCCTCCGGCGCGGCGCAGGCTCTTTAAAATCAAGCTTGCCAAACCGGTAATTCACGCTGATGCCGACAGAACGGAAAGCGATGGTGGACACGGTGCGCTGGTAGAAGCCGTCTCCCTGCAATTCGTTGATGAACTCTTTGTCCCGGAACAGGGGCTCTACAATGCGTACGCCAACGCTCAGTTTTTTGCTAAAATCTTTCATGACGCCCATGTTGAACATCGAAAAGCTGGTGTTGGTACCTTGCAGCGACTGCTCGTTGGCGCGGAAGAAGCCAAACATTTCCACCTTCCAGCCTTTTTTGAAAGCAAACGTAGAGTTGATGTTTCCACCGTACAGGAGCGCGCTGTTGCTCAGGGTGAGGCCCGGCGTGGTGCTTTCTGCGTCGTAAGTGTAGACGTTGAAGTTGCCGCGCAGGGTCCAGAATTTTTTAATGGTTGCAGAAAAGAAGAAATTTAAACCGATTGAGTTGTTTTTGCCAATATTCTGAAAAGTAGTGGTCGAAACGTTGGTGTTTGGATCCAGCACGGTAAATCCTTCGATGATGTCGGTCGTGGTGCGGTAGAACACAGAGGTATTTAATACAATGCCTTTCACAAAACCGCTGTACGTGAGCTCGAACTGGTCTGTCAATTCAGGCAGCAGGTAAGGGTTGCCCGTAGAGACACTGCGGCTGTCGTTCACATCGGTAAACGGATTCACATAGCGCAGGCTCGGTCGCTGGATGCGGCGTGTATAGCTTGCTTTGATGGATTGAAAATTCTTCAGGTTGCGGCTGATGATGATGCTCGGCAACACATTTTCGTAATCATTTTCAAAAGGATTGCCATCAATTTCAAAATTGCCGGCAATGCGCGTGTGTTCGTAGCGCGCACCTGCCACCAGGCCGTAATTTTTGCCTAATTTCAGGTTGAAGGAAGCATACCCGGCGTAGACATCCTGATCGTAGTGGAAAATATCCGTTTGGTTTGGATCGAACGCATCGGCAAGGTTATCAAAAAAGCTGAAATCGCTGTCAATTTTGCGCATGACCCCTTTGCCGCCGGTTTCTAATTTGATGGACGGCGTAAAAGGGTGTACGTAATCGAGTTGCAGGGTAGTTTCTACGTTGTCGCCGTCGTTTGCGTTCAACGCGTCCCGGAGAATCAGGCCATTGACGTCTTCTTCAAAGATGACGTCATCCTGATAGTTTTTGTTGGCGCTGACCTGCACCGCCATTGAAAACTCGCGTTCTGGTTGTTTGAAGGTTTTGCGGTAGTCGGTAGACCAGTCGAAGCCGCCCCGGAAGCTTTCGCTATCGTTGATGCGGTCGTAGGCCGTTTGTCCGAACGGAAATACGCTGATGGTATTGTCGCGGGTGTTGCCGAAGCCCCGCAGCGATACGGAGGTAGAGATGCTGTTGTAGGCATTGATGTCGTAAGAAGCGCCGATATTGCCATTCGGTCCGAAAGTCGCATTGGTGGACGCGCCCCGTTGTTCCAGCAGCACGACATTGTTGATGTCGTCGCGGCGAAGGAATTCAAAAGAACCATCCCTTGGCCAGGAAAACCAGGCGCCCAAACCGCCGTTCAGCGAAAAGCGACCGCGGGTGAGGTTCAAGTTGAGGTTGGCGTTGTTTTGGCGGGTGCCAATGGATACGTTTGTGGAGCCGGTGAATCCTTCCACTGATTTCTTTTTGGTGATGATATTGATGATGCCCGCTGTGCCTTCGCCGTCGTATTTGGCAGTCGGGGTGGTCACCACTTCCACGTTTTTGATTTGTTCAGCGGGAATGGATTTGAGCGCATCTGCCACATTGCTGGAGAACAGTGTGGATGGCTTGCCGTTGATCAAAATCTGAATATTGGAAGACCCGCGCAGCGTCACATTGCCTTCGAGGTCAACGGACAGCAGCGGCACCCGACGCAGCACATCTCCGGCGTCGCCACCGATCGTAATGTCTTTTTCTGCGTTGTAAACCAACTTGTCAATTTTATTTTCTACGGTTGCTGCCTGGCCGACAACCTCCACTTCTTCCAACCGGATCCCTTCTCCAAGCAAAAACAGCTTGCCGAGGTCAAGGTCGGGTTTTTCTAGGGTGGTTGTCACCGGGGAAATAGTTTTTGCTCCATACCCGAGGTAGGAAACCTGCAATTGATAGGCGCCGGTTTTGACTTCCTGAAAGCGGAAGGCGCCCTTTTCATCGGTGAGCACCCCGTCTAATTCTTTGCCTTTGGCGTCTGTGAGGACGATGGTCGCAAATTCAAGAGGCGCCTGGGTGATTGAATCCAGCAGCAAGCCACTGATTTTACCAACCGTGGAAGGCCCGCGCTGCATATTGCCCATGGAGAAGGGCGGTTGTTGTGCGAACAAGGAGGAAACCATCAGGGTGGCAACAAGGAAGAGTAAGCATTTTTTCATAACCAGCGAAGTCAGGTTTTTATTAAGCGATAGTTGCAAAGACAACCTATTAAGCGGTTGGGTACAGAAAGGTTGAGTCCCGGACCATATTTAACAGTTTCTTGACATAAATCCTCCGGCTCATACAATTAAACCTCAATCCTGCAACATTATCATTCTGTTCGCTTTGTACGCCAAAAAAAGACTAACTTTACCACCTCATACCATTGCTAATGAAAAAACTTGTACTCTCCATCGCAGTGCTTTGCTGCGGCCTGATGCTACAGGCGCAGATTACGGTGACCAATGCCATGTTCCCGGAGGTAGGCGATACCTTGTACACCGCTATTGACAACATGCCCAGTGGCATCGCCATCACGGGGCCAGGCGGTCCGCAGAGCTGGAACTTCACAAGCCTTCAGTCGCCGTTTACCCGCCAGAACGTTGTGCGGGCCGCATCTACGGGATCAGCGGCGGGTCTTTTCCCGTCTGCGGATGTTTTGCTGTCATTAGGCAACAATGGCGAAGGCTATTTTAATGTCACCAGCACCCGCTTCGAATTGGTCGGCATTAGCGGCACAGATCCGATCGGTCAGGGGGTGCAGGTGCAGACACGCTACAATCCTGCAGAAGTATACCGCCGGGCGCCGATGAATGCCTTCGATGTCAATCAAACCCAAAGTGCGCTGCTGGTCGCTTTTTCGGCTGACGACCTGCCTTCCGCGATCCTTGACTTGCTGCCTATTACGCCGGACTCGTTGCGGATCAGGCTAAATAACAATCGCGTGGACATTGTTGACGCCTGGGGTACGCTCACCATTCCCGGCGGCATCTACGACGTACTGCGTGAAAAGCGCACCCAATACCGGGATGTGCGTTTAGACATAAAAGTTGGGTTTTTTCCCTGGCAGGACATCACCGAAATCGTCCTTCAGTTAGCAGGCATAGAAGGTATTGCCGAGTTGGGCAAGGATACCACAGTGACTTATAATTTTTTCAGCAATGAAGCCAAAGAGCCTATTGCGATCGTGACCATGAACGATGCCGAAACCGCGCCGGAAATGGTAGAATACAAGGCCAAAGAAATCGTTTCCAACGTCCAGAACACCAGTGGCCTTAAGCCCAGTGTTTATGCTTTTCCTAATCCGGCCATTGTAAGTGTGCGTTTCGAATTTTCCAATTTGCCGAAAGGCGAATACACCCTGCGGATATTTAACGTCCTTGGGGAAGAGGTGATGAAAAAACGCTATCATGTGAATGGCAGCCGAACTGAAAAAGTAGATATTTCTCAACTCAGAAAGGGCGCCTACCTTTACAGCTTAGTCAACGACCGCGGTAAAACATTGGCGACTAAACGCTTGGTGGTCGTGCGTCCATAAGTGTGTCTGTCTTTAGAGTCCGGTAGCTGCGTTATGCCCGGCTCGACTTCGACTTCGCTCAGTCTCCAGCTCAATGACCGCTCGTTGAGCGAAGTCAAAACGTGGCCTTTGCATGCCTTGCTACCGAACTCAAAAGACCAGACACTAACTATATACAGGGTATTTTTTTACATGAAGAAGATCATCAATTCTTATAGCGAGGTTGTTGTACAGATTGCAACGCCTTACAGCACCGGAACCGGGTTCTATCTAAAAAAATACAACCTTATTGTGACCAATGAACACGTTGTGCGCGATAACCGCAATGTGATTGTGAAAGTCAACGGCCTGAAGAAACAACTAAGCCGGGTGTTGTATCTGGATCCAACCCACGATCTTGCTTTTTTGGAAATGCCCACCCATAGTGAAGAAATCAGCACTTCGATCAATTTAGCAGCAGGCAACGAAGTGCACCCCGGAGATTCTGTTGTGGCCATCGGGCACCCTTTCGGGCTCAAATATGCAGCTACGCAGGGCATTATTTCCAATGTCATGTACCAAAGCGGCAACCTGAATTACTACCAGCACGACGCTGCGCTCAACCCCGGCAACAGCGGGGGGCCTTTAGTCAACATGGCAGGCGAAGTCATCGGCGTGAATACCTTTATCATTGAAAATGGCGACAACGTAGGCTTTTCCCTGCCCGTCCAATACCTTCAAACGGCATTAGACGAATTTGCCGCTTCGGGGCGCCGCGTTGGCGTGCGTTGCCATTCCTGCTCAAATCTTGTGTTTGAAGACACCGCACAGCAGGGGTATTGCGCGCATTGCGGGGCAAAAGTTGTACTTCCAAACCAGGTGGAGGCATACGAAGCCACCGGTATTGCCAAAACCATAGAAGATATGTTGGCCAATGCTGGCCACGACGTAGAGCTTTCCCGGCGTGGCCCCAACAACTGGGAAATCCAGGAGGGCAGCGCCCGCGTCAACGTGTTGTACTACGAAGAAACCGGACTCATCACCGGCGACGCCTACCTCTGTATGCTTCCCAAAGAAAACATACAGCCTTTGTACGAGTTTTTGCTGCGCCAGAACTATCAAACAGAGAGCCTTACGTTCAGCGTGCGCGGCCAGGATGTGATCATTTCCCTGCTGATTTACGACCGGTATTTCAACATTGAAACCGGAACTAAACTCTTCAGCTACCTTTTCGAAAAAGCAGACGAGTACGACAACATATTGGTGGAACAATACGGCGCCATCTGGAAAAGCGAAGAAGACTAACCTGAAACCAGGTTGCCAACTCCCCCTCCGGGCGGTCAAATTTACCCATAGCAATAAGGCTCGACCCGCTATACGCCAGCAAACTGGTATATCCAAGCCAAAATCGTCCTATACCCAACGGTGCATGCACCCTTGAGGCAAGCACAACAAACCGCTTGCCGGGAAGAGACCTACTCTTCACAGACTTTTTGAATAATAAACCGGGAAAAAAGGTGCGGAGTGTTTTGGGATTACCGGCAAAGATGCGTCATAGGGAAAGGGCAATTCGGAAATAGGCTGGAGTTAAAAAGCGTGTTGCCTGAATGAATGATGCGTTTTGTGCCGGTTTTTGTTTGTTCTAAAAAACAGCAAGCGCTTAATAGTAGCGGCTTCTGCTGCGTGGTGCGAAAACATTGGAAACCATAATAAGGCCTCCACCTACGATAAATGCCCCCGTTGCGATGTAAAGGATTAACATGACCATACGTTTTTGAGTGAATAAATGGGTTTCTCGATATGTTCATGAGGGCGGGTGCTAAGATGAGAAAAAATTGTATGCTGCACCATAAATAGAGGAAAAATTTTTATGTTTTTTTTAACGTACGGGCTTCTCCGACCGCTGGTGCAGGAATCTGCGGATGATGTTTTGGATGGAATCTTCTATTTGTTTGAGCGGTAGTTCTTCTACTGCGGTGTAAATCAGCATGATTGCATATTGCTCTTCCTCTAACTGCAACTCCTGATAGAGGCGGTGCTTATTAATCCGATAAGCTTCCCGCATCAGCCTCCGAATGCGGTTCCGGTTCACTGCTTTTTTAAATTTCTTCCGGGGCACGCTCATCGCCACTTGCACGGGGTAAGTTGCCTGGGGGTCAACTTCCAATGGCAACCACACTAAACGGAGCGGGTATTTGGCAAAAGAACGGCCTTCGGAAAAAAGCCGCTCAATGGCTTTCCGGCTACACAGTCTTTCTGCTTTTGTAAAAGAAAAATCGGGCACGGTTGACGGTTGACGGTGGATGGTGGACGGTGGACGGGCCGTCTATCGTCCACCGTCTACCGTCTGCCGTTAAAAAAAACTCGGGTGAAAGTTATGGAATTTTTCAAGTGCTGTGTCTTAATCGGGATAAAGTTATCTGATCATTAAGATCCAAAACACATGCACACTTACCCGAGCGAAAGTACACTTTCGATTAAAGCCTGGGCAGAAGAAGACCGCCCCCGCGAAAAATTGCTCCTAAAAGGACGGCAAAACCTTACCGATGCTGAGTTGTTGGCCATCGTGCTGGGCTCCGGCTCCCGAAACGAAACGGTGGTGGCGCTGGCCCAACGCATCCTGGCAGCAACCGGAAACAACCTCAATGAGCTGGGCAAACGCAGCATCAGTGAACTGAAAAAATTTAAAGGCGTGGGCGAAGCCAAAGCAATTTCCGTGATTGCCGCATTGGAGTTGGGGCGCCGGCGACAAGTTTCCGAAGTTGCGGCAAAACCCCAGATCACCTGTAGCCAGAATGCTTACACGGCTTTTTATTCGGTGCTGTCCGACCTCGAACACGAGGAGTTTTGGATCCTGTTACTCAATCGCTCCAACCGCATCATCGGCAAGACGCAGGTTAGCTCGGGTGGAATCAGCGGGACGGTGGTGGATGCAAAAATCCTGTTTCGTCGTGCCATTGAGGGCAATGCCGTTTCCATCATCCTCGGGCACAACCACCCCTCCGGCAACCTGCAACCCAGCCCGGCTGACCTCGACCTGACGAAAAAATTGGTCCGCGCCGGCGAAACCCTTGACATTGGGGTGCTGGATCACTTGATCCTGGGCGATAAAGGGTATTTTAGTTTTGCCGATGAAAGTCTGCTGGGGGGATGAAGGAAACCCTCTCCTTTATCAAATCTTTCCTGCTCCGAAACGTTTACTTCTTCAAACTGTTCTTACACTAAGCTATTCGAAGCTTTACCAAGGCTTGGAAGCTTGGCGAAGCAGGCGTTCCAAAAAAAATTACGGCATGAAATTATATTCAATCTGCGCTTGTATCCTGTTCTCGCTGTCAACAACAGCTGCGCTTTCCCAAACCTACACCACCGAAGAAACAACCTCCCGAAAGGCCCAAAAGCTCTACCAAGAAGCCCGTGCCCTGAACATCGCGGTGCAGTATCCTAAAGCGCTCGAGGTTGTGGAGAAGAGCATCGCCGCCGACCCTAAATTCATAGACGCCGCACTGTTGCAGGCAGCTATTTATTATAACCTGGAGCGCTACGCCGAAGCGGTGCAGGCTTACGAAAAAGCGCTGGGAATGGCGCCACCCGAATACAGCCCCGGCGCCTGGTACCAATTGGCCCTGAGCGCCTGGAAAATGGAAGATTTTGAGGCTGCCGCCCAACACTTTGAACGCTACCTGAAATTAGAAACCAAATCCTCGCCCACCCTCAACCGCGCAAAACAATACCTGAAAAATGCACGCTTTATTGCAGAAGCAATCAAAACCCCGGTCCCGTTCGAGCCAACACCTCTTGCGGGCGCAGTGAATACGATCAACAACGAATCGCTGCCGGTATTTACAGCTGACGGCAGTACGCTGGTCTATACGTTTATGAGCGGCGGCCGCGAAGACCTTTACATCAGCCGCTTAGCGGACAGCGCCTGGCAAGCGGGCGAACCGATTGAGGCGGTCAATACGCCCCAAAACGAAGGCGCCCAAGCCATTTCTGCCGATGGTAAACTGCTGATATTCACGGGCTGCAACCGCATGGGCGCGATGGGTAGTTGTGACCTCTACTTTTCGGAGTGGCGCAATGGCGCCTGGACGGAGCCCAAAAACATGGGCGCTCCCGTCAACACCGGCGCCTGGGAATCCCAGCCTTCGCTTTCCCCCGATGGCAGGACCTTGTATTTTGCCAGCGAACGCGCCGGTGGAAAAGGGGGCCGAGACCTCTGGATCAGTCAGCGCCAAAAAAGTGGCCGCTGGGGCGATCCGGTCAACCTCGGCGATTCCCTCAACACCTCGGCCAACGAAGCTTCCCCTTTTATCCACCCCGACGGGCAAACCTTGTATTTTATGTCGGAGGGACACCCCGGCATGGGGGGCTACGACCTGTTTTTTTCCAGAAAAACCGCTGCGGGCGCGTGGTCGAAACCGAAAAACTTAGGTTATCCGATCAATACGATGGCCAATGAAGGCGCCCTCGTAGTGAGCTTAGACGGGCAAACTGCTTATTTTTCAGGCGACAAAGCGGACGGCGTCGGCGGCGTTGACCTGTACAGTTTCCCACTCTACCCTGCGGCGCAACCTTTGCCCGTCACTTACGCGAAAGCGGCCGTTTTTGACGAACAAACGAAAAAGCCGCTGCCTGGCGCCTTGGTGGTCGTTACAGATTTGCAAACCGGGCAACCCTATACAGCCTCGAATACCGATGAAAAAGGGGAGTTTCTGGTGTGCCTGCCCAGTGGAAAAACTTATGCCATGAATGTGTCTTTGCCGGATTATCTTTTTTATTCGGAACACTTCGAATTGGCCGGGCTGACCCATGCCGATAAACCTTTTTTGCTCAACATCGCTTTGTCTGCAATTCCGGCAGGCGCAACGGCTACTTCAGCAAACAAGCCGGTGACCTTGCGCAATGTGTTTTTTGAAAGCGGTTCCGCACAATTGAAACCAGAGTCCAGAACGGAGCTGGAGCGGTTGAAGCAATTACTGAACGACCATAAAACCCTGAACATCCAGATCAATGGCCATACCGACAACGTTGGCCCGGATGCCGACAACCTGCGCCTGTCGGAACAGCGCGCCAAAGCGGTCTATGATTATCTGGTTCAAAATGGCATTGCAGCAGCCCGCCTGCGGTTTAAAGGGTTTGGCGAAACGCAGCCTGTTACCACAAATGATACGCCTGAGGGTCGGCAGCAGAATCGCAGAACGGAGTTTGTGGTGGTTGGAAAATAAGATTTAAAGGGCAAAACTTGTCCCGCACAAGCGGGAGGGCAAAAGGCAAAAAATGCGCTGTAAGGGCAAGTTGTGCAAAAAGCTATTTTACAACTATCTTTGCTTTTGCAGGTTTAAGCATTGTGTGACCTGTTTAAAATCCACTGTCTAAATTGTTCAACACAAAAGCGATATGAAAAAAATCATTGTTCTGTCTCTCACCCTGATGCTGGCTGGCGCAGGAAGCCAGGTTCTTGCGCAGGATAACCTGTGGAAAACGCTCTCTAAGCTCACCTATAAAAAGCAGTACGACGAAATGTTGGGCTTTAAGGTGGACGTGCCGGTTTTTAGCGAAGAAATTAAAGGGCTGGAAGGAAAAGTCGTTACCGTCAAGGGGTATATCATCCCGGTGGAAGGCTATAAAGGGCACAAGGAGTTTATCTTTTCGGCATTCCCGTACAGCATGTGTTTCTTTTGCGGCGGCGCAGGCCCGGAAACGGTGATGGAGGTCTTTGCAAAAGAACCCATCAAATACACGGCAGAAGCGGTGACACTGAAAGGCAAGCTGGAACTGAACGGGACTGACATCAATCGCCTGATTTATGGGTTGCGCGAGGTCGAACTTGTAAAAGCGAACAATTAGTGTCTGGCTTTAGCCTTCGACAGCATGAAAAAACAACTTATCTTTTCGGCCATGCTGGCCATCGCAGCCTGCAGCACGTACCAGGGCTTACCGACGCCGGTGGGCAATACTTCCTGGCGCACAAAATTGCTGCCTGCGACGCCCCAGCGCGTAGAAGGCAATGCGGAAGCGGGGTTGGCCTACCTCATTTACGGCGACTACATTGGTTCGGGGATTCCGTATGAGTTCATGAAAAACCGGATGCTTAAAAAACCGGATGTCATTCTGAAACGGGAAGGGCTTAACGCCAATGCGCAGTATATGCTCAACGTTTTCGACGCTCCGAACGGGGCCAAAGTCGTCAATGGCAACTGCTTTACCTGCCATGCCAGCTCGTTTGAAGGCAACATAGTCATTGGCATGGGCAACAGCTTTTCCGATTACCGCAAAAGCCTGCTGACGGCAGCGCGGGTCATGCACACCGGCATGAACCTAAAGTATTCCAAGCAGTCCAAAGAATGGGAAGCTTATGAAGATTTCGGGCACTATTTTCGGGAAATGGCGCCGCACATTGTCACCAACCAACCCGGAGGAAATCCGGCATTTCGTTTGGCGGAAGCCTGCATGAACCACCGGAACCCTTCCGATCTGACTTACCAGGAAAAACCCAATTTTGAGATGTCAGACTACCCCGTTGCCACCGATGTGCCCCCGCTTTGGCACGTGAAGAAAAAAAATGCCCTGTATTACACCGGCGTTGGGCGTGGCGATTTTTCCAAATTGCTTTTCCAGGCTTCCGTGTTGGGCATCCCCGACAGTACAGCTGCCCGCAAAGCCGTCAACAACTTCAACGATGTGGTAGCCTGGCTGCGAACGCTGGAACCACCCCGCTATTCGAAAGAAATTGACGCGCCACTGGCCGCTAAAGGTGAAGCTTTATTTACTGAACATTGTAGTGGTTGCCACGGTACGTATGGCGCGGAAGAGACCTATCCCAATAAATTAGTTTCTTTAGATTTGGTAAAAACCGACCCACTCTATGCCACTTATGGCATGCAGTCAGGCATCGTGGCATGGTACAACAGCAGCTGGTTTGCGCAATCAGAACCGCGCTCGTGGTTTGTGCCCGACAGCGGCTATATAGCTCCGCCGCTCGATGGCATCTGGATTACTGCTCCTTACCTGCACAATGGTTCCGTGCCCACCCTCGAAGACTTACTCAACAGTCCGCAGCGCCCGGTTTACTGGAGCCGCACGGGTGAAAGCGCTGAATATGATTATGAAAAAGTGGGCTGGCGCTACGAACGCCCGGAGAAACCCAAAGGCGATTGGACGTTTGATACCACCTTGCCTGGATATAGCAATCAGGGGCATTATTTTGGCGATAAGCTCAGCAAGGAGGAACGGAAGGCTGTGATTGAGTATTTGAAGACGATGTAAATCAGTCAAGTAAATAATTTCGTTTGGTGTTGTACATCAACAAATACTCCCGCTTGTTTGCGTCACTCAAAAACGAACGGCTTACCAAAGTTTCCATAAAGGGTTGCTTTTCTAAAAATGGAGCCAGCAGTTTTTCAATCCTGGTTTCGGCTACGCCTATTCTTTTGCCCAATTCAGTAAAATCATTTTTGGATGGATGTCCGTTCTTTTTGAAGGACTCGCTTTTAAAGCCATCCGAAAATAACCCTTTATCTAATGCAAAATCTGTATCGTCCACGTGCAGTTTTGTATTGAGCAAATCATAAGCCGGGCTTAACAAATAATCTCCTCTGGAGGATTCCAGCAACGAAAAATTTTTCAGGTGCGCATCGCCATTTGAGTATAAGTAGTTGAATACCACCAAGGAAAAATATTTCTCAATTTCTACTCTCCAGGCCGGAACGTATTGCTGTATCAGCATTCCAGCTTCTTCATAGCTGTATTCGTATTTAAAATTGGCGGTTGCATTGTCTTGTGTTTTTCCGGCCAAGGTTGCAAAATCTTCCTCGCCCCATTTTCCGCCTTCTTTTTTTACATCAAATCGTTTGGTGAGGTATGCAGGGGCGCCATTCTTAAAAAATATCAAGGCATTTTCAGCTGTGCTTATTTTGTATACCTGTTTTGCGATTTGCATGGTCAGGTGCTCATTTGCCGGAACCTGGTCAACTTTTTTCAAATCTCCTGGAATAGGTTTCAGTATATACGTTCCCTGCTCTCCCTCGTTTGTCAGGCGCAATTGGTTTTTTTCAAGCAGAAAACTCAATTTTTCCTGCACGCCCGAAATAGATATGCGTTTGCGGTTTCCGATAAATTGCTCCGCAATCTCTTCGCTTTGCATGGGGTACTGGTATGGCAAAACATGACTCACCTTTTTACCATTAAACATATTCCGCAAACAACTTTGGCTGTAGGTATTAAACCCCTCAGCTAAAGTTCCGGGACAATATTTCAATTCATCCAGGTTCATTTCGCGGTTATGGGTTTTACGGTTACTGCCCCTATGGCATCGTATTGTGCTGTTGCCATAAGTAACCCAAAATGGTCTGCTTCATCAATCCGCAATTGTCTGCTTTGCAGTTTTCGGTTTACCCCTTCGCTGAGCATGTTAAAGAAGAATGGGAACAAGAATTCGCTGGCATATTCCTTTTGAGATTTGGGAAGCGTTAAACTGATCGCCGGTTTATGCACATCATTAAAATAATGATCGTCATACCTGAACACATAATGCTGACGGTTTTCTTCTGTCAGCGTTCCGGCTAAAGTACCGTTGCGGTATATTTCCATTGCCCTCATCTATTCTATATTGTTCCCGAAATCACCGGGACAGGTTTTTTACTTCCATCGTAATTTCCATGCCCAACACCTCTGCCAATTTGTTCAGCACCTCGAACGACGGATTGCCTTGTCCCCGCTCCAGCTTGTATAAAGTGTTGGTACTCACTTTTGCTAATTCGGCTAAGTGTGGCTGAGTGATTCCCAGCTCTTTTCTTCTGTTTTTTATGGTTTCCCCAAGTAGTTCAATTAACATTATAATGTGATTTTCGAGGCAAAAATAGGTTTTGTTTTTTAATAAACCAAGAAAAATCACAGTAAAATGTGATTTTGTAACAAAAAACCATTTACTTCCGCCAGGAAAGCTTCCAACCTAATATACCCAGTGCCACCCCCGTCACCACAATATTAAAAATCCAGACTCCCGCCGAATCTGTATTAATAGAAGGGATGAGGTTTTTCAATGCGCTCCAGATTTGGTTCATCCCCAGACAAAAAACGATGCCGGTAATCGCCAACAGCGCTGCGTTATACCAGGGCTTATTGCGATAAGCAAGCGGCAACAACTTGCGGTCGTTCACCGCAAGCAGCAAAAACGCCGCAACAACCGGCAACAACAAGCCATTGATGGCCTGGGCGGCAATGATGATGGGAATGGGCCGCACTTCCAGCATGCCGAACAGCAATCCCGTGGCCAGTACGAGGCCCCAGGTAGCGCGAAACCAGTGGCCATTGCCCTGCCAGCCGGGGTTGCCCTCGCCCAGCAGGCTTTGTCCGGCAAGCGCTGCAGCCAACGGAGCCGTAATGGCAGAACTGGCGCCCGCTGCAAACAGGCCAAACGCAAACAAAGCCGATGCCCAATTGCCCAGCTGCGCACCCAACGTTGCCGACAGCGAAGAGAACGTAAAATCAGCGGTTGAAAAAGTACCTGCCACCAAAATGGCCATAGAGATAATGCCGCCGAGTGTAACCGCAATGGCAATGCCCCAGCGCATTTCGCCGAGTTGCTGCCCCCGCCCGATGCCGGATGCTAAAAAGAGGTTGTAAGGGACAATCGTGGTGCCAATTAGCCCGATCACCAGCAACAACGAACCTTTGGGCAGGGTTGGCAGCATCGCTTTTGCATAATCGCTTGCCGAAAAATCCGTTTGCATGGCTACGGCAATGAAGGCAATGCCCATCAGTAAAACCACCAGGCCCAGCAAGCGTGCGATGACCCGGAATTTTCCGCTCCAAAGCAAGGCCACGCAAAGGATTCCAACCAGTAGCGTCAACCACCGGCGCGGTACGCTGCTCAAAACCTCCAGCCCTGCAACCGCTCCGAGGATGTTCCCGGCCTGATAAGCTGCACAACCGGTGGCCACCGCGACAAACAGGATGACGCAGATGCGGCGGCCTGGGCCGTTGCTGTATTTTTCCGCAAGGATCTGTCCCAGGCTTTTACCCGAACCAATGGCGATGCGCGCCGCTGCTTCCTGAAGGAGGATGGTGGCGACTGTAGAAAAAGCCAGCGCCCAAAGCAATTGCAATTGGTAACCAGCCCCGGCTTTTGACGCGGTGGTCACGGTGCCCGGGCCGATAAATGCTGCCGAAATAACCGACCAAAGCAGGGCGCCGGACAAGCCTTGTGAGAAGGTGATGCGTTTGGACATGGGTGGGTGTTTAGAGTAAAAAAGGGACAAGGGACAAGGGACAAGGGGCAATTTAGGTTAGATTATCCTTCAAATTGATTGTTTTTGTGATTTTCTGATCAATTTGAAAGTTCCCAAAATATTTGCCTTTTGCACCTTGCCTTTTGCACCTTACGAGGCGCCCTCTATCCTTCAGTCACTTTCCGAACCTTATACGGCCGCTTCTGCTGCGATTCAAAGTAGGTGCGCATTTGGATTTCGATGACGATGCCGACGGTGACCAGCTGAATGCCTGCGATGATCAGCATCAGTCCCAGAATCATCAGGGGTTTGCCCCAAATGTCATGCCCCAATATTTTCAAAATGATTAGGTACAAATTGATGAGCGCGCCCGCGCCGAACAGCAGTACGCCCACATTCCCGAACAGGTGCATGGGCTTTTGCATGTAGCGCTTAAAAAACAACATCAGCAGCAGGTCGCTCATGACCTTGAAGGTGCGGCCCAATCCATATTTAGATTGTCCGAACTGCCGGGCGTGGTGCTTCACAGGGATTTGGGTAATGCGGGCGCCTTCGAGGTGTGCCAGCACCGGAATGAAGCGGTGCAATTCGCCGTAAAGGCCCATTTCTTTCGCCAGGTCACCGCGAAAAACCCGAAGTGCGCAACCGTAGTCGCGCAGGTTCACGCCGGCAGCGTTCCGGATGATAAAATTGGCAATGCGGCTGGGCACCTTGCGCAGCACAAACCCATCCTGGCGGTTGACGCGCTCCCCGGCAACGAGGTCCCAATTGCCGCTTTCCGCCAGAGCCAGCATGGCTGGAATATCGGAAGGATCGTTTTGAAGGTCGCCGTCGAGGGTGGCGATGTATTCTCCCCGGGCGTAGTCTATTCCGGCCATCAGCGCTAAGCTCTGACCATAGTTTTTGCGAAATTCCACCACGCGGAGCCGGGGGTGCGTGATGCTGTACAATTCCTTGAGCGTGTCGTCGGTAGAGCCGTCGTCCACATACAGGATTTCATAATCTATTCCTTCCAGGGCCTGGGTGATGCGTTCCATCAGCGGATGGATATTGGATGCTTCATTGTAGACCGTTACAACAACGGAAAGCTTTGGCGGCATGAGTAGAGGATTTGAAGATTTGAAGATTTGGTAATTTGGAGATGTAGGAACAGACCATTAACCAGTAACAAATTACCATCCCGGTGGCTTAACCCCCGTTCGCACAATCCCTTCCCGGCATGGCTCGCACAAAGGCGAGAGCAGAATCTGAACGCCGACTCCGCTGTTGTCCGGCGGCGGTGGTTTCGGCACGTAATCGCGTTTCAAATATACGCTTTTCCGGGAGACCCCGGACGCTGTAAAAAGGCCGAGTACCAGTTCTTGCGGGTCGTTTACATTAGAAATATTTCCCGGGATAGAAGCAGGCGGGTTGTCAAAAATCCCACCGGTATTGTTCGTTTGGCTTACCACGCTGTTCCAGAACCGGTAAGCTTTTTCCGACAGGGCGTACTGCTCGATGACCATAAAATAATCATCTTTTGAGTCGTAGGGAATCGTCGTGATCAGGCGTTCGAGCACATTGCCATCGGTGTACTGGTCGTTGGCTAAGTCAATGCAGTTGTTGCAGCGCTCAATTCTCCAGCAAGGTTCACAACAAAAACTGTAAAGGCGGTAATTGACGCCGTTTTCAGTATCGGGGGCAAATGTCTGCTTGCAATAGGTCAGCGACTCATAATGTGTCCATTTCCAGCGATAGAAGTTCTTTTCCCCCGCAACATCCTGCGATTTTAAATAAACTTCAAAATAGTCTTTGGTAACGCCATTGGCGGTAATTTCTTCCACATATCGGCTAAAAATGGTGTCAATGGGCGGGGAATCCTGCAGCAACTGGGGCTGCGACTGGTATTCTTTTCCTGTATCCGTCCGAATGTGCAGGGTGTAAGTCCGGCCAGGTTCGCCCTGAAAACTGAGCGAGTCCGTGAGGTAAGTTCCCCGTGTTCCTTCGGTGAGGTCGTACCGGTTGCCCAGGTCGTCCACCACGTATACGGTTGCATTGGCGACGGCACGGGTTATGGAAGCATTGTCGTAAGGTTCGCTTTGCCCAAGTTTCACGCGGTAAGGGCCTGGCAGGTTGGTAATCTGGCCGTCCACCACTAATTTTGGCACGATGTCTTCTGTACCGGTATCTATCTGGTCTATGCAAGCAGTCAGGCCGGCAAAAAGGGCGATTGTCAGAAGAAGAACACAAGTATATTTCATGAATTTTGGCTTTTTTCAATTAAAATTTGAATTCGTAGGTAATTGCCGGCACGATGGTGCCAATGGTAGCTAAACGGTAAGCTTCCACCTTGTTCAGCGCCCGGTAGGCCGTGTTGTTTTTCGTTCTAAAAAACAGGGAATACGGATTACGGCGTGCATAAACATTGTAAAGGGAGAAGCTCCAGTAGCTTTTCCAGGGTTTGGTATTGCGCGGATCCGGATCAATTTTCATCCCCAGATCGAGTCGGTGATACGACGGCGTTCGGTCTTCGTTGCGGTTGATGTAATTGGGAATGAAGACCCCGTCCACCGTATATTTGCTTTCCGGAAACGTTACCGGGCGGCCTGCGCTGAAGGTAAAATTGGCTGAAAAAGTGACGCGCCGGTTCTGCCGGTAAGTCGCCGAAAAATTGCCAACATGCGGGCGGTCAAAATTCGCGGGATAATATTTGCCGCTGAAAGCCTGGTCTTCTTCATACGGACTTTCGATGCGCAATTGCGTATTTGACCACGTATAGCTGAGCCATCCGGTGAGCCGGCCTTTGGTTTTGCGCACCAATAATTCGACGCCGTAAGCCCGGCCTTTGCCCTGCAAAATAGCCGTTTCGGGCGCTTCCAGTAACAACAGGCTCACGCCGCTGCGGTAGTCGGGCATGTTTTCCACCAATTTATAATAGCCCTCCACCCCTGCTTCGTATTCGTTGTTTTTAAAATTCCGAAAAATGCCCGCCGATACCTGGTCGGCAATTTGGGGCTTGGTGTAGGGGTCGCTGCTTTTCCAGCGATCTGTGGGTAGCGCAGAGGTGGTATTCGACACCAATTGCAGGTATTGAATCACGCGGTTATAGCCGAATTTGACCGAGCTGGAAGGACCGGTGCTGATTTTGATGGCTAAGCGGGGTTCAAATCCGCTGTACGTGCTGATCCGGTCGCCTTTGTTGTAAAAAACCGTATCGCTGATGCCCGATAACTCGCGGGGTACCCCCGGCTCGTATTGAAACACGCGCCCCGGGCCGTTGAAGCTGTACCAAGAATAGCGCAGCCCGGCCATGACGCTGATGTTGTTGGAAATGGTCCATTCGTCGTTGACAAAAGCCGCCGCTTCAGTTGAGCGTTCCGGTGGCAGGATCTTGGCATTGATGGCTGAAATATCCGAATCGGGCTGTAAATCGCCGGGTTGGATGCGGTAGCCGGAGATCATGACACCCAGTTCCGCATTGTGTTTCGCATTGAACTGTTTCAGGCTCGCTTTCACATAGCGCTGCTCTACGCCGGAAGTAAATTTAGCTGCGTAGGCTTCGTCCGGGATGGAAAAACCGGGTTGGTAGGCCCCCACAGCGCCGGCCACCTGGAAGGACAATTCGTCGTTAAAAAAATGATTCCACCGGCCGCTCGCACCCAAATTGCGCCAGGTGAACAGGGTAGAGGTGGCGTTGACTTCCAGCGCGGTGAGCGAATCGCCGGGGATGCGAAAGGCGTCTTCGCTGAAAAACGCTGTGAACGCCAATTGGTCGTAATCGCTGAAGCGGTAGCGGAGTTTGGTCGTGAATTCGTAAAAATTGGCGTCAATCTCCCGGAGTGACGGATCCGGCAAAACTTTGAAAATATAGTTGGGTGCGGAACCTCGTGCCGCCACGAACACAGAAAGTTTGTCCGGCACCACCGGCCCTTCTGCCATAAAGCGACTGGAAATCAATCCGATGCCGCCCTGGTACTGCCATTTGTCCATTGCCGGGTCTCTCAGCCGGATATCCAGTACCGAAGCCGTTCTGCCGCCATAAACCGCCGGAATGCCGCCCCGGTAAAACGTGACGTCGCGCAAGACATCCGGGTTAAAAACGGAAAAAAAACCAAGCAGGTGGCTGGAATAAAACACAGGAATATCGTCCATCAGGATGAGGTTCTGGTCAATATTGCCCCCGCGTACATTCAGGCCGGTTGCCCCTTCTCCAACCGAGGTGACTCCGGGCAGCAATTGCAATCCCTTGAGTACGTCGGCTTCGCCCAACAGGGACGGCAGTGCTTTGATGGTCGTGGAACTAAGCCGCGCAGCGCCAAGGTTGGGCGTCGCAATATTGCGGTCCTGCGCCGCTCCGCTGACTTCAATTTCTTCCAGAAAATTGGTTAACGGCTCCAGGTAAAGCAATTGCACGGTGTCTTTGACCAGTGATAATTGAAATTTCGCGCTTTCATACCCGATGTAGCTGACGACGAAGGTATAATTGCCTTGCGGCAG
Source organism: Saprospiraceae bacterium (assembly GCA_022841505.1). GTDB lineage: Bacteria > Bacteroidota > Bacteroidia > Chitinophagales > Saprospiraceae > JABWAJ01. The sequence goes on along the minus strand of JALHRK010000017.1, from coordinate 6,220 downwards.
GCGAAAACTAAAAAAACCGTTGATGTCGGTGTAAGCGCCTTCTTTGGTTTCGCGAACGAGCACATTGGCGCCGGTGAGCGGCTGTTTTTCGTCTTTAGACTTCACGACACCCCGAAAATTGACCTCGCGGTTCTTCAGCAAGCGGGGCGTTTCCTGAGCCGGGAGCAGGAGCGGGGTCATCCAAAGCAAAAAGAGGAATATCGGGCCGCAGGTTATTTTCATACCAATTTTTTGCAGGCAAGATAGGATTTTGTTGCAATGTGTGTGCGCCTCCACATCAACATGTGGTCGTTTTCCCATCCAACACCAGTTACCTTTGTTGCATGGAAAACATCAAAATCGCCATCGTTGAAGACGACCCGGTCATTCGGGAAAGCCTGGAACAGTTTCTGGGGGAAAGCCCGGCTTTTGAAATTACCCTCATCTCCAAAAGCATGGAGGAGTTTCTGGCTGCCGTTAAGGACAGTGCCCGCCCGGCCATCAACGTGTTGTTGCTCGATATTGGGCTGCCCGGAATTTCGGGTATCCAGGGCATTTACCACATCCGTCAGAAATACCCGGACACCGATATTGTGATGTTGACCACCTTTGAGGAAGACGATAAAATTTTTGATGCCCTCTGTGCAGGCGCCTGTTCCTACATCACCAAACGAACATCGCTGGTGACCATCCGCGACGCGATTTTCACCGTTTTCCGCGGCGGTTCCTACATGTCCCCCACCATCGCCAGAAAAATCGCACTGCATTTTAACCCCAAAGCCCAACGGGAAGGCGAAGTATTATCGCCCCGGCAAAAAGAAATTGTGCAGGGCATTGTGGACGGGCTGAGTTACAAAATGATCGCAGACAAACTCAATATTTTCTTAGACACCGTTCGGGACTATATTAAGCGGATCTACAGGGCATTGGAAGTGAACAGCAAGGGCACCGGTTTTCGCAAGCGGATGGTTTGCAGGGGCAGGAATTTAATCAGCGGGCCTGGCTGCGGGCTTCCAATGGCGAAATTTGGCTGGGCGGCCCCAATGGGTTGAATGTTTTTCACCCGGATTCCATTAAAAACCAGGCGACTTTTCCACCCATTGTTTTTGAAAACATCAACATCAACGATGTCCATTATCCTACCCCGGAAAATGTGCGCTGGATGGATCAATTGCCTATGCTCCATTATCACCAGAATACCCTTTCCTTTAATTTTCTGGCGCTGGAATACAACGACCCCGAATCCATCCGGTTCCGTTACCGGTTGGTCGGGCAGGATACGGCATGGATTGAATCGAAAAACCCGGGGTTTGTCCGGTTTTCCAAATTGCAGCCGGGCGCGTATACCCTGGAGTTGCTGGCCACCAATGCCGACGGCGTCTGGATGCCGGAAGCAGATGCCAGAAAATTATCCTTTTACCTGCCGCCGCCCTGGTGGCGCACGGGGTGGTTTTATGCACTTTGCGCGCTGGCCATTTCAGGGATCGTCTATGGCGTTTTCAGGTATCGTTTGCAACAGGTTTTGAAAATCGAGCGCATGCGGGTGAAAATTTCCAGCGACCTGCACGACGATGTGGGCACAATTCTTTCAGGATTGGCCATGCAATCAGAAATCCTGGAATTGAACGCTGAGGAAAAAAACAAGCCCAAGCTCAAACGCATCAGCGAGTTGAGCCGCACCGCCATGTCGCACATGCGGGACACCGTTTGGGCAATTGACGCCCGCAAGGACAAGCTCGAAAACCTGCTCGACCGCATGCGCGAGCACGCCGAAGAAACCCTCACGCCCAAAGACATCGCGTTTGATTTGCAAATTGACCAATTGGCTTTGACAAAAAATATGCCCGCCCATATCCGGCAGAATCTATACCTCATCTACAAAGAAGCACTGACCAATATTGCCAAACATTCCAATGCCAATAAGGTCGCCGTTAAACTCCAGAAGTTTGGCAGCAACGGCTTAGAAATGAGCATCCACGACAACGGTGAAGTAAAGCAAAAAGACTACAAAACTACGGGGCTGGGCTTATCCAACATGCGTATGCGGGCTGAGCAGATTGGTGCTGCTTTCCATATAGACACTTCCAATGGCTTCCTGATTGTCGTTCAGATTCAACGATTTGCCTAAGGGTAAGGCGTGCTTCGTTTCGCGGTCTTTAGGCCGCCTTAAATTTATTAATCCCTTGCTGGCGCGACGACGGTAACTGAGCGACTTGTACTGAGCGACTTGTACTGAGCGAAGTCGAAGTAAGTCGAAGTTCCGCCTCGCGTATTTTATTATTTGGGCTCCAGCCCGAACTCCCACACCCCTTCCACATCAACATGTGGATGCGCTGCTGCCCTGCCCATCGCACCTTTGTAAGGTCAATAAGAAAATTAAATCCTTACAAAATAACGAGATCATGCTACACTTTCCAAAATTCACACAAATCCAAAACTCCGCTGAAATTGATGTTTTTGCAAGCAGTTATTTTCAGTGTTCCGGCTTCAACGTGAACCGCGACTACTACGAAACCAACCAGGTTTTTGCCATTTATTATCAGGAAAAAATGGTCGGCGGATTCATCCTCGGCGCTGGAACAACCCTGCGCACCCTGGAGGTTTTTGCAGGAGACGCACACCGCGATGCCCTGTATCAACAGGTGCAAAACGCAGCTGCACACACCGAAATGTGCTGTTTCTGGATGACCCCGGATATTCGCAAGAAATCCCGGCTCAATTTTTTCGTCTGGTTGTGCGTGGCTTATGCTTTGTGGGCGTACGGCACGCCGCAGTTGATCTTCGGCACCAATTCTGTTCGGTTGGCTGCCTTGTACAGCGCCACGCCAAAGTGCCGCCTACTGCACGGCGATTTCCTGAACCACAAGCAGACCTTCATTTTCACCGGCCCGCGCAAAGATTACTTAGTGGGAGTTGCCCAAATAATGTACTACAAAATGAAGCGCCTGGCAAAGATTGCCGGCAAGCGGAATAAGCCTTTCGTTAATTTTTCGGTGAATACCACTTTCTAAACATAAAATTCAATACACAATGAACAACACCAATTTATTGGGCCGGGCGATCAAAGCCCTGGCCCTGGCAGGATTTTGCTTCCTGCTTTCCACCAACGCCGGCGCTCAAAGCGCAGATACCACCCTGTACATCGTTTATGCCTACATGAAAGTAGCGCCCGACAAAGAAGCCGAATACCTGAAAATGGAACAAGCTTTCAAAAAGCTCCACGCTGCTTCACAAAAGGCAGGGAATTTGTACGATTGGGGCCTGGCAAGGATCGCATCGCCTTACGGCGCCAACTGTGAGTACAATTACGTGGCAAGTAACGTATTAAGAGGAAGTGACCAACTCGCCCGCTATTACGAAGGGACCTCGGGCAGTAACTGGCAATCTCTGCTGACGAAGGAAGAAATTGACCTCGTTAAACGCACCGACCAAATCCGAACTTTAGTGAAAGAAGAGGTCTGGTCTAAAGCGGACGGCGTTTTTTCGGACGATTGGCAAAAAGGCAAAATTGTGGTTTTTAATTATTTCTCTTCCCCGGCAGGAGCTACCCGCGCCGACCACATAAAAGTGGAAAAAGACATCTGGAGGCCTGTGCACGCAGCAAGAATAAAGGACGGGAACATGAAAGCCTGGATCCTCTTTGATATGGAGTTCCCATTCGGCGCCGAAATGCCTTACCATGTGGCAACGATTGACGTGTACACCGATATGAAGGAATACTTAGCGCCCTGGTTTAACGATTATTTCAAAAAAGTCCATCCCGGAAAAGACAGCAACCAATTGATTCGGCAGACGGAAGCAGCAACCACGCTCCAGAAAGGGGAAGTGCGGATGATGATTGATCGGCTGAGTTGGAAATAAGTTCCGGCTGGCATTCATACTTTACTCCTAAGCGCAAGGTTTCAGCCTTGCGCTTTTTATATTTACAGCGTGCAGCAATCAACTTGGATAGTTAAAAGAAGGTAAGTACTTTTAGCAGATGAAATTTCAACAAAAATGAAAAAAAATAGAGCCATTGCAGTTGTTGCACTGCTTTACCTCTTATCGGGTTGTTCTTTCTACAACGGGCTCTATATTTACAATTTGACCTCCGATCCTGTGACGATTCAATATGTATTAAAATCCATAGATGCCGGTCCATCAAATGCGTTTAGTCTAAACCCTGAAATTTATTCAATGACTAGCAACGGCGATAAAAACAAATTGACGAAAAAACCAGACGGAGCAATTGAATTCGACGCGGATAAAAAAATGGTCACGGTAAAGTTGAACGGAAAAGAAGCGCTTCAGGTTGGCATCTTGCGCAACACTACGCTGGGTAATCTCGAACAACGGAAACAAGCCTGTAGTAACGTTGAACGATTCCTCATCATTCAAAATGAAACGGATACGCTCTTGTGTGACGGCGCATTGCTCCATTTAATGATGCTGGAGGAGGAACTGGACAACCATATTTATGGAATTAAAATTGAGTAATATGATACCGCGTTTAGTTGCTATGCTGAGCTTAACCATGCTAAGCTCCTCCCTTCTTGCCCAAAACAAACAACCCCTCCGCATTGGCGTAGCCGGCCTCACCCACACCCACGTCCACTGGATTTTCAACAGCGTCAAAAACGGGGACATTGAAATCACAGGCATTGTAGAACCTAATCGGGAATTGGCCGAGCGCTATGCCGACCAGTACAACTATCCTAAAAACAGGATTTACAAAACCCTGGAGGAACTGATCGCAGCGGAAAAACCGGAAGCAGTAGCGGCCTTTAATTCCATTTACGAACACCTGGGAGTGGTGGAAATCTGCGCACCCAAAGGGATCCACGTAATGGTGGAAAAACCCCTGGCGGTAAGCCTGAAACACGCCCGGAAAATGGAGCAATTGGCCAACCGGCACGGCATTTTCCTGCTTACGAATTACGAAACAACCTGGTACCCTACGGTGCACCACGCCCGGCAGTTGATGCAGGATTCTTCCGCCATCGGGCCGATACGAAAAATTGTGGTGCACGACGGGCATCAAGGCCCGAAAGAGATCGGCGTGAACAAAGAATTTTTGGACTGGCTCACCGACCCCATCCAAAACGGCGCGGGCGCGCTCACCGATTTTGGCTGCTACGGCGCCGACCTGTCTACCTGGCTGATGAACGGCCAAAAACCGATGTCGGTAATGGCGGTCACCCAGCAAATCAAACCCGATATCTACCCCAAGGTGGACGACGAAGCCACCATCGTGCTCACCTATGCCGAATCGCAAACGATTATCCAGGCTTCCTGGAACTGGCCGTTTTCCCGAAAAGATATGGAAATCTACTGCCGCAGCGGCCTCATTACTGCCAAAGACCGGAACAACCTGAGTTACCGCTTCCAGGAGAAAAATAAAGCAACCGAGGTCACGCTTCCGGAGCGAAAACCGCCGTTTCAGGATCCGTTTTCGTTTTTTAAAGCAGTGGTTCGAAAAGAAATCCCGCTCAATGATAACGACCTGTCGGCATTACCTTTGAACGTGACTGTGATGGAGATTTTGGACGCAGCGAAGCGGAGTGCAAAGAGTGGGAAGCGGATTAAACTTTAGGGGGGTGTGCAACCGCGCTACTGCCGAGCGTTGGCAGTGCATAACGCATCATCGTTTTGTCATTCCCGCTACCGCTGAGGTTCAGCTACGCATATTTTTCTACATACTTGCTTTGTTGACAACCAAGCGCTCTATATTCCCGTCCGGTACAAGTCCAATGATTCTTGCAAAATAGCTTCAATCGTTTTTACGGGTAAATCTTTGTTCGGATCAACGCTAAAAATTTTCATCCTGGCGCGGTTGCCTGCTTTTAATTCCGGGTGAACCAAATGTTTCCCTTCTACCATCAGGAGATAAGGGTGATCCGTTTTTTTATCCGTCCATAAATAGCAGCATATCTTTTTTTTATAGCAAAAACAGGGCATTCCATACTTCTGCGTTTCCGTAATATTGGGGTCTTGCCGAAGAATAATATTGCGCAAAGCGATGAGGCAACTTTGGGTTGGTTCTGTTTGATTTAAATAGTATGTGTTAATGTCCGGAATCATGGTAGGGAGTTGTTTTAGCGCGGCTTTAACCTGATTTAAATTGATTTACACTGAGTTTCGCGGAGTTAGGCGCCTGCAAGAGACCTGTGTATCCTCTTTTTCTTTCATGGTTTTGGAACACCTGTCGTTATTATGGACAGTGAAGATAATAAACGGCTGAATTGAAGGCAATTTTTCGCGA
>JALHRK010000016.1 GCA_022841505.1 Saprospiraceae bacterium | reverse complement strand
CATTGGAATGTGGGCCTTTCCGGCAATTTTGGTCTGTTGAACCAGGCAAATAAAGCCAATGGGTATCGGGTTTTCAATCGCAATGCCGTGCTGTCGGTGGGGTATTATTTTTAGGGGTACTTGATATACGTCATTCTTTCCCCTTATTCTGCCGCTCCGTCAACTCCACAAAACTCCTTGCCGCATTCGTAAACTCAGACGGCATCAAAATGATGGTTGTGGTATTGTTGTCAATGCCAATTTCAGAAAGCATTTGCATCCTCCTCAGTTCCAGTGAAAAAGGACTATCCTCCATTTGTTTGGCGCCTTGTGTCAGTTTGATGGAAGCTTCCAGTTCTGCTTCGGCTTTGATGATTCTGGCTCTTTTTTCGCGAATGGCTTCGGCTTCGCGGGCCATGGCTCGTTGCATGGCCAGGGGGATTTCCACATCCTTCATTTCCACCATTTCAATCTTGATGCCCCAGGGCTCAGTGGCGCTGTCCACGATTCGTTGCAGGGTATTGTTGATTTTTTCCCGTTCTTTTAACACCTCATCTAACAGGTGTTGACCAATGATGTTGCGCAGTGCCGTTACTGAAAATTGATAAACCGCCGAGTTGAAATCGGCCACTTTAATGATTGCCTTTTCGGGATCGGTGACCCTAAACCAAAGTACTGCATTCACTTTAATGGTGACGCTGTCTTTTGTAATGGTTTCCTGTTGTTCCAGGTCAACCGTTTTGGTACGGATATCAATCGTGCGCTGGCGTTCAATTATCGGAATGATCCAGTATAGGCCAGGGCCTCTGGTACCGGTGAACCTACCCAACCTGAAAACGATGGCTCTTTGATATTCCTGGGCAATTCTCAATCCGGATAAGATCACAAGGACAAGAAACAGCCCAATTTGAAGGAAGGTCATAACTTTGTTTTTGCGTGAAAGGAACTTTCAACCACCTTGCTGGCATGATCCGTCAGCAACCTATAACAAAGTTAATAAAGAAAAATCGCTCTGTACTACAAATGTAGCCGCTCTTTCCGTCCCAGCAAAATCTCCTCATTTTCCACCCTTTCCGGATCCGGAACACAACAATCCACCGGACAAACCGCCGCACATTGGGGCTCTTCGTGGAAGCCCACACATTCGGTGCACTTATCGGGAACAATGAAATAAAAATCATCTGAAACAGGCGCCTGCTTGGCTTTCACCTCCACAGTTCTTCCGTCTTCGAGCACATAAACGCCCTCTACTGTCGAGCCGTCGGCAATGGCCCATTCCACGCCGCCTTCATAAATGGCATTATTTGGACACTCCGGTTCACAGGCGCCGCAATTGATGCACTCATCCGTAATCATGATGGCCATATCTTCCGCTTATTTTTTCTTTAAACACTTGCCAACCTTAATGGTTTGCGGGCGCAAAGATAAAGCGATATTCCTTATCTTTGGCCAGTTTGAAAAATCATAAGCATCTTGGCAAAAGAAAAATTAACGACAACCACCGACGAGCCCGGCAAAGTGACGCCACTGATGCAGCAGTATGCAACGGTAAAAACAAAATATCCGGACGCCATCCTGCTGTTTCGCGTGGGTGATTTTTATGAAACTTTCGGCGAAGACGCCATTGCAGCATCCAAAGCCCTCGGCATTGTACTCACCAAACGAAACAATGGCGGTGCCGACGTGGAATTGGCCGGTTTCCCTTTTCATTCGGTAGATTTGTATTTGCCGCGGTTGGTGCGCGCAGGCTACCGGGTGGCCATTTGCGAACAGTTGGAGAAGCCGAGTCCGCTGAAAAAAATTGTGAAACGCGGGGTAACGGAAGTGGTCACGCCTGGCGTCGCGGTAGACGACAAACTACTCGATCACAAAACCAACAACTACCTCGCTTCCCTTTATTTTGGTAAAAACGACATGCTGGGAATGGCTTTTTTAGACATTTCGACCGGCGAATTTTTAGTTTGTGAAGGCGATTTTTCTTACGCCGACAAACTGCTGCAAAGCTTTAATCCTTCCGAGGTCTTGTTTTCAAAAGGCGCCAAAAAAGAGTTTGAACGGCGTTTTGGAGACCGCCATTACACGTTTGCGCTCGACGACTGGATTTATACCATAGACTACGCCCGCGAAAAACTACTGGCCCACTTTGAAGTGCATGGCCTGAAAGGTTTTGGGGTGGAAGAACTGGAATTGGCCCAGGTCGCAGCTGGCGGTGCGCTGCATTATCTGGCGACAACAGAAAACAGAAACCTGCGCCACATCAGCGCCCTCAGCAGGATTCAGCCGGAAAAATATGTGTGGTTAGACCGTTTCACCATCCGGAATTTAGAACTGATCCGTTCACCCCACGAAACCGGGGTGTCTTTGTTGCAGATTCTGGATCATACCATTTCGCCCATGGGCGCGCGCCTGCTCAAAAAGTGGGTTGTGTTGCCCCTGAAGTCGCAGCAAGCCATCGAAGCCCGGTTGGATATGGTCGGGTATTTTTTAAAAGAACAAACGCTGCGTGCGGATATTGAACACCAAATCCGGCAGATTGGCGACTTAGAGCGGTTGATTTCTAAAGTCCCGCTTGGCAAAATCAATCCAAGGGAAGCCGTACAGCTCAAGCGGGCATTGAGCGCCATCGAGCCCATCAAAAATGCTTTAGCGACAAGCGACAACCTGTTTTTACAAAAAGTAGCCGAAGGGTTGAATCCCTGCCATTTGCTGCGCCAGGAAATCGAACGGCAATTGGTGGAAGAACCGCCCGTCAATATTGCCAAAGGTGGCGTCATCGCCGAAGGATGTTCCCCGGAATTGGACGAATTGCGGCACGTCATCAACAACAGCAAAGAATTGCTGCTAGAAATCCAGCAGGCAGAAATCACGCGTACCGGCATTTCCAGTTTGAAAATCGGATTTAACAGCGTTTTCGGATATTACCTGGAAGTGACGAACAAATACAAAGACCAAACGCCGCCCGAATGGATCCGCAAGCAAACGCTCAGCAATGGCGAGCGCTTCATCACAGAAGAACTGAAAACCCTGGAGGCGAAAATTCTGGGTGCAGAAGAACGGATTCTGGAATTGGAAGTCCGGCTTTTTGAACAATTGGTCCTTTCACTGAACGACTACATCCAGCCGGTGCAGCACAATGCTGCGCTGATCGCCCAATTGGATTGCCTGATTGCGTTTGCCAGAATTGCCGAAAAAAACCAGTACTGCCGCCCACAAATGGATGATTCATTAGTGATTGACATCAAAGCGGGGAGGCATCCGGTCATTGAACAGCAATTGGAACCCGGCGTGGAATATGTGCCCAACGATGTTTTTTTAGACAACGAAGACCAACAGATTCTGATGATTACCGGCCCCAATATGGCCGGAAAATCGGCCTTGCTGCGCCAGACTGCCCTGATTTGCCTGATGGCCCAAATGGGCAGCTTTGTTCCGGCAAAAAGCGCGCGCATCGGCTTATTAGACAAAGTTTTCACCCGCGTTGGTGCCTCTGATAATATATCTTCCGGCGAATCAACGTTCATGGTGGAAATGAATGAAACGTCCAGCATCATGAATAATGTGTCGGACCGGAGCCTGATTCTTTTAGATGAAATTGGCCGGGGCACCAGCACCTACGACGGCATTTCCATTGCCTGGGCCATTGCAGAGTATTTGCACAACAACGGGTTTGCCCGCCCGAAAACCCTGTTTGCAACGCACTACCACGAGCTGAGCGAACTGGAAGGCAAATTGCCCCGGATCAAAAACTACAACGTGGCCGTGAAAGAACTCGGCCAAAAAGTTGTTTTTCTGCGCAAACTCGTGCCGGGCGGTAGTCAGCACAGTTTTGGCATCCATGTGGCCCGAATGGCGGGCATGCCCAAACCTATTGTGGAACGGGCCGGGCAGATCATGGAACAATTGGAGCAAAAGCACATCGAAACCGACAGCGACAAAGCGCAGGGGCCTAAAGTGCGTAAAGCCAAAACCGGCGCCATCTCTGTAGATCCAGCCATCCAGCTCAGTATTTTTGAAACCGTGGATCCTTCCGTTGGAAAAATTCGAGCGGCCCTGTCTGCACTCGACCTCAACGGCATGACCCCCATCGAATGCATGATGCGCCTGAGCGAGTTAAAAAAAATGGTGGAAGAAGATTGATGAAAATAAGGTTAAAGGAGAAAGGTTAAAAGAGAGATTTCGTTCTCACCATGATATTACGTATCCTCCTTTATACTTTCTACTTTAACCTTTAACCTTGTTTTAATCCTCAAATTTCAAATTTTCAAATCACCAGCATGAACATCGCCCTCATCGGTTACGGGAAAATGGGAAAAACCATCGAGCGCATAGCCCTTGCAGCCGGGCATTCGATCGTTTTAAAAATAGGCCGGGGCAACACCGAAGACTTAAATGCAGACCGGTTGAAGGCGGTGGACGTTGCCATTGAGTTTTCCAGGCCGGAAAGTGCCTACGACAATATTTGTCGTTGCTTAGAAGCTGGCGTGCCGGTCATTTGTGGCACCACGGGCTGGTTGGACAAACTTGAAAACGTAAAAGCGATTTGTCTGGATCGCAAAGGCGCTTTTTTGTACGCTTCCAATTTCAGTGTGGGGGTGAATCTATTTTTTGCCCTGAACCGGCAATTGGCCCGGTTGATGACCAATTATCCGCAATACGCACCCAGTTTGCTTGAAATTCACCACATCCATAAATTGGATGCGCCAAGCGGCACCGCAATTACGCTGGCAGAAGACCTGATGGCCGCCCTTCCGAAAAAACAAAAATGGGTAAATACGGCTTCAGGCGCTCCGGACGAATTGTCCATCCTTTCTGAAAGATCCGGCGAGGTCCCTGGCACCCACGAGGTCCGTTACACCAGTGCAATTGACACCATTACGATTCGGCACGAGGCGCATTCCCGGGAAGGGTTTGCACACGGGGCGCTGGTTGCAGCGGAGTGGATTGTAGGAAAGGAAGGGTGTTTTGAGATGAAAGATGTGCTTGGGTTGTAAGTCACCTGGCGATAGCAATAATTCTTGCGCAAAACTCACTTTTTACCCTTATTTTTGTGTAATTACAAGGACATGGCAAGAGACAAATTTCATAACCTTGTGCGTCAAGCGCTTGAAAACGATGGGTGGACAATTACGGCTGATCCATATCAGGTACCCATGGGTGGTCGTAAGGCGTACATCGACCTTGGTGCTGAACGCCTTATAATTAGGAGCGCAACGGGGTAATGATAAAATTGCCGTAGAGATCAAGACGTTTTCAGGAATGTCCGATTTACAAGATTTGGATCAAGCCACCGGGCAGTTTATTCGATACCGACTTGCCCTGAAAAAAGAGGAACCTGATCGCAAACTGTATCTGGCTATTCCTGCAGTTTTCTACGATCGTTTTTTTCAGGAAGTATTCTTTGTGGAACTCATGGAAGATACTGGAATTAGCATCCTAATTTACGACGAATTCAATCCAATTATAAAAAGATGGATAAGGTAACAGCTCATAATAACATCGTGCAAAAACTTGTCGAGGAGATTGGGAGCATCGCGAACCCTTCCTTCAAAGACATTGAAACCCAAATTATTACAGATCCAAAAAAAGGCCACTATGTCCTTATGTCAGTAGGATGGCACAACCGTCAGTGGCACTACGGGAGTTTTGTGCATATTGACGTAAAACAAGATGGCAAGGTGTGGATACAGCATGATGGAACGGATCTTTCCATTGCCACCGAACTGATCAAGCGCGGTATTTCACAACAAGATATTGTATTAGGTTTTAAATCTCCCATCGAACGAGAGTGGGTGGAAGGCTTTGCTGTTGCTTAAAACCTTCCACCATCATATCATAGTATTGTCCCCTACTCCATCGTAGGCATTCCAATAATCACCTTAATTTCAGGGGAGATGCGGATTCGGATTTTGACGATCAGCGGATCCCGCAACGTCGCATAAGCCCTTCGGTGCAGGGCATACGCCGTTTTGATGGTGCTGAAAACCGAAGTCATGGCAGCGCTCTTTTTGTTCTCATCGAGAATTTGCTGCAGGCGCTCCTGCGAAAAATTGGCGTTTTTGCCGCGCAATTCCACCTCCAAAGAAGGACTGATGGCCACACTCAGCGCAAAGCTGGTGATTTCCAGCCCGTAGATTTCCAGTTTGGGAAAAATTTGCAGCCAGTCATCAATGATCTGATAACCTTTGTCTTTGGCGCCTTCTTTGAAAGAGTTTGCCTGATCGCGCAGCAGATCGCCCGCGTCCTGCAAGGATCGCATGAGTTTGTCTATCATGGCTTATTTGAATTTGATCTCACCGTCAAATTTGGCTTTGCCTTCCAGAATGTCAATAAACCCATTGCTTACGGTTACCGTGTTGCCATCCACAACTGCGCCGGCAATTTTCGCTTTTTTCACTTTGCCCGGAAGGTGATATACCGTTTTGTGGGTCGCAGAACCGAACAGCATTTTTGCCATTTCCATCTGTTCTTCGCCAAACATTTCTTTCATCATCTGAGCCTGAGTAGCTACCGGCAAACGCACCAACGTTTTTTTGTTCAATTCAAACTGCTTTTCAGACGAGGCCATGCTGCCCATAGCGCCCATACCGCCAAGTGGACCACCAGCCGCTTCATCCCCTTCCTCGGGTTGAATTTTCTGCATGGCTGCACCAATTTTTGCCAAATCGTCAATTTGCTTGAAGGGCATGTCAATCGTAATGAACATTTCATTTTTTGACTCGCTCATTTTCATCTTCATCACAACGTCTTTTAACAAACGGGCGTCTTCCGCTGTCAACTGGCCGGGCTTGGCCATACTCGTAAAGTACATGACAGTATCTTTTTCGAGTTTTTCAGGGAGCGTTCCTTCCGGCGCGTCCTCGGCAGCTTCCTGCAACGCTCCTTTCATCATCGGGTTGCTCATCATTTCACTCATATCCATGGTAATCGTGTATTTGCCGGAACCATCGCGGTTCAGGAATACTTCCTCCAGGATATTGATACACCCGGTGAGGAAAAGCGAACAGGTACATACTAACAGGAACATCCATTTTTTCATGGTCGGATATTTAAGATTTTCGATAAATTGAACCCAAAAGTAAGCCAATTCAGGTAAAGTAGAAGATGCCGGGCAGAAAAAACAAAGCCGGGCCTTCTTTTCAAAAACTATCCCTTGGTTTAAACGTTTCAAAATCTTTATTTCAATCATCCAACCCAACAGCAATATGACAAATCGGGCCGTAACACTTGGCGAGCTGAAAGCAAGTGGATACCAACCGCGCTCTATCAAAGCAGAATTGAGAGCCAATCTGATCGGTAAATTAAAATCGAAGGAAAAAGTATTTGAAGGCATCATTGGATTTGAAGATACTGTATTGCCCGATATCGAGCGAGCGGTCTTGTCTTGCCACAACATCCTGCTCCTTGGTTTGCGCGGCCAGGCAAAGACCCGGATCGCCAGGTTGCTCATTAATTTGCTCGACGAGTACGTGCCAGTGATCGCCGGAAGCGAATTGAATGACGATCCCATGCAGCCATTATCCAGGTATGGTAAAGACCTCATTGCCGAAATGGGCGACGCCACGCCGGTGGACTGGTTGCACCGAAGCGCCCGGTATGTAGAAAAATTGGCGACCCCTGATGTGAGCGTGGCCGACCTGATTGGCGATGTGGACCCGATCAAAGCTGCGACCCTCAAGCTCCCCTACTCCGACGAACGGGTCATCCACTTTGGCCTGGTACCCCGGGCGCACCGCAGCATTTTTGTGATCAACGAGTTGCCCGACCTTCAGGCACGCATTCAGGTGTCCTTGTTTAACATCCTGGAAGAAGGCGATTTGCAAATTCGCGGGTTCAAACTTCGTTTACCGTTGGACATCGAATTTTTGTTCACGGCCAACCCGGAGGATTATACCAACAGGGGCAGCATCATTACGCCGCTGAAAGACCGCATCGAAAGCCAGATCCTCACCCACTATCCAAAAACCATAGAAATTGCCCAACGCATCACAAAGCAGGAAGCCCAATTAGCGGAGGAACAAAAAGAGGCGATTGCCATGCCGGAAGTGTTGCACATTCTGCTGGAGCGCATTGCTTTTGAGGCCCGGGACAGCGAATTGGTGGACGATAAAAGCGGCGTGTCGGCCCGTTTGAGCATTTCTGCTTTCGAAAACTTAGTCAGTACCGCCGAACGACGTATGCTCATCAACGGAGAAACCAAAACATCGGCCCGGATCACCGATTTCTGGGGCATCGTGCCTGCCATTACCGGCAAGGTCGAATTGGTCTATGAAGGCGAGCAGGAAGGGCCTTATGCCGTGGCCATGGTCTTGTTGAATCAGGCCATCAAAACGATGTTTCTGGAACACTTTCCCAACCCGGATCGCCTTAAAAAAGGACAGGATCGCGACCCGTACGGGGCAACCCGTGCCTGGTTTGCCGGCGGAAATACGATTGACCTGATGAACGATTGCAGCGATGCCGACTTTCATGCTGCTCTGGATAAGGTAGCCGGTTTGCGCAAATTGGTGGAACAAGTCATGAAAATTCAGGGGCCCGAAGTTTATACCTACATGGAGTTAGTCCTGCACGGGTTAGCCACATTCAATATTTTGAGCAAAGAAACCCTGGAATCCAGCTTTTCTTTCCGGGATGTACTGGCCAATATGCTCGGCGACGACGATTTATTTGACGAAGATGAGGATTGATGTGTAGATTCGCGACAAAGTACTGAATAGTGCTTGCTCATTTAGTTCAGAGTCTCGGCTTTAGAGTTCGAGAGCAAGGCATGCGAAGACCCAAAAATCGGAGTTTACTCGTGTAAATGACGCTTTTTGGGTCTTCGCATAACGCAGCTATCGGATTCTAAAGACAGACGATAAATCAGCGGACCATGCTTCTAAACATCAATCCTATCAATCCCGAAGGCAGAAAGATCAGCCAGGTTGTGGAGATTTTACGCAAAGGTGGAATCATCATTTATCCGACCGATACCGTTTATGCCCTCGGGTGCGACATTTTTCAGCAAAAGGCGGTTGAGCGCATTTGCCAGCTTCGCAAGCTTGACCCGGCAAAAGCGATGCTTTCCTGTATTTGCAAGGACATCAGCCAGATTGCCATTTATACTAAACCGATCAATACCCCAACGTTCAAATTGCTCCGCAACAACCTGCCGGGGCCGTTTACCTTTATTCTGGAAGCGAACAATGACCTGCCCAAGCTGCTGAAAAACAAAAAAAATACGATCGGGGTGCGTATCCCAGACCACCGGGTACCCCTCGATCTTGTGGAGGAGCTGGGGCGCCCAATCCTGACGACTTCCCTTAAATCGGATGACGACATTCTGGAATACTATACCGATCCTACGGAAATTTACGAAATTTATAAAAAATTGGTGGACGTTGTCATTGACAGCGGACCCGGCGGCATCCTGCCTTCGGCGCTCATCAACAATACGGGCAATGAACCTGAAGTGGTTCGGGAAGGGCCACAGGCCCTGAAGTGGTAAAGGTTCGGAATCAATACACTGCCGTATTGCAAACAAGCGAAACACCCCGGGTGTATTTGGAGTGTTTGGTCATGCGCAAAGCCAGGTACGCGGCAATTTCATCCGCGGCTGCGTCTTCCGGCGCGTCGTATTTTAATTCAACTACCATTCCGGTGTCTTCAAATGGGGTAGCAAAGCGCCAGGGCAAACAAGGGCCATAAGCCATTTCCCCGTCAAGGGTCAGGCGAAATTTGCCGTCCATACTCTTGTAATAGGCCCTTTGGTAGGTATTGACCAGAGCCGCCTGGTACGATTTATCAGGAAACCATAACTGGAGGCGTTCCTCCACCAACGATTGTAATTCTTGCCAGGTGCAATCCGGAAGCGGCTCCAGGGTTTTTCCACCCAACTGATTTGATCTGGATTTAATTTCCAATACCGGATTTTTGATGAGGTCCTCAATGGCTCCGTACCAACGCACCCGGATTTTGGTACGCATGGAAACTCCGTTTAGGCTGTCCTGGGCATTGTCCCAGTTCAGCGTATCCCAGTAAACATTATTGATTTGCCGATCTGGGAAAGCTATTTCAAAAGCGGCAAGATGAACCAGGATCATCTGCTCCAATGCGGCGCGCTCCAACCCTTCGACTTTGTATTTTCGTTCGTACCGCATGTTTTCTATCCTTTACGTCTGAAGTTTCCCGCAAAGTTCGCTAAGGCCTCGCAAAGGGCGCTAAGGAGGGCGTCACGCTTTGCGGACTTAGCGAAACCTTCGCGCCCTTTGCGGGAAATAATCTCTACCAAAACTTGTCCCGTGCAACGGGAAGACTATAAAATCAGACACTAATTCAACTCGATGCTTTCTACGATTTCGAGCCCATACCCAATCAACCCGATGCGCTTGCGCGGGTTGTTGGAAATCAGCCGCAATTTGGTGACGCCTAAATCCCGGAGAATCTGCGCGCCAACGCCAAAATCGCGTTGTTCTATTTCCTGTTTTCTTTCAAAAATTGCAGGGTTGCCCGTTTCATGTTGCAGTCGGTACTGCTGGATCCGGTGTAATATGGCATCGCTTTTTTCGCTGTGGCGCATACAAATGATGATGCCCCGGCCTTCTTCTGCGATGATTTCCATCACCTTGTTCAGGTGGCTGCCATAATCTTCCACCAACGTGCCCAAAATATCCCCGGTAGCTGAGGAAGAGTGTACCCGCACCAAAACTGGTTCATCTGGCGCCCACTGTCCTTTTTTTAAGGCAATGTGGATGTCGCCGCTGGTGATTTGCCGAAAGGCAATGACCTCAAAATCACCATGTCGGGTGGTCACCGTTGCGGAATCCTCCCGTTTAACGATCCGCTCGTGCCGCATCCGGTAGGCGACCAGGTCTTTGATGCTGATGATTTTCAAATCAAAACGGGCGGCAATTTCCATTAATTGCGGCAACCGCGCCATCGTGCCGTCTTCGTTCAGGATTTCAACCAACACCCCAGCCGGATAGAAGCCGGCCAGCCTTGCCAAATCTATCGCTGCTTCCGTATGTCCGGTTCGGCGCAACACGCCGCCGGTTTTCGCGCGCAAAGGAAAAATGTGTCCCGGGCGGGCAAAATCAACCGCTTTGGTTTCGGGATCCACCAACGCTTTTATCCCCGTCGCCCGGTCGTAGGCAGAAATACCAGTGGAGCAACCGCGTCCAATCAAATCAATGGAAACCGTAAAAGCCGTTTCGTGGAGCGCGGTATTGGAGGAAACCATCAAATCCAGCGCCAGTTCATCCGCCCGACGCTCGTCAATGGGCGAACAAATGAGGCCACGGCCATGCGTTGCCATGAAGTTGATGATTTCGGGCGTAATGCACTCGGCGGCGCAAATGAAATCGCCTTCATTTTCGCGGTCTTCATCGTCAACGACGATCACAATTTTGCCGGCTTGGATATCCGCCACGGCATCTTCTATGGTATTCAATTGCGCCAGTTCACTGACGCTTGGTGGGTTCCCAGACATTGTTCTTTATCCCTTTTAAGTATTTGAAAAATCCTTCCATCAGCGCCATATTCATCAACAGGAAATAGCGCAGGGAGCGGAGCAGTCGCATGTGAAAACCAAAGCGGGCAAGCACTCTGTCGAAAACAGGAAGTACCGTACAGCCAGCTGTCAGAACAAAAAACGAGTAACGGTAAAATAAGTTCAGCGGATTCAGTGCAAGCAAGCCACAGCTCAGGCCTGCCGCAATGATCAAAAATGGTCCTATCCAGCGCAATACCTTGTGCGAAAAAAAGGCAAAATGCAGCCAACTGCGCCAGGGAGGCAACCAAAGCCGGCGAAAGGTCGCCATATTTTGAAAATTTCCGGAAGAAATGCGCGCTTTTCGGCGATACTCTACCCCGATCTCGTGCGATACGGGTTCGTAGCATATCGCTTTAAGTTCGCTGATGGCAAATCCGCCGCGTTCGATTGCTTTCAGGGTGATGAAAAAATCGTCCACTAAAAAATTATGCGGCACCGGTGTGAAATAATCGGAACGAACGGCGTAACAGCCCCCAAAAGGGCCGATCATTTTGCCCCAAACGATGCCCTCCCGGTGTTTCAGTTGCACTTCAGTGGAAATGTACTGGTCTTCAATTTGCGAAATACCGTCTGCTTTGATGCCGGTGTGTATCATGTGTGCATCTACCACGGCAATGCGTTCATTTTTGAAGTGTTTCACCAACTCTTTCAACGTTTGCGGGATGAGGATGACATTCGCGTCTGTGATCAAAAACACATGCAGGTTCGAAGCGCCGGAATTTGCCTCAATTGCCTTTTGTGCCAATTCGTTGATCACGAGCGGTTTTCCCCGCCTTTGCCTGAATGGAAAGAAATGGATGCGGGAATCATTGCGGGTAAAAGCGGCAAGCACTTCATTGGTTGTATCAGAAGAACAGTCGGAGCCAATCCAGATGCTCAATTTTTCCGGCGGGTAGTCGAGTTGGAGCAGGGAATTTATTTTGGCGCCAATGACTGCCGCCTCGTTGTAGACAGACATTAGTACAGAAACCTGCGGAAAGGTTTGTGGGTCTTCAAAAACCACAAGGTTGTTGGGTTTAGACCCGGATAGCAGCTTGAGCAGGAAGGGGTATAACAGATAGGTATGAGCAAAACAAAGCATGCCGGACCAAAAAATGAATTCCAGTATCAATTCCGTCATTGGCTCATCCTGATGTTCATCAAACCGCCTCGACACTCATCGCAGCGTATGCTTTCAGCAATTTTTTAGCAATTGCCACGCTGTCGTAGTGTTGAAGGACAAATTCCTGGGCGCGCCGGCCCATTTTTTCCAATTTAGCGCCTTTTTGGTAACAAAATTCAATTCCTTTAATAAAATCTTCTGCCGTGTCGGCTAAGATGACTTCGGATTTATGCCGGGCGTCAATGCCTTCCAGCCCGAGTCGGGTAGTAATCGCTACTTTGCCAAGGGCCATGCCTTCCAGAATTTTCACCCGCATGCCACTGCCTGACAACAGCGGCACCACCATGATGCTGTGCTGGTTGATAAATTCTGATGCATTCTGAACCTCGCCGTGCACCGTCACATTGCGCAGATTGAGGCGCATGATCCAATCCGGCGTATTGCGCCCTGCTATATGAAAAACCAATTTCGGGAAGCGTTTGTGCAGCTTGGGCCAGACCTGGTTTAGAAACCATTTTAACCCTTCCTGGTTCGGCATCCAGTCTAAAGAGCCAATGAACCCCATGGTCAGGGGTTTTGCAAAACTGCTGTAATTTGGGGTGTAATCTTCCGTATCAATACCTACCGGCGCAACCGTGGAAGCTTGCAAAGGCGCACAGGATCGAAACGTTTCCAGATCGCGGGCACTAATGGCCACCAGCATGTCGTAATGGCTCAATTGGGTAATTTCATAATCCCGCAATTTCTGAGTCAGGTGGTTCAGGTACCATTTTTTAGGCCCCCAGGTGCTGTTTTCTGCAATCCTGCTCCAGATTTCAGATTCTACATTGTGCGCCCGCATGGCAATCATCGCATCGGAATGCTGCCGGATAATCGGGATATAAGGCGCAAGATACAAGGTCTCCAACTGGACAATGTCGTAGTTCCCTTTGCGCAACAAGCGCACCAACTGCTCTTGAAAAGCCGTGGAGACGAATCTGGAAATGTGGTAAGATTCTTTAGAAAAAAGGTTCAGAAAGGCATCGCGGGGCTTGATGCGGTTGTCTATCTCTACGGTATGAATATCCGCATAGTGGTTAAATTCATTGGGAAGTTGATGGAGATTGAAATAATGCTTTCTGGTATTCATGGCCAGCAGCGTCACTTCACATCCCAGACTGCTCAAGGCTTTACTGAGGCTATTTACTGCAATGGCTTCACCGTCTTTAAGTGGAAAGGGGAATTTTTTGCAGACTTGAAGTATTCTCATGCAGTCCGAAATTTAGATAGTTGATAGGTGTCTTCTCAAATGCCATTTTCATTTTCAAGGGCTTTTTCAGGGTCCAGCCCCAAATCAGCCCAAAGGTAAAAACCGGCGCTTAAATATCCCTATTGAAAAGGGGTAGTCTTTTTGTCCCTTAACATATTCTTGTTGCGCGGTATGTCCGTTCCTTAACGAAATTTTGGAGCCAAATCATACTTAATCTCCTGGCACAAAATTGTTTTTTCGGTTTGTGTCAGCCAAACGACCAGTAGGATCAATTTCGACCTTTGTAATGTCCGCGCGTTTAACCGGCAGGTCGAACGAATATTCCGGATGTGTCCAGTGCCAGCCTTCCAGCATGGTGTATTTTTCGCCCGGATTTTCATTCGGTTTGTTGCCACGCATGATGCTCAGCGGGATGTTCAAAACTTCCGAAGTTCCATCCGCATAAGTGACTTTAACATCTATGGGCATTGGCATGACGCCGATGCGCTTCAAACGGATCGTCGTTTTGGCGGCAGCCGACTCCTCAACGGCATCCAAAGCGTAATCAATGGTATGTGTGGAGTTGACCCAATATTCTTTGTACCAGTCCAATTCCAACCCCGATTGCTTCTCCATCACCCGGATAAAATCATTTACATTGGGGTGCTTGAACTTCCAGTCGTGGAAATAGCGCAGCATCCCCTTGTCAAAAGCTGCTTTACCAATGACGTATTTCAACTGGTTTAAAAAAACAGCGCCTTTGCTGTAAGATGCGATGCCATAGGCGGTGTTGGTCGTAAAATGATCCGCGTGGGTGCTGAGCGGTTCTTCTTTAACCATTTCCCCGCTTGCCAACCGGAAATAGCTGCCATAAGTGCGCGCCTGGGGGTTTGCTTGCGGGCGCATGCCCGCGATCAGCCCTTCTGCAGCGAGTTGATTCATGATTTCGTTGGTGGCATAATCCGTAAATCCTTCGTCCATCCAGGGATACAGGCTTTCATTGGTCGCCAGCACCATCTGGTACCAACTGTGCATGAGTTCATGCACCGACACGCCAACTAAGCTTGCAAGGGCCCGTTCGCCGGTAATCAGCGTGCCCATGGGGTATTCCATGCCGCCATCGCCACCCTGTATGAAAGAATACTGCTGGTAGGGATACTGGCCGAAGGTTTTGTTGATCAAATCAAAAGCCCGATCCATGATTGCGGGTAAAGCCGCCCAATTGGCCGTTGTTTTGTCATTTTTTTGATAATAAAAATGCAGGGTCAGGCCATCTTTTCTTTTGAGCACATCGTGGGTATAATCGCGGTCGGCAGCCCACATAAAATCGTGGACGTTGGGCGCTTTGAAATGCCATTCCAATTTTTTTCCTTTTTGTTTTACAGTCGTTCCGGGCGTTTCGTAGCCGTACCCAATTTCTTCCGGGTTTTGCAAATATCCGGTTCCGCCAATCAGGTAATCCTTATCTATTTCAATGGTCACTTCAAAATCGCCCCAAATTCCATAAAATTCCCGGCCTACGTAGGGGTTCGCATGCCAGCCCTGGTAGTCGTATTCACAAAGTTTGGGATACCATTGCGCCATGGAATAGTCAATTCCTTCGCTGTTGTTGCGCCCGGAGCGGCGAATTTGCACAGGCACCTGCGATTCAAACTCCATATCGAAAACCGTGCGGCTGCCCGGCAGGATGGGTTCTGCCAGCGTCACCTCCAGAATTGTTTCCACGACTTTGTACTGGATTTTTTTTCCGTTTTGCTTCAGCGACAAGATGTTGTGGTAGCCAATTTCGTCCGGATTGAGTTTGGAAATGCGGTCCGAAACCCGGCCATCCGGGTCGGCAATGGTGCGGGAACGCATGTCCATCATACTCCCCGGCTGAAATGCATTAAAATAAAGGTGGTAAAAGACACGGTGCAGGGTGTCGGGCGAATTATTGAAATAGGTCAGTTGTTGTTCTCCCTCAAATCGGTGGGTTTTGACATCAAAGTCAATATCCATTTTATAATTTACCGCCTGTTGCCACCGGTCAGGTTGACCACTAAGCAGCGCAGGCGTCAAAAACAAGGCAAAAACAAAGTACTTCATGCGATGAAACGATTGAGTTGATGAGCATACCAAAATATGAACCGCCGAAAAAGCGACAAGCCTTATTCCCAGGATGACGCTTGCAGCAGTTCTTTTGCCTGCCCCAAATTTTGACCAATAAGGTCGAATTTTACTTCTTTTTCCTTAAACCCTCCAAGCTCGATTAAAAAATCGTGGGGAACGCTGTAAGGATTCAACGGGAATTCGTATAACGTTTCTGCAAACAGTTTTTGCACCTCCTGGTCAATCATAAATTCCAGAAACTTAAGCGCAATATCCGGTTTGGGCGCGTGGGCTGGAATCCCCGCTACGGTCAGGTTGAAATAAGTGCTGCTGCCGCTTGAACTAACCGGGTACAAAAGTCCGATGCCTTCTGTTTGTTTGAAAGCTTCCGCACTGCCGGAACGCTGGTATTGAATGAAATTGGAAGCGTTGATTAAGCCAATATCGCCTTTGCCTTGTGCGATGGCCTGAATGACGGCAGCGTCGTTATCCAATGGAGGTTCTGCCAGGTTAGCGACCAGCCCGGCCAGCCAGTTCTTTGTTGCCTCCGGCCCTTCTGCCGCCAGCATCGAAGCAACCAGCGTTTGATTCATCAAATTGGCGCCTTTTGTGGTCAGCACCTTGTCTTTCCACTTTGGATTGGCCAGGTCTGCATAGCGTCCGATCAATTGCTGGTTCACTTTAGCAATCGAATAGGCAAATGCCGGCGTCCATTTCGACATTCCGATCCAGAATTCTTCCGGATCGGAATACCGGGAGGGAATGGTCAGGTTGAGTTTGCCAAATTTCCCCTGTTGCAGGGCGCCTTTTTGCTTAAGTTGCAAAATCAAAGACAATTCGGGTAAAATGACCAAACTTGCCGGGCAGGAGTTGCCTTCCGTCAGCAGCTTTTGGGACAATTCTTCACCGGTTCCTGTGATGGCATTGACTTTGAATCCGCTGCGCTGTTCGAAGAGCCGGAAAAGGTGCTGATCATTGGGATAATTTCTAAAGGTGTAAACCGTCAGCGTACGTTCCGGGGATACTGGTGGATCCACGGCATTGGTTTCTTCCTTGGATCGCGGTGTGCAGCCAATCAGGACAAAGAAAAAAAGCGCGAGGATTGGCCAGCGGAATTTTTCAGGTTGTAAAGTCACAAACATATTCTTACACTTCTGTTTCAATCATAAAAAACACGCCGATTTTGGAAACCGGTTGGGTATCGTCTGATAAAAGTAATGCTTTTACGAAATGTACATAGCCACTTTCCCGATATTTTTTGATCTCTGCTCCATCATAAGCGGGTTATTGCATATTCGCAGATACCTTCTACCTTCGCATTAAAAGTGGAACGAAAAAAATGAGCGCTTTGATATTCAAAGATTTGAAAGTTGTAGAATTGGCCAGCGTATTGGCCGGACCGGCAGTAGGCATGTTTTTTGCAGAGCTTGGCGCCCAGGTCATAAAAATTGAAAATAAAAAAACCGGCGGCGATGTGACGCGTACCTGGCGACTGCCCACCGAAAGCGCCGAAGGGCCGGTTTCTGCCTACTATTGCAGCGTCAATTGGGGAAAAGAGAGCCTGTTGCTCGACCTTGAAGCCCCCGAAGACCGCCAAACGGCGCAAAACCTGATTCTGGAGGCGGATATCCTCATTAGCAACTTCAAACCTTCGTTTGCTCAAAAAACCGGGCTGGATTTTGAGACCCTTCGTCTGGCCAATCCCCGCCTGATTTACGCACAGTTATTGGCTTTTGAACACGACGACACCATCCCGGCCTTCGACATCGTCCTGCAAGCGGAAGCCGGTTTTTTGTACATGACCGGCGAAGCCAACCGCCCGCCTTCGCGCATGCCCGTGGCCCTCATTGATTTATTGGCGGCGCACCAGTTGAAAGAAGGAATCCTCATTGCATTGCTCCAACGGGAACGATCCGGGGAAGGCAGTTTTGTACAAACCTCCCTGATGGCCTCAGCGCTGGCTTCTTTGGCCAACCAGGCCACCAACTGGCTCATGGCGGGCCATATTCCGCAACGCATGGGGTCGGCGCATCCCAACATCGCACCGTATGGCGATATTTTTCACACTGCCGACGGCAAAGCACTGGTGCTGGCGATCGGCGCCGATCATCAGTTCCGAAATTTGTGTAAATGCTTAGATCTTGGCCATTTACCAGAAGATGAACGCTTTAGCACGAATCCGGGTCGGGTCAAAAATCGGGAAGCGTTGGTAGAGGCGCTCAAACCGGCTTTTCTTCAATTTGAACGCGAAGCATTGATCAGCACCTTGAACAAAAATGGCGTACCCGCCGGCAGTGTGCGGAATATGGAAGAGGTGTTTGAGCTGCCTTTTGCGCAAAGCATGGTACTGGAGGAAACTTTAGCCGACGGGAGCGTAAGCAAACGGGTTAAAACGGTGGCGTTTACGATAAAAACCACCCCATAAACCCATACCGCTCGCGCGATGGCGGTAACTGAGCGAAGTCGAAGCTCCGCCTCGCGTGTCCTATTTGCTAGCCTCTGGCTGGCTCGGACGGAGCCGTCGCGCCAGCGGTTTATCTCACCACACTCAGCTTCCCGGTCTGCACCGTCATCCCGCCTGCCGTTAAATGCCAAAAACACATCCCCGCCGCCACATTTTCCAAACTCGCCACCGTTTGCGCTTCCGGGTGTTGCAGCAATACCCAGCGTACTTCGCGGCCTAAGGCGTCGTACAGGGTCCAGGTCAGCGGCTCTGCAACTCCAGGTCGAAGGATCGCTTCGTCATCCGGAATCTGCAACACGACATAATCCCTTGCCGGGTTCGGAAACACCTTCAGCAATGCTTTTTCCACCACCGCTTCCTCTATGCCGGTCACGATCACTTCCACCTCCTGGCAAAGCGTATCGCTGGCATTAGCGTTACTCACAATCAGGCACACTTCGTACACTCCGCTTTCGGCATAAATATGCACCGGATCGCGCTCCGTGCTGGTGTTGCCATCGCCGAAAGTCCAGAACCACTCGGTGGGAAAGAAACGGGAGTAATCGTAAAAATTGACCTCCGCACTTTCGGTGATATACCGAAAATCGGCTTGCGGGTGGTGGTCTATGCCGAGGGTGTCGCAGGGGCTGCCGTCTTCGGGGCCGAGGCCGTAGTAGGGGGCGTTGGGAATGCCGAATTTATTAAGCGTAGGTAATTGCACCCCATGTTGTTCCATTTGGCAGGCAGCGCCTTTGGCATTGGGGTTGTGGATGACGTGAAGGTAAGGGACGCCGTTAGTCGCACTTATGTAGATTTTGTTGTCAGGCGCCAATTGGCAAAGAAAGAATTTTACCGACAAAGGAAATGGATCGGGTGCCAAAAATCCATCGTAAACAGCCACAACCTCCCGCGAGGCTTCAATATCTTCCGATTCCAGGTCATACTGATAAACATAACGATTAGAGGACACGTACAAAAATCGGGAATTGGGCGAAATAGCGACGCCCCCGGAAAAAGCAGTGTCATTGTAAATAATCGAAATATGATTATCGAATTGGCCGCTACATCTTTCGTAATCATAAACATCAACGAACTGACCATCCTGAACAGAGATCGTTGAAAAAAGCACATACTTTTTGCCATCCGGTGAAAAAACAGCCTGACCAAGCCCTGTGGGTCTTGACGGGCCAAGTGTTTGTGAGGATTCAACACTTATGCCCTCCGGTGTAAGCAGCATCAGATAATACTGGTTTGCATAATATTCTTGAATAGCAATCCACCAATCCCGACCATTAGCGTGGCGAACAGCTGTGAGTTTTCCAAAATCAAACGTATCTGAAAGAATTAATGCGTTCTTTTCCAATATATAGCCCGCCGTATCTGACTGCGACATTTCAACTCTTGCAAAATAACAATTCAGAGGAAGGTAATTATTACCCGAAATTGCCGGAATTACAGCAGTAATTGTACTATAAATGAGGTAATACTTAGCCGTAGAGCCTGGGGAAGGTAAAATAAGTACCCCTTGCGGCAACAAATATCCCCCATCCACCCAAAGCGCAGTATATGGGTCAGGGTTTAAACTGTCTCCGTTTTCGATTAACTCATCCAGATAATTATGAATGGCAATGCCATTGGTATAAAACAACAAGCTCCCTTCAGCATCACACATAGAGGCATTGGCTGCATCAAAATTCAACTCCCTATAGTCATAAGTAACCAAAGGCGGGGCATAATTGAAATCTAACCGGCTTCCTCCAAAAATCAGATTTGTAAGGTTGTTATCATAACCTAAAAGCCAAATATAATCCCGCTTTTCTTTCTGGAAGACGCTTTGAGCAGGACAACAAGTTGAAAGTAGGAAAAAGCAAATTCCACACCACAAAATGCATTTCATCATATTTAGATATATTGAAAAAGGGTTTGGAGTAAGGTTTACTCCAAACCCCCAATGAATTAGCGAATAATGATAATTTTTTCAGCATGCACAATCCGTCCTTCGGCCATGATTTTCAGAAAATAAATGCCGGGTTGAAATTGGCCGGGTGAAAATTCCTGACGACTGTCATCCTGCGCAAGTACTTTTTCATAAATCAGGTGACCTGTCAGGTCATGGAGCACCACTTGAGCCACCGTACCAACAGTATATTCCAGGGTAAAGGCGCCTTTATTCGGGTTGGGATAAACTTTAAAGACATTGTCAGGTTTAGCAGGTGATGGTTGACTGATAGGTTGCTGTAGCTGCATACCCACGGCGCAAAGTTGCTCATCATCGTAGTAGGTACGTTCGGTCAGTGCATACAAACTGCGGGCTTTATACACCCCAATTCCGCCTGACAAAGGGCATTGTTCGGCAATTGCCTTTAAAACTGCTGTTTGAGTCGGCGTAAAAGTCAAATCGCCTTTTGCTAATGTTGAAAGATAAATATCGTTGACCGTTTTTTCATTCGCCTGATATACGGCATTTGTTGTGATGTTGGCATTTTCGACGATCAAGGCATTTGCTTGTATTGTTTGTGCTGCCAATACTTGCGCTGCAAGGTTGTCAAGTTCCTGTCCAAGCGCGGTTGCTTCCTCTAATTTGGCTTCACGTTGCAACATTAATTCCTGATATGCAATTCCTTCTGCGCCAGACAGATTAATGTCTATTTCCAGCAAATCTGCCATCCTTTTGCTAATGTCCTCGCTTAGCAGGCGCATGGCCGTCCGTGTCTCCGGCAACAAGTGATACAATTGCCCGATGCTTTTTTCCATCCCGTGCAATTTACCAATAACACTTTGTTGGTTGTCTTGATAGAATTGCCCGACCTCCGGGTAGTCGTTTTGTAAAGCAGAATTGGCATCCAATATGGCAAATACCTGTCGTTGGGACTGCCACGTCACTGCGCCATCATAAAGTGGATTGGTATATTCGCCGGAAGCTACTTTTTTACGGGTTTCGCCATCGCCGCCAGTGAATCCAGAAGGAATGCAGTCCGTTTCTTCTGAGCAGGTCTCAGGGGAACCATTTGAAGGAATAAACCAATCACTTGCATTAATCCCTATTGGAAGATTAAAAGAAAGAGGATAAAAAGGAGCGATTTGGGTATGGACTTCATATCGAGCAGGAAATAATTGTTGAAACATTACCCCATCCCATCTCGCTGCGCCTTGTGTATAAGCCCCTGTATTCCACCGATTGCCATGATGTATTTGCAGATCCATCATCAGAGATGGCGTATAATAAAGCCCGGTATTAAATGGTGGCGTAAAATCAGTAGTAATCAGCCCCGTACCCATACAGGCGCCATAAAAAGCAGCACCGGTGAAGGTATTTTCGATGTCATTGCAACTCCACGTGGTATTGGCTGAACTCAGGGTAGAAAGGCCAATCCCACTGCCGCTACCCGTGACATCGTTGCAGGAAAAAGTGTTTGTATCGCCCCCGTTGGCGTTAAGACCAAACAGATTCAGGGTAGGCGAATGTAAATTAACAATATTGAAATCTACTGTATAACCGTTCGTTTTCACGACCGATATACCACCATTTACATGATGCAATCCGATCGTGTTGTTCAAAATTTGCGCGTCAGCCTGAGCAACTCCGTTTTCCGACACAAAAATGCCAGCGCCAAAAATTGCACCGCTTACCGATTCGCCCACTTCAATGGTGTTCTGTGAAACCCATACCCTGCTTGCTGCGTCGTTTTCAATCAGTTCAATGCCCGTTTCCCTGCAATTGATGTCGTTCAATTCCAGTGCAATATCCTGCCCCGAAACGCCTTCTACCCGAATGCCATGTACCACGTCTTCCATCACGTTGTTAAAAACGTTGGTACGCATTTTCTGTACTAAAATTGCCTGCGTACAATTTTTGAAGGTAGGTAAACCAGCCATGTTGTTGCTTAACACGCCATCCTGATCCAACTGGCGGTTATTGCCTGCCCGGCAGGAAATGCCAAAACCGGTCGTGGCAGCGTATTCATTTGTTTCCAGGATGTTTTCAAAGCGGGTATTGACGACCGTCAGATTAGCGCCGTCGGTTAAAATACCGTTAGATTGGTTTTGGAACAGGTTTGTTCTGAAACCGCCAATTACTCCAATATTTAGCAGCAGCTGATTTCGGGTATCTATTCCTGCAAAAGGCTTCGAGCCGGGTTGCGTCATTTGGCCGCTGTATGGAGGTAGCAAATTTGCGGAAGCGGTAAACTTATTTGAATGAAAAGGACCTAATACAAACCCGTTGAACGCATTGTAAAATAGTCCGATGAAATTCTTGTCGAAATGCGAAGTGCTGATATTTACGATGCTTCTGAGATCAGGCCATACTGCGTATTCGGCATCGCTGATATAAACAGAAATCATTTCCAGTGTACTGCTTGCGCTAACAGATTCCATCTGAATGCCGCGCCACAGGGTGTCGCAACTGGCAAAATTGGAACGTTCAATTTTAAATGTACTCCCGGAGCCGACAGTTATACCCGCCCCAGGCGCCATTGTAACATTACAGGTGGCCAATTCCCAAAAAGGAGTGGTATTGGTAATCGTAAGCTGGCCATTTATGAAAATATTTTTTTGCTGAATCGTGGTTTGGTTAGGCAGGTATTGCCCAATGATAGCCTGCTGTAAAGTCATGGAAAAAGGAACTGTATAATCGAATACAGTTGAATTGGCAACTACAAACTGCGTTTCCACATCACTCCCACAGCCATTGCCAACGGTTAATATCACCGTGTAAGTCCCAGCTGTTGCATAAGCATGCGTCGGATTCTGAAGGTTACTTGATGTTCCGTCGCCAAAATCCCATAACCAGGTTTCGGCGTATTGCGAGGCATCAGTGAAAACGATCAGGCCATTGTCGCATACTGCCTGACCTGTAAAAGTAAAGTTTGCTATTGGAGGTGGCAGATGATAAATTTGTATGGTTTGTATGACTTCATCTTTATAACAACCCGAAGCATCTTCTACGCTATGGACAATGGTGTAAGAACCGTTTTGAGTGAACGGGATATTGGGAGGATTCGCCACTGTACTTGTTTGGCCATTGCCGAAATCCCAGAAATGAGTTGTTCCTGTAGGGTTGGAAGCGCTCTGAAAACTAAGCAGTCTTGGCAAAGTACCACAGAATGAGCCTATAATTGAAAAATTAGCCGATACGGGTTCTCCTGGCAAATTAACGCATATTTCGATGATATCTGTGCTGCTTCCGCAAGTACCTGTCACCGTGTGCGTGACATCAAAACACCCTTCCTGCATAAAAGAGATGCCGCCAGGATTGGGGAGGTTGGAGGTGGCCGGCGTACCGTTTTCAAAAGTCCAGGAATGGGTAATGCAATCAACACCACTCAAATCCGAATCACTGGAGAAGTCGTAAACGGCCTTTTCACAGGTTAATTCTTTAAGCAAGTAAGTAAAATCTGCGGGGAATATAACATTGCCATTGATTGTTATGTTGAAAGTCGCATGCTGAACACCACCACTTTGAACAAACCAATGGTTGACAGTGAATGTGCCGGTTGTTGAAAAAATATGCGTTGGATTTTCTGACATACCGCCCTGAATAACCAATGGATTTTGGGCGAATCCCGCAAAAGTAACCGCAAAATTCGGGTCATTTGTGATTTGTCTTCTTATACAGGGATCGGAGCTATTATTCCCACCGTCTCCAAAATCCCAAAGATGTAGGCCACCGGTAGCACAAACACAAAATTTTCCTGTGCAGGAACCAATTTGTACACCCTGAAATGTTGCCTGGTTGCCTCCACTGCAATTTAATCCAGCGCAGGCGATTTGGGCAGAAACGGGCAACACAATCATCGAAGCTAAAACAATGAAAAAGAGATTTACGAGGAGAATTGAATTTAAGCAAGACGTGGAGATAACGCGTAAAAGGGTTTTCATGATGGAGGATTTTGTGGGTAAGAAGATTGGAAGAACAATTTTACAAAAAATCGGATGCTTTTGCAAATTAAGTTTTTGGCAATTGAAGATATTCAGCAAAAGTTGGCATCTGTACAATCTTAGGCCAACTGAAGGCAGAACGCACCTCCTAAAAATCCCACCTCACCTTCCCCACATTCACCCGCAAACCAAGCCCGAAATAGGATGTCGTTTGATCCAACCCATCGTCTGCACTGTTTTTGATGCGATTCAGCCAGCTCAGTTCCAGAATTACCCGGTGGAAAGGCTGGTAAGAGATTTCCACGCCCTGGAGGTCAATGGTTCCCGGAACACCCTGGCCGATTTCGTTGCCGTATTCCTGCACTCGGGTCGTGTGGGGTAAAAGCAGGTTGCTGCCCCAGTTCTGGCCACTGGGGTCGTCGCCGACTTCCGCGTGGATGGCACGGGCTTCCACACGCCAGCGTTTGGAGATCTGGTAATTCAGTAAAAAAACCGTCTCCTTGAAATTAGCGCCCAATGGATGCGCCAACGGCTGGTTGTAGTGGGTATAACTGGCAGAACTATCGCGGTGGGTGTAGATATAAGGACGGGCCGTGTTGTATTCCACCTGCAAGTCCAATCCATTCACGCCAAGGGCATTGATGTATTTCCCGCCGATTTGAATGGCGTATTTATTCGCCCACCAGCCACGTCGTTCAATGAACAATTCTTTGAATACAAACTCGTCCATCATCAACTGGCCATAGAGCTGGAAGCGCTTCAGGAAGTTCCATTTTCCATCCAAACCAATGAGAACGTTATCGGGGCTGCCCAATCCCTGTTCAATGGTGCGGTATAGTATGAGCGGGTTGAGGTACTGGAATTCAAACTGGTTGTTGCGGCTGAAAATGACGGTTTCAAATAGGCCGACATTCAAATTGGGGGCGAGGTTGATGCTCAGGTGGTGGGAAGACATGTATTTTTTCGACACCAGACGCCCGTCCCCGGTTGCTTTGGAGGACCGGACGGCCAATTCGGTAAACAGGTTTTGGTAATGAAACTTCCAAACCTTCCAGTTGAGTTTGAAGTACAGGTGGTTGTTGGCAAAATCGGACAGCAGCAGCGAGCGGTAGCCGTTGCCGATAAAATTCCGGCCATACCCAAATTGCGCGCCGACGTGCGGCGTGATGTTGAACGCCATATACCCTTGCGCGTTCAGAATATCATAGCCCTGCTTTACTTTGAAGATGTCGCTGGTGTAAGATTTATAAAACCCGGCGCCCGGCACCGCGCGGTCTTTGAGGATACGGTCGTTGACATAATCCGGGAAACGGGCCTGGGTTTCTGTAATGTTCAGGTAGAAAAAAATGCGGTCATCCACGCCGCCACGCGCTTCCAGACCGCGCAGATTGTAAAAAACCGGTTCGTCCATGTCCTGCGAGCGCCCCATTTGGAAATGCAGCATTGGATTCAGCCGGAAATGAAAATGTTTGTCGTTGACTTCAAAGAGGTTGGCTGGCGTTTTGTAAAAATATTTCAAAATGGGTTTCCGGCTGAACTGATATTTTGGATGGGCCAGGCTCAGTTCTATTTGGGAAAGCGGTGGAGTACCCCCATTTTTTCTAAAATCGCCCAATTCTTTTGCAAATTCTGGCGCGCCCAACCATTCATTGTTGTCGTGGAACAGGAAATCCAATTGCTCCCTTTCCCCTTTCCGCCACTGCACCTGGGCAGAATCAAGGGTCAATGCATACCGAACCACATCCCCCCGGTTGTAATATTTTAGTGAGGAATGGTAAGGCGCGGGCGTCCCGCTGGCGATCTCCAGTCGGTCGAGCAGGTGATAAGCTTCCGAATCCATCGGGAGGTTGCTGCCCTGCGCGAACAAGGCAAATGGGAAACAAGCGAAGATCAATATACAGAGGCGACTTTTGATCATATTCGTGACTTTTTAAAAAATTTGACGCAGAATACGCAAATTTGCACAGAACACTTCGTAGTACTTACGAAAAAATTTGACTATTCAGATATTCAAACTTGCTCATGCCAACACGCCCACTCATCGAAAACCCGAATGACATTCGCCTGAATGACCAGGACGAAGTGCAAAACCTGCTGGGGCAAGCGCCTGGCTGGATGTTGCGCTGGGGCATTCCGTTTGTCGGGCTGGGCGTCTTGATTTTGCTGCTCATCAGCGCCTGGGTACGTTATCCGGATGTCATTACAGGCCGGGCTTCCATTCTTGCAAACAACAATCCGCCAATAAGGGTGATGGCCCAACGCAGCGGCCGCATCAGTGAATTATTGGCAAAACCCGGGGATACCGTTGCAAGTGGTCAAATCCTGGGGGTACTGGAAAATGCCGCTTCTTCAGCCGAGGTGCGCGAATTGGAGCATATCCTGACCCAATTTACGGGTTTGTCCGAAACGTCGGCATATACCCTTCCGCCACATTTCCTGCAATTGGGCGAAATCCAGACGCCTTATGCAGCATTACAACGCCATATCGGCGAATTTTTAGATGCCCGGAATGAAACCCATACCCAAAAAGCTTTGCAAATGCTGGCCGGGCAAATTGCAGCGCTGGAAGCGTCCAATCAATCGCTGGACCGCCAGGTCAATACGCTGAAAAAGGAAGTGGACCTGGCCGAACGCCACGCAACCTTGATGCAACGGCTCTACGAGGCTGGCGCCAACAGTGAAGAAGACAAAGAAAGAGCGGAAGCGGCTTACCTGCGTTATCAACGCGAGTTGGAAGCCAAAAAAGCGGAAATACTCACCAACCGGCTTTCCATCACGCGCATTGGTTCTGAACGACTTGGCCTGGAACGCATCGCCGACGAACGCCTGCGCACGGAAAAACTGCTTTTGCGCGAAAGCGCAGCCACCGTATCGGCAGCCATCCAGACCTGGAAACAAAATCACGGCATCATCGCTCCAACGCCCGGGGTGGTTTTTGCGGAGGGCGCCTGGACGGCCCAACAGTACATCCAGGCGGGTGAAGCGGCCTTTACGATCCTCCCGGTTGGTTCCAGCATCGCATCAGCCCGCACCTGGATCGCCCCGGATGGCTTGGGCAAGGTGAAGCCCGGTGCAGTTGTTCAATTGCGTTTAGACGCTTTTCCTTACAAAGAATACGGCATCCTGGAAGGTGTTGTCAAAAACCTGGCGCCCGTCCCCACCGGGAACCCGCAGGAGCAATTGCGCTATTTGGCTGAAATTGAGCTGACCGGAAATTTGGTTACCACTTACGGCATCACTTTACCCTCACAGCAGGAAATGCCCGCCACTGCGCGCATCATTACCGAAAAACGCAGCCTGCTGGAACGGATTTTTGATCAGTTTCTGGATGCGGTATATAATCGGTAGACGGTGGACGGTAGATGGTGGACGGCCGTCTACCGTCCACCGTCTCTCGTCCACCGCTAAACCCGGTGCTCCCCAAATTTCGGCCAAAGCCGATCCTTTTCCGAAAGGGCGATGTCGGCGGCAGGAATTTGCCAGTCAATATTCAACGCGGGATCGTCGTAACGCAGGCCGCCTTCGTGGGGGCGGGAGTAATAATTGTCGCATTTGTAAAAGAATTCCGCAGTTTCACTTAAGACCACATAACCGTGCGCAAAACCGCGAGGGACAAACAACTGTCGTTTGTTTTCAGCGCTCAGGACTACGCTGTACGACTGGCCGTAAGTGGGCGAATGGGGACGCAAATCAACGACAACATCCAGCACTTCGCCTACGAGCATGCGCACCAGCTTAGCCTGGGCATAAGGCGCGACCTGGTAATGCAATCCGCGCAAAACGCCATAACCGGAACGGGCCTGGTTGTCCTGCACAAATGCGACGCTGATTCCGCCGCGGTGAAAATCGCGCAGGCTGTAGCTTTCAAAAAAATAACCCCGATCGTCTCCGATCACATTGGGTTCAAACAGCATAAGGCCGGGAAATCCGGTTTCAAGGAAGGCAGTAGGCATTAGAATTAAGATGTTAGATGTAAGATTTTAGATATTAGATTTTAGATGTTAGATGAGTACGAACTCATGTGTTGGTGTCTGATTTTAGAGTTCGAGAGCAAGGCATGCGAAGGCCCCGAAAATGGGAGCTTACTCGCGTAAGTGACTGTTTTCGGGGCCTTCGCATAACGCAGCTATCGGACTCTAAAAACAGACACAATTTAGAGTTCAAACTCTTCTTCGCTGACAACCCGACCCTTGACACAGCGCACAATACGGGCCGGAAAGCGCTCGATGATGCGGTAATCGTGGGTCGCAAACAGGACAGCCGTGTTGTTTTGCCGGGCCAATTGGCGCAAGAGCAACAAAATATCGTCCGAGGTCTCCGGGTCAAGGTTGCCGGTCGGTTCATCCGCAATGATGAGCTCCGGCCGGTTCAGTAAGGCACGCGCAATGACCACCCGCTGCTGTTCCCCACCGGAAAGTTCATGCGGCATCCGGTAGCGCTCCTTTTCTAAGCCCACTTGTTTAAGCACCTCCACGATGCGTTGCTCAATCAGGGCTTTGTCTTTCCAGCCCGTTGCCAACAGGACAAACCGCAGATTTTGGTCTACGTTCCGGTCGGCCAACAGGTTAAAATCCTGAAAAACAATTCCCAGCTTGCGGCGCAGTAGTGGAATGGTATGACGGGTCAGGCTGCGCAGGTCAAAATCAGCCACTTCTCCCCTGCCCTCTTCTAAGGCAAGCGCAGCGTAGATGGTTTTCAACAGGCTTGACTTCCCGCTGCCGGTGCGGCCAACCAGATAAACGAACTCCCCTTTGGAGATTTTCAGGCCCACATCGGTTAGCACAAGGTTGTCTTGTTGGCGTATGGAAGCGCCGGAAAGGTGAACGATCAGGTTTCCCATTTGTTTTATTACAGCATTTTGACGTTGAATTGTCTGCATAAGCCGGCAAACATGTCGTAAATTTGTGAAAATTTATAACAAGCGGTTATGAAAAAAACATATCTTATTGCAGGAGCCATGGTTTTGGCTGCAATTTACCTGTTAACCACAGCAACCAAAGACCTGACTGTGTACGCTTCTTTTGCCGATGCTTCGCAAAGTGGCCGCAAGGCAAAAATAGCCGGCCAACTGGTGCAAACCAAAGAAATGTACTACAATCCGGAAAAAGACCCAAACTACTTCAGCTTCTACGTGCGCGATGCCGAGGGAGAAGAGCGGAAAGTGGTCCTGCTTTCTGAAAAGCCGCAGGATTTTGAAATGTCGGAGCAAATTGTGCTGACCGGCAAAATGAAAGGGGAAGAATTCATTGCCTCAGAAGTGCTGCTTAAGTGCCCTTCCAAATACAAAGACGAAGAAATTTACATCAAAGGGAAAGAGAGTTAAACTTCCTACAAAAAGAACTTCCATGCAGGAGATGCAGTATTTCGGCGAGCATTTGTGGCCGGGCAGAATTGGGCATTTTGGTGTCCTTCTGGGATTTGTGAGTAGTTTGCTCGCCACGATGGCGTATATTTTTGCAACCAACCGCAGGGACCTTCCGGAGGCTGCGATGTGGAAGAAAATAGGCCGTGGGGCTTTCATCGCTCACGCAGCGGGTACGTTTGCCATCATTGGCATGCTTTTTTTTGTGATGACCAAGCAGTACTACGAGTACCAGTACGTTCAGGCACACGTTTCAGAAGATTTGCCTTTTAAATACATATTTTCGGCATTTTGGGAAGGCCAGGAAGGCAGTTTTTTGTTGTGGATGTTCTGGCACATCATCCTGGGCGCCGTATTGATTTTTAAATCGGGTTCCTGGGAATCGCCCGTCATGGCAACGCTGATGTCCATTCAGGCGGTCATCGGTTCGATGATCCTGGGCGTTTATGTCGGCTTTGGAGAAGAAGCGATGCGTTTGGGCAGCAACCCTACGCTCCTGCTCCGTGAAGTGATGGACGCGCCCCTTTTTGCCAACGAAAACTACGTTTCCCTCATCAAAGGCAATGGCCTCAATCCGCTCCTTCAGAATTACTGGATGACCATTCACCCGCCAACTTTGTTTCTTGGATTTGCTTCCACGTCCATCCCTTTCTGCTTTGCCGTGGCCGGTTTATGGACCCGCAGGCATACCGAATGGATGAAACCGGCTTTGCCCTGGGCGCTGTTTTGCGGCGCCATTTTGGGCACCGGCATCCTGATGGGCGGCGCGTGGGCGTATGAAGCCCTGAGCTTTGGCGGCTACTGGGCCTGGGATCCGGTTGAAAACATGTCGCTGGTGCCCTGGATCATCCTGATCGCCGGCATTCACACCAACCTGATTGCCCGACATACCGGCTATGCAATCCGAAGCACCTATATTTACTACCTGCTGTCTTTTGTGCTGATCGTATATTCTACTTTCCTGACCCGCAGCGGCGTATTGGGCCAAACTTCTGTGCATGCCTTTACGGAAATGGGGCTGGAGTGGCAGCTGATGTTTTTTATTTTTGCTTACCTCGGTCTTTCAATTGGGCTGCTGGCATCGCGGTACAAGGGGATTCCGGCGCCTGCAAAAGAAGAACACGCGGCCTCAAAGGAGTTCTGGATGTTCATCGGCTCGTTGATCCTGCTGTTTTCGACCATACTGATCACGGCTTCTACCTCCCTGCCGGTGTACAATAAGATCGTGCAATTTTTTGACCCCACTTTTGAGGGGCGCGTCATTACGGATCCGGTGGATCACTACAACAAATACCAGTTGTGGATTGGGATTTTTATCGGTTTGTTGTCGGGCTTTACGCAATATTTGCGCTTCCGCGAATTCAACTGGGAAAACCGGATGAGAAAATTTTACATCCGCACGGGAATTGCCATTGCGATTTCTGCTGCCCTGACCGGCCTGACCACCCTTTGGATCAGCACCTACAACTGGCAATATTCCCTGCTGTTGTTCAGCGGCATTTTCACGGTGGTGACCAACCTCGATTACATCGTCTTTTTTCTGAAAGGGAACCTGAAAACCGGCGCGTCGGCCATTGCGCATATTGGTTTTGGACTCATGATTGTTGGGGTAATCGCTTCGGGTTTGAATAAGCAGGTGATTTCTTCCAATCCTTTTGTAATGGATGGCCTTATAGAAGGGGCGGACGAGCAAAGTCTGCGCCGGAACGTCCTGTTGTTCAAAGGCTCGCCTACGATGATGAGCGGCTACGAAATCACCTACACCCACGATACGCTGGAAACCTTTACCCGAACCTATACCGTAAACTACAAAAGACGGGACGGAAAAGGCCAGGTGGAAGAAGAATTCAATTTACATCCCAATATACTCTACGACAAGACGTTCACCAAAGTTGCTTCTTCCAACCCTTCAACCAAACGCTATGCCGGGCGGGATGTTTTCACTCACATCGCGTCGCTGCCACAAGTGGAAATGGACATGGATTTCCGCCGCCAGCGGGAAGACAGCCTGCGATACCGGCTCATCAATATTGACAACCGGGGGCCCAAGACTTTTATAGATACGGTACGCATCGAAGATCAGGACACTTTTGTGCTCAAGCGGTACACGCTCTCTTTTGAGGGATTGGATCGAAATCCGACCCATCCTGAATACAAGCCGCAGGAAGGCGACTTAGCCATCGGCGTCCGGTTCCGAATCGAACGCGCTGACGATGACAGCGTTTACACGGTCATGCCCGTGCTTGTGCTCCGGGAAGAGTTGTTGTATACCTATCCGGTGCAAATCAACCAGTTGAGCGCCCGGGTACGCCTCAGCGACGCCATATTTGGCCAATTGTTCACCCCGGAAGACCAGCTCAAGTATCAAACGCTGACGTTCAAAGACGGCGAAAAATTTGCTTTTGAAGGCCTCACCCTGCATTTTACCACATTCAATAAAACACCCGGCCATCCGCTTTACAAGGCGACCGCTGGCGATATTGCGGTGGGCGCCAAAATGCAGATTACAGACGGATCTGGTCAGACTTATGAGGCAGAACCCGTTTATTTTATCCGTGGAAGCCAGCCGTTTAACCTGAAGGACGAAGTGGAAGCGCTGGGGCTGCATTTGCGCTTTGTGGGGATTGACCCTGCAAAAGGAACCATTTCCCTGATGGCTGCAAAAACGGAACCCCGCAACGTGAACAGCGCCCCGATTGAAATTGCAACCAATTCGCTGCGTTCAGATTATATCGTACTGGAAGCCATCGAGTTTCCGGGCATCAACTTCTTCTGGCTGGGATCGGTGATGATGATGCTGGGCTTGGGTTTGGGGATGTGGCGTCGGATTCGGGTGCAAAAAGAAGATGTGGTGGCAACGGAAAATAACCATTCGTGAAAAATCCCCCCATCACCCTCATCGGCGCCGGCAATGTCGGTACCCATCTGGCAAAGCGCCTGAGCGAAAAGGGGTATCAGGTGGCACAGGTGTTCAGCCGCGACAAAGCTAAAGCAGAAGCGCTCGCGGAAATCGTTGGTGCGGTCGCAATCAATCAACTTTCTGAAGTTTCGGCTCATGGAGGCCTTTACCTCCTGGCTGTCCGGGACGACGTGATTGCAGAAACAGGGCGCAAGATTTCGGAATCCGGGATAAGCGAAGGGTTATTTGCGCATACCTCTGGCGCCACTTCGGCTTCGGTGTTGCAGCCTTATTTCAGGCGGTTTGGGATTTTTTACCCACTCCAGACCTTCTCCCCGCAGCGGACGCCAGATTTTTCGAAAATCCCCATTTGTGTACAGGCTTCGACGCCGGAAGATGAAACATTGTTAAAAAATATCGCAGAAAGCATTGGCCAACAAGCTGTTGTCATGGAAGAACAGCAACGGATCGCCTTGCATGTCGCCGCTGTTTTTGTTAATAACTTCAGTAATTATCTGTACCAAACAGGCCAGCGAATGCTGCAAAAAGAGCATTTGGATTTCGACCTGCTGCTCCCGCTTATTCGGGAAACCGCTGAAAAAGTTGGACACCTGTCGCCGGAAGCCGCCCAAACAGGCCCCGCAGCCCGCGGAGACGAAAAAACGATTGCCCGCCATTTAGCCTACTTACAGGAAATGCCCGAAGAAGCAAAGCTTTATGAAATGATTACCAAGCTGATTTTTTCCTCCCGCAGCACTTAGTTGATGCCCGTCCGTTTAGTCGGGTGTCTGCTCTTTAGAGTATTTTTTCCCAGCTCACGTAAACCGGGGCAGTTTTCCCCCCTGGAATTAACCCGGCCAATTTTTCCAGATAGCCGTCCCGGGTTGTGCGATAAAAAGATTTCTGGCCTTCAATCCAGTCTTTTGCAGCGTTGTTGCTGCTTTTAACCCCCAGGCGCTTTGCCGCCGTGTCAATGGCATTCAGCGCATCCGTCCAGTTTTTCAGGCCCGACAATTGTGCCATCAACAGGTATCGTTGAATTTCGTGGGTAGGTTCTGCCTTCATTTTTGCCTCGTCAATCGTTTGGATGCCTTGCCAGATAGAGTTGCGGGAAATTTGCCGGCTGAAAACGAATTGTTCAAAGTGCATTTTAGATTGTTCGTACAACTCCGTAGCTTGTTCTTTAGTGAAATTTTCTGGTTTTTGAGCAGCATCCAGCAGGGTTTTATTCATTTTTGAAATGGTGTCATGCGCCATATCAATGGCGATTAACCCACCGGTCGCGGCCATCAAAGCTTTATCCCTCGCCCCGGCGTCCGGTTCCTTTTCGAGTTCTGCCCCGGCAGCTTTTGCAGCTTCGCGGGCTTCTTCATACTTTCCAAGCTTCCAGGCAGCAAGCGCTTTAATGGACAGCGCTTCACCCAAAACTTCATTTGATTTGAGTTTTTCGGTGGCTTTCAAGGCTTTATTTACCTGCTCATAAGCGCTTTGATAGTAGGATGCCGGTTTCAGGTTCATATCCGGTTGTCCGGAAGTCGGAAAAAAATCTATCAGATCAGCCGAGGCTGGTAAATCGTTGGCCTGCCCGGTCCGTTGTTTCATTTCGAGGCTTGCCCCCAGATTAAAAGCATCCTGCGCTTTTTTATACTCTTTTAATCCTGCGCAGCCTGTTGCAGTTACGAAGAGTGCAATTGCTATAAAAAACTGAAAAACAACGCGTTGTTTCATAATGAGGATAGGTTTAAGTTTACCCGGATAAAGTTAGCAGGATTTTTAGCATTTTTGCGACACTGATAAGAAATGCCACTAAAGTGTAGTTGCTTTCGAATCAGGTATTGATTTTTTTAACCAGGATTGATATGTTCAGGCACCAACTCGTTTCTTTTGGCAAATATGAAAAACATATTTTCCAGCATGCTTCCGGCAAAACGCTTTTTTCGCTGGTTCCGGGTTGCGGGGCTTGTCTGACCGACCTGGTGCTCCACGGAAGGCCGGTCTTAGATGGCTGTAAAACGCCTGTGGAAGCTTCGATAAACAACTGGGGGAAAAGCGGGATGCTGTTTCCTTTCCCAAACCGCCTGCGCGATGGCCGTTATGAATGGGGGGGTGAAATTTTTGAATTTCCAGTCAACGATCCGGCGACCGGCACGGCGCTTCATGGTTTGGGGATGGACAAAGACATCGAACTCATTGGTTATGAAGTGGGCGAAAATGAAGCAACGGCGGTTTGCCAGTTTCAAAGCGAAGGCGACTATCCCTACTACCCCTTTCCTTTTACGTTTACGGCTGTTTTTAAAATCGAGCACCCAGGGCGGCTTACGATTACGCTGGCTTTCCGCAATGATGGAGACCGCGCGCTCCCGGCAGGTTTGGGCTGGCATCCCTATTTTCATCTCGGTTATGATCAGATAAAAGACACCGCCTTGCAGATGCCAGACTGCCAATTGGTCGGCATTGATTCAGCGATGATTCCAACCGGTAAACGGTACGCGTACGACGAATTTGCCGTTTTCAAAAAAATTGGAACAACCGTGCTGGACAACTGTTTTGCGCTGCCTGATGCAGAAGGCATTGCTGAAATTTTCCTTCGCCGGGAAAGCCATGAATTGCGCTTTTGGCAGGAAACCGGGCCGGGTAAATTCAATTTTTTGCAAGTTTTCACGCCGGCTCACCGCGGCTCCATAGCGATTGAGCCTATGACTTGTAATATTGATGCCTTCAACAACGGGGAGGGCCTTGCGGTGATAGAACCGGGCGCAGAAATCCGCGCTAAATTTGGGATGGAATTCACGGGGTGATGATCGGTTGTTACGTGTCGGACACTTTGGAAGTGTCCGACACGTAACTAACAACCGATCATCACGTCACCGAATAGCCGGCAATTGCTCAGAAAGTTGTTGTAAATAATGCGAAGGATAGACCTGTACCCCAGGTTGAAATTGCTGCGCCACACTTACCATCGCAGCGGCGACAACTTCGGCTTCTACCGGACGGTATTTGCTCAACAAGCCCCCGGTGAGGGCATCAATGCGCTTGCCGATTTTAGCTGCCCACTGCTCACCCCATCGGTTTTCGTTGCGTTCACCCAGTAAGACAGAAGGTTGAAAAATATGAACCGCCCAAAAAGGCAATTGTTTCACCGCGTCTTCCAACTCGCCTTTCACCCGGCTGTAATAAAAAATGGAATTGGCATCGGCGCCGACCGAAGACACCAGCAGGAACTGGTTGACTCCGTTTTCAACGGCAGCACGCGCTACCTCATAGGCATAGGTATAATCCACTTTGAAAAATGCTTCCTTGCTACCTGCTTTTGCCATGGTGGTGCCAAGGCAGCAATACAAGTCGTCGCCTTTTAACAAATGGGAAAACGTTTGGGGGAGGTCAAAGTCCACCACATGCTGCTCTAATTTGCTGTGCGAAACGGGCAATGCCCTGCGGGTAAACACAACCACTTTTTCGTAAGCGCCGTGATCCAGCAAAAGCCGCAGGCAATAGCCGCCAACCAACCCGGAGGCGCCAAGCAGCAAGGCCGTTTTTTGATCTTTGATAATTTCCAATAGCTGTGTTTTTATTTTTTTTACCACATAGGGCACATAGTTGTTTTCACATAGAACACATAGTACTGGGATGCCGCCTACGTGACCTATGTGAAAACCCCTACTGTGAACTATGTGGTAAAAAAACTATGTGGTGAAAAAAATCATCCCCCAAAACCAGGCCATCACTTTCCAGCTCACCCAGATCACAAAAACCAAGAGTCCGAACAAGGCAAATAAAATCAGGAAAACGACGCCCCAGGCGCTGCCCTGGTGTTTGCCTTCTTCGTAATGTTCCTTCAGCAGGCGCACATTCCGGGTATTGGATTTGAATTTCAAATCGAACAAATCGCCCAGAAAAGGAACCAGGCCGACAACAGTATCCAGCAAAATGTTCCCCAGCATTCTGACAACGACCATGCCGCTTGCCCCGTAACGGGCCATCATAATGAGCAGGATGCCAGAAATTCCGAAAGTAGCAATATCGCCAAGGTAGGGAAAAAGTCCGATGATAAAGTCCAGGCCAAAGCGAATGTTGGTTCCCGGAATGCGAAACCGATTGTCCATCAGCGCCGCTAAGCGCTCGATCCATACCAATCGCTTGTCGGGTATTTCCTGTGCGGGTAGGACTTGTGCTCTGGTTTTTTCCATTTTACTAATCAAGATAGCGAATCGTCGTTAACAAATGCCCGTCGCGGAGTTCAATTTCCCTAAACCCGATCCGGTAATGGTCTACCGTAAAAGCTGTTGCATAAGGATGAATCTGAAAAAAGCAGGAAGGCGTCACATAAACCGTGACATTGCCCGCAGCAACCACGCGGTCAACGTGATAATGACCACAAAATACATGGATCCGGCCTGGTTGTTTCTGCAGCAGAGCCAAAACTTCGGCGTGATTTTTCAGCGGATAGTTGTCATCCATGTACTTAACGCCAGCCAGCAACGGCGGGTGGTGCATAAAAATGATCCAGTCTCCGGAGTGCGTAGCCAATTGATCCGACAACCAGTTTAATTGGGTTGCGGAAACAGCATAAAGCGTTGTATCCAGAAAAAGCGCAGGAAAAGGCCCGTAATCTGCGCGGTAATACAATTCACCGCTTTTCAGCAATGGATCCAGAGCAAAGGCCTTTGCCATCAACTGCGGATCATCGTGGTTTCCCGAAATCAGCCGGTAAGGCAGCCCCAGCTTTTCTAAATGCGGTCGAATCCAGTCGTAGATTTCCGCCTCGCCTTTATCGAAGCAAAGGTCGCCGGAAAGCATTAGTTCATCCGGATTTACAGCGCATGCGGCTTCCAGTATTTTCAAAAAATTGGCGCGCACGTCAACGCCGTGCGTGTCTTCTCCTTCCTTTCCAATGTGAAAGTCCGTAATTTGTGCAATTCTCATCCTTTGGTATGTTCGCAATCTGCAAATGTAAAAAACTGTACATCAGCAAACTGCCAACTCCCCTAACTAATTGTCCAAACGACGATATTTCAGCCGAATCGAGTTTCCGATGACCACAACGTCAGAAAAAGCCATGAATAAAGCGCCCCACATTGGGTTCAGATAGCCCATTGCGGCAATGGGGATCGCCACGACGTTGTAGGCAAAAGCCCAAAACAGATTTTGACGGATGGTTTGCACCGTTTTTTCGCTGATGTTCAACGCCCTGGAAAGGCGCTGGACATTGCCGTTCATCAACACCACCTGAGCGGATTGTATGGCGACCTGAGAAGCATTGCTGAGCGA
This sequence comes from Saprospiraceae bacterium, assembly GCA_022841505.1. Classification (GTDB taxonomy): domain Bacteria; phylum Bacteroidota; class Bacteroidia; order Chitinophagales; family Saprospiraceae; genus JABWAJ01. The sequence goes on along the minus strand of JALHRK010000016.1, from coordinate 2,349 downwards.
AATACCGATCGTTGCTTTTGCCAAAGCAGGCGCGTCGTTGATGCCGTCGCCGATCATGGCGGTGGGCGCGTCGCTCGACATCGTCCCAATCAGATCCAATTTCTGCTGCGGCAATTGGGCAGCAAAAAACCGTTGAATACCCAGCTGCTGCGCAACGGCCTCCACTTTTTCGCGTTTATCGCCGCTCAACAGCACAGTTTGTTTACCGGAAGCGTGGAGCAATTGGATCAGTTGGCGGGTTTCGGGTTTCAGTTCGTCTTCGATTTCCACCACGGCAAGCAGGCGGTCATTTTCCGTCAGGTAAACTGCTCCCCGGGGTGTAGCCAGGGTTGAATCCGCTAAAATGCGCTCCGAACCCAATTTATAGACCCGGCCATCTTTGGATGATGCCACCACTCCTATCCCTTTTTCTTCCCGTATGAACAACTCGCCGGGATCGAATGCTCCGTTGCCCTGGTATTGCGCCGTTTCCTGTACCAAAGCCTTTGCAATCGGGTGCGAAGAATAATGCTCTAAGGTGTGAATCAAGGCATACACTTTCGGCTTATCGGCAGCGGCGCACTGGATATGGCTGATTTTAAAATCACCGGTCGTCAGCGTACCTGTTTTATCAAAAACAAAATTTTGGATGCGCGACAGGACTTCCAGCGTTTGCCCGCCTTTGATCAAAATGCCGTTTCGGGCCATGAGCCCCACCCCTACCATGACAGCGGTTGGCGTTGCCAGGCCCATCGCGCAGGGACAGGAAATGACCAGGACCGCGATGGCATTGAGCAGGGCTTGCCGGAACGCCAGGTCGAACACAAAATAGCCCAACAACAAAGTAAGCACAGAAATCCCAACCACAGCCGGGACGAAAATGGCGCTGATGCGGTCTGCCAACCTTTGGATATCCGGTTTGTCGCGCTGGGCGGTTTTCACCAATTCGATCATTTGGCTGAGTACCGTGTCTTTGCCAACCGCCCGAACGGTTACCCGGATATTTCCGGACAACAACAAGGCGCCCCCGATGACGGAGTCGCCTTCCCGTTTGGAGATTGGCATGCTCTCGCCGGTCAGCATGGATTCGTCCACAGTCGCTTCGCCGCTTTGAATCACGCCATCGGCGGGAATGGTGTCGCCGTCATTGACCTGCAAAAGGTCGCCTTTTTCAATTTCATCCCGATCGAGGCTAATGATGGTTCCGGAAGGCATGATTTTTTTGGCTTTCCGGGGTTGAAGGCGGCTCAATTCGCCGATTGCGGTGGTGGTTTGGGCCACAGCCCGCTTTTCCAACCAGTTTCCGATCAGCACCAGCGTGATGATGCTGGCAGCCGTTTCATAAAAAATATACTGGGCTTCATTTGTTAGCGTACCGATTAGGCTGTAGATGAAAGCGGCGGTACTTCCCATAAAAATCAGGACATCCATATTGGGAACGCCGGCGCGCAGAGACAGCCAGGCGCTTCTTCCAAAATGTGCGACCCCGATCACAAAAACAGGCAGGCAAAGCAACAATTGAGCAACAAAATTGTGCATCAGACTGAAGTGTACCCCAAAGGACATCAACAAATGTCCGAGCAGTAAAGGCAGGGTGAAGGCGGCGCTGATCAACAATTTGCGCTCCAGCGTCCACCAGGGTTCCTTTGTGTCAGACTCCACAACGGTATACCCCAGCTTATGGATCCCCGATTTTACGGCTTCCATGCTGATTTTGCCTTCATCCTCCCTGAACCGGACTTCTTTCGTCTGAAAATTGACAAATACGTCCTCCAATCCTTTGCGCTCCAAAAACCGGGAGATGCTGGTTGCACAATTGTTGCAATCCATACCCTCTACGGTCAACTCAATAATTTCTCCGGATTTCATAGAATCGCTTGTTCGTAACGGCGGGAGACTTCTTCCCAGTTGACTACGTTCCAAAAAGCGGCAATGTATTCGGGGCGGCGGTTTTGGTACTTCAGGTAATAAGCGTGTTCCCAAACGTCCAGTCCAAGAATCGGCGTTCCTTTTTGCTTCTTGACCAATTTTGCCATCAACGGATTGTCCTGGTTAGCTGTCGAGGTGAGGAAAAGGCCTTTTTTCTTATCCACTACGAGCCAGGCCCAGCCGGATCCAAACCGGGATGCCCCTTCTTTGGCAAACAGCTCTTTAAATTTGTCGAAGGAGCCAAATTTTCCATTGATCGCGTCGGCCAATTTGCCGGAAGGCTGCCCGCCTCCTTTTGGAGCAAGCGAAAGCCAGAACTGGGTATGGTTGTAATGACCGCCGCCGTTGTTACGGATGGCCGGAAATTTATCGGTGACTTTGGCTAAAATCTCTTCAATTTCCATGGTTGCGAAAGGCGTATTTTTGATGGCTTCGTTGAGG
>JALHRK010000015.1 GCA_022841505.1 Saprospiraceae bacterium | reverse complement strand
GGTGTCGAGCCGTTGTGAAAGCGGCTGCCAGTCTTCATCGCTGAAGTCTGTAACCGTGGCCGCTTTCATTTTTTCGGAAAATAATTTGTCAAAGTCCTGCTCGTCCATACGCGATATTTTTTTCAGCTTGACTGAAAATTGTCTTTGTTGTTTGGAATAAACCCTATCTACGGATGACTTCCTGCTGGAGCATCAGTTGTTTAAGCTTTGCCCTTGCTTTAAATAAATTCGACTTCGAGGTGCCTTCTGTAATGCCCATCATATTGGCAATTTCCTGATGGTTATAACCTTCGATGGCATACAGGTTGATTGCCATGCGATAGGCTGGCGGCAATTGTTGCACCAAGGCGCGCAATTCATCTGCCGAAAGGCGACTAAATAAGGAATTGTCCACTTCCACTCCCATTGCATCAGAGAGTTCGGCCATTGGTGCAGTATGGGAGTGATACTTGCGATAGTAATCAATGGCGCTGTGAACTGCTACCTTGTTGAGCCAGGCTTTGAAAGGCAATTCAGCATTGTAATGGTCAATTTTGGTAAAAACCCGGAAGAATACGTCATTCACAATTTCGCGTGCTTCTTCTGCTGAAGCGGTATAGCGCATAGCAACGGCTAATGCAAAGCTGTAAAACAGCTGGTACAGTTCTTTCTGGCTGGCCCGATCCTGGCGGCGACAAGCCTCAATTATTGCAGCAAGTCGGTTTTCTCCTGCGCTCATGTTATATTCCTATTCGCAAGGTAGGACAAAAAGGTTGCCTGCCTCTCAGAAATAATCTGCTCGCTTTGTGATATATCCCTTCATAGTTCTGGTAGTCAGTATCTCACCTTTAAAATACGCCATTCATTCTAAAGTCAAGTATCCTATGAAGAAATGAAGTTAAAAAACAAATTTTTATCCCAATCTGCGGAACAATCAGGACTTTTTCAGCCAGGAACTTCTGTTTTTTACAGCTAAGCGCTTCTCTTCGTTTTGTATATCCGTAGCTCGGCGTATCTTCGCAGCTTGGGATAATTGCCTCCCTGACAACCGTTTTCTGCATGTTTACAGATAAATATTACCCCGACAGGATCGCGGCGGAATCGTTGGATACTTACCTTGAAAAGGGATGGTACCGCATGGGGCAATCTATCTTTACCACGCATTTTCTAAGCTTTGACCGGCGCTTTTATTCCGCGATCTGGATTCGGCTGCCACTCGATCATTACGTTTTTAGCAAGCGTTTGCGCAAGCTTTGCCGCCGGAACGAAGAACTTTTCCGTTGTGAATACGGCCCGATGCGCTTAGACGAAGAGAAAGAGGCGCTTTATCAGCGATACAGAAATACCTTCCCCGGCGTGTTGTCTTATTCCCTGAAAGAAGCGTTGCTGGACGAAGAAGAGTCCAATGTGTACAGCACCTGGGAAGTGCGTTTGTACCACGAGGACCAATTGGTGGCGTTCAGTTTTTTCGACATCGGCCAGCACAGCGCTGCAAGCATTCAGGGGGTTTATTCACCTGATTATCGCGGTTACAGCCTGGGGTTTTACACCATGCTGCTCGAAATCAAGTGGTGCATGAGCCAGGGTATGAACCATTATTATCCCGGGTATGTCGTGCCCGGATACGAGCGATTCGAGTACAAAAAGCGAATTGGCCCGGTGGAGTATTACGACCTGCGCACCGATGACTGGCTGCCTTTGCCCCAGCTGAGCCCCGAAAACATCCCCCTTCCCAAAATGCAAACGCGCCTGCAAATTCTGGAAGCAGCTTTGCAGCAGCACCAAATTCCCTGCCGCTACCTGCACTATCCTTTTTTTGAAGCCAATTTGTTCAGCTTTTTTTCAGCGCCGTACCTCGATTACCCTGTGTTATTGTGGTGTTATCCGCAGGAGGGGGCGAAAACCTTCCTGATTGTGGTATTTAATGTTCGGGAAGACGCCTGGCAATTGCTGCAATGCGCGACGTATGAAGACATGTTCCTTTCCATGAACGCCGCCTACGCCGCTTCTTTTGATAAAAAACTGTTCTTTCTCGAATTAGCTTCGGTAGACGCAGTATTATGCACCACAAACGATGCTTTGGAATTGGCCGAAGTGGTGCGGGCTTGTGCGCTTCCAGCTCCTTAACCCTGAAATCCAGTAACCAAACCAGCGTATGAATTTTTCATCCAAACGCATTGAAGAGGCGGTAAATGCCTTCGCTACCTTACCCGGTATCGGCCGGAAAACCGCGCTGCGGTTGGTGCTGCATTTAGTGAAACACCCGCTGGAGAACAGCGAGCAGTTTGTCGAAGCCATCCTGGGCATGCGCCGCAACATCAAAACCTGCCGCGTCTGCCATAATATTTCTGATGACGACATCTGCTCGATTTGCACGAATCCGCATCGGGAGCGATCGGTTATATGTGTGGTAGAAAGCCTGCGCGACATCCTCGCCATAGAGGCAACGGGGCAATACCGGGGGCTGTATCACGTGCTGGGCGGCATCATCTCGCCCATCGAAGGCATTGGTCCGGCGGAACTGAACATTGATTCGCTGTTGGAACGGCTTCGCGATCCCGAAGTGCGGGAAGTGGTCATGGCCATCAGCCCCACCATCGAAGGCGACACAACGATTTATTACATTTCCAAAAAACTCCAGGGAGTGAACGTGCAGATCAGCGCTATCGCGCGCGGCGTATCTTTCGGCGGCGAACTGGAATACGCAGACGAACTGACGCTTGGGCGTTCTATTGCTGCGCGGGCGCCGTATCGATTGCAGGATGAGTCGTGATAGAAAGTAGAAAGGAATACAAGATTTTAGTGTGGAACGCGACCTTACTTAAACCATTATCCTTTCTCCTTTAACCTTAAAATAAATCTAAGATGCATATAATCAAATGGCTTTTCGTGTGCTCGGTATTGATCAGCGTTACGGCTTGTAAAGAAGATCAAAAAACGCAATCTTCCAATATTCCGGCACCGACACAGGATTCTGCAACCTGGGTGGTAGAAAAAGCCTTCGAAGCCCACGCCAGCGCCTCGTTAAGCAATAGCATTACGGAGTTCGACTTTCGGGACTACCATTTTAAGGTGACCCGAAAAAGCGGATCGTTCAGTTATGAGCGTACCCACACAGACAGTGCCGGAGTTGCTACCCGAGACGTACTCACCAACGCTGTTTTTTTCAGCGAACGCAACGGTGAACGCGTCGTCCTGACCGAAAAAGACAGCAGCGCCCTGGTAGAATCCGTGAACAGCGTGGTTTATTTCGCCTTGCTGCCTTTTTTTTTGAAAGACCAGGCTGTGAAAAAAACACTGATGGGCACCTCGTCTATCAAAGGCGAACCTTATTTCAAAATTGGCGTGCGTTTTGACCAGGAAGGCGGCGGTAAAGATTTTCAGGACGAATATGTTTACTGGATTCACTGTACGCATTTTACCATGGATTATTTGGCTTACAGCTACAAAGACAGTAAGGCGCCTGATGGGTTGGGGGCGCGTTTCAGAGAGGCTTACAACATCCGAAAAGCCAGTGGCGTTCGGTTTGCCGATTACCGCAATTACAAACCCAAAGCGGCAGGAAGGCCAGACATTTATACCTTTGACCAATTGTTTGAAACCGGAGCATTGGAACAACTTTCCTTAGTCGAATTGACTAATGTGAAAGTGCATTTATTGCAGCAATAGCCATCCAAATACCGGATAATTGTCCACGATGCCATTAATTCTGAATATAGAAACTGCAACGGAAGTGTGTTCCGTGTGTCTGAGCCAAAACGGAGCGCCCTTAGCCCTGCGCGAAAGTACCAATGCTCAGGATCACGCCGCCCAAATCACACTGATGATTGCCGATTGTTTTCGGGAGGCTGGCTTAGAACTGGCCACACTCGATGCGGTAGCGGTGAGCGATGGCCCCGGTTCCTACACGTCGCTGCGCATCGGACTGGCTACGGCAAAAGGGATTTGTTATGCGTTGGACAAACCCTTGATTGCAGTGCCGACGCTCCAATCCATGGCATGGGCAGCAGCAGTGGAAATGCCCGATGCAAACATCTTCGTTCCGATGATTGATGCGCGGCGTATGGAGGTCTATATGCAGGCTTTTGACCGCGATCTCCACCCGATCAATGACCCCGAAGCCATCGTCCTGCATGCCGCGCTTTTTGACTCCTGGTTGCAGGCCGGGCAATTGGTGGTTTGCTGCGGAAACGGCAGCGACAAAGCGCAGGCAGGTTTAGCCGGGCCGGGCGTCTCTTTTTCCGGCGTCCGTTGTTCCGCCCTCCACCTCATGGCGTTGGCAGAAGCCGCTTTCACAGAAGCTGCTTTCGCAGATATTGCTTACCACGCGCCATTTTATTTAAAGCCACCGAATATTACAACACCGAGAAAAGGATTATAGAATCAATTAATTACATATATTTTTATAAAAAAATAAGCCTCCCGGCAAGTTTGGCCTGATGTTTGCAAAGTCTATCCGTAAATACCTCCCTGTTTAAATAAATCAATCAATAAGGATTCGCTCCAGGCACGGTCATAAACCGCCCGGTGCAAACGAAGCGCCTTTGCTTTGCGGCAAGGGACGCCTGCTATGTCATTTTATCGCAAACAAAAGGTTAACAGGAAGTGCTATGAGAACATTCATGATCAACCAGGAACTAAAATCGGCGCAAACCCGGGCAAACTGCTTCCGGATGCTGCCCCGAAATTTGTGGTTGCTGCCTTTGTTGGCAGCTTTAGTCGCCGCGATGCCCGCAAAAGGTCAAACGCCGGTGATTTACCTCGGCGCCTCACCCGGCGCGCCGACAACCTGCAATTGCCTGAACAATGCGACCACATTGACCAACGGCCAGTTCAGCGACCAAATTACCATTGAAGCGCCGGCGGGTCAAACCTGGACGGTGGTTGGCGGTTCGGGCTTTTTCAGCACGGCCAGCCCTGCGCCTCCGGCAGCGCCAACGCCAATTCCGGTGGGCACACCCATACCGGAGACCGCAGCCGGATCGGGGGTGTACCAGATCTCCGGGCGGCATGTGGACGGCATCGGCTTTTTGCTGACCGTGGGCAATGGTATGCAAACGCTCACCATCGGCAGCACCTGCCATTATCCAAATCCACAAATCGTGGGGCTTTCCAACCAGTATTGCACCAGCAGCGCACCAGTGACCCTTACGGGAAATGCTGGCGGGGCTGCCGGAACGGGAAGTTTTGCGATCAATGGACTACCTGCAACGGTATTTAATCCCCTGCAGGCTGGACCAGGATCTTATACGATCCGATACACCTTTAATGCGGGAACGGGAACCCCGGGAAATGCCGGAGATCCTGCCTGTTCTGCGTATGTAGAACAAGTCGTTACGGTACTGGAAGCCCCCAATATTGCAACAAACGACTTAGTGAACGTAACGCTGAACGCCAATTGTTCGACGCTCATCACCCCGGATATGATCCTGGAAGGGGACTATCCCTGTATAGATCAGGACTACGTCGTGACGGTTTTCGATCAGTTTGGAAATGCGATCGGCAATACGGTCAATAGCGCGCACGTCGGCCAAACCCTGCCGGTGCGCGTAAATACGGTTGCCGGTGGATCCTTCAGTATTGGCAATATTTACATCACCGATCCGCTTCCACCCACGGTTGCCTGTCCGCCAAATACCAATACCGCTGTAATCGCACAGCAGGTTCAATTTCTGCAAGGCAGCCTGGATGCCAACAGTTCCAGTTTTATTCCACTGAATTTCAGTTGCCTTGCTCCGCAGGTAAGCCTGGCTATCGGGCAACATTCCTATCGCTTAGATACTTTTACCGTTACGCAGAACGACCTGTATATTTTTGAATTAGACGCGACTTATGGTCGAGGCCTGGGCGGAATCTATGAAGGCATCCCGGCTTTTTTCAACGGCCCTTGTTTGTCTTTGCTTTCCGTAAGCAACCTGATGCTGCCCGGAATGGGGTATTTCAGCGATTCTACGGATGTTGTGCGGATTGCCATCCAATTGCAGGCCGGACAAGTTTACAGCATCCTGACCAGCACTTTCGATGTAGGAGCAACCGGAACTTTTCGTTGGGCCGTCTATTCCGCCGGAAACGGGAGGCTCAGCGGCAGACCCGTGACGAACGGAACCATCCGCAACAAGTTATTCTGCACCGACGCGGCGTCATTGATCAACATTGCCGGAAGCATTCAGTTTACAGGCACGCCGGTGGCCCAGGACAATTGCAGCGCGCAGCCGGTCGTCACGTTTACCGACCAGGTTACCAACAACGGCATCTGCGGAAACACCCTGATCAACCGTCAGTTTACCATACGCGATGGCGCCAATAACTCGGTGCAATGCACTCAAACAATCACCGTTGGGAAAGCCGGCAGCCCCGATATTGTCTTTCCGGCCAAAAGTGTGCTCATCGCCTGCGATGCGAGCCTGCAAACGACGCCCGATGGAAACCCCAGCCCGCTCGTCACCGGACGTCCTTTGGTGTACAGCGCATTTGGCATCCATTATTTGGATTCGCCGTTTTGCAACCTCATCGCTTCGTTTGGTGACCAGCCCCGCACCAGTACATGCCAGGGTAACTACCAATTTATTCGCCGCTGGTATATCTTCGACGATTGTAACCCAACTGGTACCTTGAGCTATGACCAGGTCATCCGGGTGGCAGATAATACACCGCCCGTAATTACAACCGCATCCGACACGACCTATTATTCTACCGGCGGGGGCTCCTGCACCGCAAGCTTTGACGTCCCCTTGCCCACCGTGACCGATAACTGTTCAAACAGCTGGCAGATCCTTACAGAGGTACTGACGGAAGTGCCCGTTCAACTGTTGAATGAAGTCGGCCAGGTAGTTGGAACTGTTATGCAAACGCAGGTGCTCGCTACCTTCCCGAACGGCGCGACGAACCGTACCGTTGCCAATATTCCGATTGGGTGTCACCGCATCCGGTATACGGTTACGGACGCCTGCGGCAATAGTGCAACCAAAACAATGACCTTCTGCGTGCGCGATCAGGCGCTACCAACGGCCGTTTGTGACGACCAGTTGACGATGTCGCTGGGCGGCAGCGTTGGAACCTTACTGGCCTCGGACGTGGATGAAGGCAGCAATGATCCCTGCGGACTGGCTTCCATCCAGGTGCGCCGAATGATCACCAAAGACCCGGTTACTTGCCAGCCAGTGACGCCTTACTATACCGCCTGGGGGCCTTCTGTCCAGTTCTACTGCTGCGATGCGGGTTCTGACATGCACACAGAATTGCGTGCCACCGATCTGAACGGCAACCAAAGCGTTTGCATCACGCAAATAACCATCGAAGACAATTCGCGGCCAACCTGTGTAGCGCCGAATGCCGTGAGCGTGCTTTGCAGCAACCTGCCGGCGAATTTTAACCCCAACAACCTGGCGCAACTGAATACGCTGTTCGGCGCCCCGGGGGCGGAAGACAACTGTGCAGGCGCAACGGCTGAGGAACTGAGTCCGATTGTCGCCCTAAATCAGTGTGGCAGCGGCACGATTACCCGGCGCTTCCGGGCAAGCGATGCCTTTGGGAATACTTCGCTTGGAACCTGCCAACAACAGATAACCATTCAGCCCTCCAATATTTACAACATCAAATTACCGAAAGACCTCAGTGTCAACTGCGTAGTACCTGCGCCGGATACGGCTCAAATGATTGCGCTTGGTTGCGACCGCTTCGTCCTCAGCGTGCAGGATGTACAACTATCAGCTCCCGGAGAGGCTTGTTATAAAATATTCCGCACGTACCACATCATCAATCATTGCGAATACAATGGAAGCGATCCGGCCATAGAAATCAGCCGCGATGAAGATTGCGACGGCGAACCCGGCGATGAAGACGTCTGGATCTTGCGCCGCGCCAATGGAATTGTGATTGACCGCGACAACGATCCTGCCAATGCCATTCCAGCCGCAGGAACACGCGGGCCTTCCTGCCCGGGCGGCAATAACCCCGCCGGATACTGGCGGGAGGTTGTTGCCAGCAATGGTTACTGGACCTATACCCAAGTCATTAAGGTGCAAAACAACGTACCTCCGGTGATTTCGGTTAGTCCGGGAGGAACTTCTTTCTGTTCTTTTAACAACAATACTTGTCTGGGCGAAGCCACTGCGGCCTTTACCGTGCAGCAATCCTGCCAAACTGGCCCCGTCGTGGTCAAGGTTTTTATTGACCTGGGCCGCAACGGCTCTTTGGATCAGGAAGTGACGGCAACTGCTTTGTTTGGAGCTTATCCGAACTACAATATCCGGGCTAATTACCCCATCGGCCTGCATGCATTTGTGGTGCAGGTAACAGACGCCTGCGGCAATCAGGCTCAAAGCACCCTGCCTTTCCAGGTGAGTGATTGTATAGCCGCCGCGCCCACTTGCCTAACCAACCTGTCGATGGTGTTGCAACCCTTACCCGCGGGTGTGGATATTGACGGCGATGGCGATGTTGATGGCGGTTTTACTGTGTTGCCCGCCTTGAATTTTATCGGAAGCCCGGCTATTGAAACCTGTTCCGGCCCGATCCGCTATTCGATCCATCGTTCACAAGACGTGCTGGACGGCATAGATTTACCAAACCCGGGCCACGACAGCCTGCTCCTGACCTGCGACGACGAAGGCATCATCCTGGTGCGGTTGTATGCCTGGGACAACGCTTACAATCCGCTTTTACAACAGCCAAATGGCACAATTGGCGGACCGAACTTCACTTTCTGCGAAGCGTTCCTCACCGTACAGGACAACCAGCCACAAGCTTGTGGCGGTTTCCTCCCAACCACTACGATTGCCAGCGTGGCGGGTCTGATCATCAGCGAATCCGGGGAGCCGGTGGAAGGGGTGAGTCTGCGACCGGCCGAAGCGATGCCGGTGATGGATACGACCGGCGTGGATGGCGCCTACGAATTGGGTGGCCTGGAAACAGGACACGAATACACCATCCGGCCACAGCGCCCCGGCGACTGGATGAACGGGGTTTCCACCATTGACCTGGTATTGATTTCCCGGCATATTCTGGGCACTCAACTTTTGAATTCGCCGTATAAACTCATCGCTGCCGACGCGAATGGCTCAGGTTCGGTGACGACCTTAGATGTTGTTTTGCTTCGCAAGTTAATTCTTGGCATTTCCACTGAACTCCCCAACGTGCCCAGTTGGCGTTTTGTAGATGCCAATTACGCTTTCCCCAATGCGATGAATCCCTGGCAGGAAAGTTTCCCACAGGTGATCAGCCTGACGAACCTGAGCAGCGATCTGGTGAATGAGGATTTCATCGCTGTAAAAACCGGCGACATCAATGGCAGCGCGCAGTTCAATTTCCAGCAGGCGGAAAACCGCAATACCCGGGCGCCTTTTGTGCTGCAAGCGACAGGCAAAATGCTGTCACCTGGTGACATCTGTCACCTGACGCTGAAAGCGCCCGGCATTGAAGGGTTGGAAGGCTTACAGGGAACCCTGCAATTTGACGCGGACGACCTCGAATTGATCGGCATCGAAAATGGCATCCTTCAGGAAGAGCACCTCGGTTCGAAGGAGTTGCTGGACGGCTTGCTGACGTTTAGCTGGAACTGGCCCCAGGAGGCTGGCGCTCCGGATAGCGAAGTGCTGATTACGCTGGTTTTCCGCGCAAGCGACAACGTGGATATGAGCCAGGCGTTTACACTGCATTCGGGCATCACAAAAGCAGAAGCTTACGACGAAGCCGACCAGGCGCTGCCGCTGAGTTTAGTTTTCCTACCGGACGCCGAACCAGACGACCGGATCGAGTTGTACCAAAATCGCCCGAACCCGTTCCGCGATGAAACCACCATCGGCTTCAACCTGCCGGCGGCTTCTCAGGTGCGGCTCGTGGTCAGCGACCTTTCCGGCAAAACAGTGTGGGAACTCAACGGCTACTACGACGCGGGCAAACACGAAGTGGAATTTCAGGCCGAACGCCAACTCGCTGCCGGCGTATTACTCTACCGCATCGAAGCGCTGGGGCATACAGCAACGGGGAAAATGGTGAGGATAGATTGATTTGAAGATGTGTTAATTTGAAAATTTGAAGATTGGGGCAGGAGCGGTTGTTCGTTGTCGGTTGTTCGTTGTTCGTTTTGTTCTCGCATCCGATTATTCTGAAACCTAACGAAGAACCAACAACGCTCAACGAACAACTTTTTCGGTCTAAAACAGGATCAAAATCCGGCACCACCAATAACCAGTAACCGATACACCAATAACCAACACCAGGCGTCGGTGTTAAAGATAAGCGATAAAATGACGTTAGAGGCTGCTCCTGGTTTTTTGGGGGCGGCCTTTTTTTACTAAATGTATCTGCCCATTGAGTCCCGTGGCTGTTCTTTAGAGTTCGAGAGCAAGGCATGTTTCGCCCCAAAAACGGGAGTTTACTGACGTAAATGACCGGTTTTGGGGCGAAGCATAACGCAGCTATCGGACTATAAAAACAGACATTAAATATTATCCCCCCTCAACTTCCGGAACCGTTTCCTGGCCTCCACCGCAAACGTACTCCCCGAATAATCAATAAAGATTTTTTCGTAGAGTGCTTTGGCTTTTTCCACATCGTTCAGGTGGGTTTCGTGGAGTTCCGCCAGCGCGAACATGGAGTTGTCGGCGCGGATGTCCTGTGGGTATTTTTCGATAACGGCCTGGTACATGAGCGCTGCCTGCGCGTAATCGCGCTTGCGGGCATAGACCTGTGCTTTCAGGTACCACACATCGTCTTCAAGGCTATGCTCCGGAAAAAGCGTGATCAGGCTGTCCAATTTGCGGAAAGCATCATCAAAGCGATTCTGGAAAACCAGCAGTTCCGCATCGGCGTACATCCCCAGCGCCGTAGCGGTGGAGTCTAAGCCGAGGTTGTCCATAATGAACACAGAAAGGTCGAGGGCGTCGTTGGCGATCAGGCGCGAAGTGGCAGCTTTCAGGATCTCAAACTGGGCCTGTGCCCACTGAAAATCGCTGTTGAAATACGAGAGCCGGGCATTCTGGAACCGGGCTTCCTGCCCCAGCACGTCTTCTTTAAAATCTTTATCAACCTGCGAATAGAGCAGGGTAGCGTCCCAGACTTCTCCTTTCATCAGGTAATAATCGGCCAGCCGGAGCTTGCCCATGGCCTGCACTGCGGGTTCTGTACCGGGATATTGGATCATTTTAGACAACAAGGCAATGGCCTGGTCGAGGTCGTTGAGGTAAACGGCTTGCAATTCGGCTAAGTCGAGGATCACCGGTGCCGTGATTTTCGTGCGGCCAAATTCGTCGAGGAAGGCATTGAACTGCAATTCCAGTGCCCGCAGCTCCTCTTCTTTGTATTGAAAACCTTCCACAATTTTGTTGCGGCGGCAGCGCAGCGCTTCGGTGCGGGCGTCAATATAGAAGGAAGAAGCGGGGCCTTTTTGTGCCACAATGTAGTCATAACCAGAGATGGCCGCGTCGTAATCACCGTCGTTGGCAGCTACTTCTGCCAGGCGGAACACGCGCCCGCCGTTTTCCACCAGGCGCCGGTCAAGGGCTTTGGCCTGGCGCAGGGCGCTGGCGTAATCTTTTTGCTGAATGAAAACCCAGCCCAATAATTCGGCGTGGTATTCTTTCTCAACGCCGTCCTGCATGCGGGCGTAGAGCTGTTTTTGCAACTCTTTGAAATCATCCGGGAAAAGATAGCGCTGAAAAACCGTTTTGAGGTTGTTCAGGCGGGTTGGATCGGCGTCAATGCTGTTCAGGTAGTTTTCGATCATCTTGGGCGTATCGCCTTTCATGCGGTACAAATCGCCGAGGTTGAAGGAAAAAACCTGGGTATCTTTGAGCAAATCCGCCCCTTTTTCGTAGGCTTCAATTGCCAGCTCATATTTGTTGGACGTAATGAACGCGTTGGCTAAGCGCACCACCTGGTAGCGGTCAGCAGGCAATTTGGCGATGCCTTCGCGGTATTGAGCCATGGCATCATCCTCGCGGTACTGGCGCTCCAGCAATTTGCCGTACATCACGTAATTCGTGGAGTTTTGCGGTACTTTTTTGATCTGCTTTTTGATAGAAGCCTCGGCTGTTGCGAAATCTTCTGTAGCCAGCAGACACTCGATGTAACGCTCGAAGATGTAATCGTTCTGCTCGTTTTGTTCGAACAGCTTTTGGTACAACAGTGCCGCTTTTTCATACTCGCCGTCGCGGAAATACTGCTGCGCCAACTGAGCATCCTGTGCGCCGACAAGGGCCGGAGTCAGGCTTGTCCATATCAATACCGCCAAAAATACGATGCGCCGCATAAACTTTTCTGATTGTTTGTTGTAGGTAAAATGGATCCGGGGACCACAAAAATACGATAATAAAGAACGTATTGGCACGGCAAAAGTTGCTCCTTTGCATATAGCGGGGTGGGAAATCCCCCTTTATGCGTAAATTGGGAAGTCGGCAAGGGGCAGGAAGCAAGTTGGCAAAATGCAAGTTGGCAAGGGGCAAAAAACAAACTTGCAAATTTGCCCCTTGCCAACTTGCCCTTTTATACAGTTTTATTAACAATTGACTTATGGAAACATCACTTGACATCGTGATCATCGGCGCAGGCCCGGTGGGTTTGGTTTGCGCCATCGAAGCGCAGAAAGCAGGCTTGTCCTATGTGGTGCTTGAAAAAGGCGTTTTGGCCAATTCCATCTACCATTTTCCGGATAACATGACTTTTTTTTCCACATCCAGGCTGCTGGAAATTGGAGAGACCCCGTTTATTTCCCATACCGAAAAACCGACGCGCCGGGAAGCCCTGGAATACTACCGCCGGGTTTGGGAAGCCTGGAAACTGGACGTGCGTCTGTACGAAGCCGTCACCGGGATGGAAGCGGACGAAAAAACCGGATGGCGTGTTTTTTCCGTAAAACATACGTGGCATGCCCGTGCGGTGATTGTAGCGACCGGTTTTTACGATACGCCGCGCTTGTTGGGCATTCCGGGAGAGGAATTGCCAAAAGTGAAGCACTATTACGACGACGCGCACCTCTACGCCGGGCAAAAAGTGCTGGTGGTCGGCGCGGCCAATTCGGCCTGCGATGCAGCATTAGAGACCTGGAACAAAGGCGCAGAAGTGACGATGGCCATTCGCGAAAGCGAAATTTACAGCGGGGTGAAGTACTGGATCCGGCCCAATATTGAAAACCGGATCAAAGAAGGCAGCATCAAAGCCTGGTTCAATACCAGCGTGCTTGAAATCCTGCCCGATCGAGTGATGTTGCAAACGCCGGAAGGCAAGGTGACGCTGGAAAACGACTTTGTGCTGGCCATGACCGGCTACCAGCCCGATTTTACTTTTTTGGAAAACCTGGGCATTCAGCTTGGCGCGGATGAAGCCCGCACGCCGGTTCACGACAGCAATACCTTGGAAACCAACCTGCCGGGGGTCTACCTCGCCGGGGTTTTGTGCGCGGGACTCCAAACCAACCGCTTGTTTATTGAAAATACCCGCCACCATGGCAAAGCGATCATTGGGCATATTCAGCATAGTTTATCCACCGGTTCAAAACAAGGCGTTCATGAATAAGTTATTGATTTTATTTGCTTTATCAACTTTGCTTAGCGCAAATGGCTGCGAACATCCCCCTGCGTTGGAGCCGGTGATCGAAGTGCCGGTAACCGATGAAAAAACACCGCTTGCCTGCTTGGCTTTGGGCGACTCCTACACCATCGGGCAGGGCGTGCCGGTTGCTGCCCGTTTCCCGGTGCAACTCCGGCAAAAACTAATGGAAGCCGACCTCCAGGTAGATACGATGCAAATCATCGCCAAAACGGGCTGGACCACCGGAGACCTGAAATCGGCCATCGGGAATACCCAGTTGGCCGCAGATACTTTTGATTTGGTCACCCTGCTCATCGGGGTCAACAACCAATTCCGGGGTTTTTCGCTGAGCGCTTACGAACCCGAGTTTGCAGACTTGCTGGAAATGGCCATCCAGTTTGCGGGCAACCGCCCCGAGCGCGTTTTCGTTTTGTCCATTCCTGATTATGGCGTCACGCCTTTTGGGCAAAACCGCCCGAATCCGGCGCAAATCAGTCTGGAAATTGACGCGTTTAATGCCGCCAACCGGGCCATCACGGAAAGCCGGGGCGTAGCTTATTTCGACATCACCCCAATCTCCCGAGAGGCGCTGACCGACCCTTCCCTGCTGGCTTCCGATCAACTGCACCCTTCCGGGAAGATGTATGCCCGCTGGGTGGATCTCCTGCTGCCAACGGTGTTGGAACGGCTTAAGCCCTAAAAGAGGCAAAGCTTGTCCCGTATAAACCAGAGGTGATCAGTTCTATAAAATGATGCTTAATCGTTCATTTTTATTTTTTATTGAGGATTGACGATTACATGATTGATGATTGTTAATGTAAGTTGGAAAAGCAAGGTGGAAGGCATTAACTTCGCCGCTTAAAATCATACAGACATGAAAAAATCAAGCATTCTTTTTCCGGTTTTAACGGCAATCCTCTTCACGGTCGGCTTCAGCGCCTGCAGCAGCAATCCGGCTGAAAGCGAAACCCAGTTGGAAGCCCTGAACAAGCGCCTTGCGATGTTCAACGATGCGCGCAAATTTGAAAAGGATCAGAACAATACCATTGATGAATTGCAAAAAATCATGGTCATGGATACGCTCCTCTCTGATTCGCTGACGCAATGGTTTACCTCGATGATGAAGAGCGTCATTCTGCCCAAACAAAACATGCTGCTCAAAAACAGCACCGAAATTTTAATCAAAAGCGACACGCTGCTGGCAAAACACGGCGCCGGCAACCTTGCTTCGGAAGTGTTCGAGCAGGAATTTGGCTCGCTGAAAGCGGAACACGACCGCCTGACTTCCGAGATGGAGCCCATTCACGCCCAAACGGTGATGGTGCTGGAGGAGGTGAAAAAAGCTTCGGCGAAGAACATGGAGAAAGCCAAAAAAGACGCGCAATAGCTATGCTTGAGGTAAAATCCTTTACCGGCAAGGCCGCGCTGGCATACCTTGATGACCTGGCTGCGCTGCGCATTGAGGTCTTCCGCGAATTCCCTTATCTCTACGATGGCGATATGTTATCTGAGCAGGAATACCTGCAAGCTTTTTTATCGGCGCCCGATGCGGTACTCGTGGTGGCTTTTGATGGCGATCAGGTGGTGGGCGCCTCCACCGGATTGCCAATGGTGCACGAAACCCCGAATATTCAAACGCCTTTTCTTGAAAACGGCTACGATATCGGGCAGGTCTTCTACTACGGCGAGTCGGTTTTGCGAAAATCGTACCGCGGCAGCGGGCTGGGCGTGGCATTTTTTGAACACCGCGAAGCGCATGCAAGGCGCCTGGGCCGGTTTGAATGGGTTTGCTTTTGCGGCGTGATCCGCCCTGAGGATCATCCACGCCGCCCCGCTGATTTTATTCCGCTCGATGCTTTCTGGCAAAAACGCGGGTTCGAGCGCACAGCAATGATTTGCACCATTTCCTGGAAAGATTTGGATGAGGATTCGGAAAGCCCGAAGGCGCTGCGATTTTGGAGGAAGAAGTTAAAGTAAGTTTTTAAAGTAAACTCCGTGTTCCTCCGCGAAACGCTGTGCCATTAAAGATTTGCATGACCACAAAAGCGTAGTCACTGGACTCTAGACACAAAAAATCAACCGGCGCTTGCAGAAAGATAGGGTGAATCAAGTACTTCGTGCGAAGCTTTGCGGGAAATGCTGTAATTGAATCCCGGGTGCAGGGAATAAGTGCCGTATTCGCCTTTTTTATTCAGGGCGATATAACCTACCTGCATGTCTTCGTTTGCTTTGCCGTATTTTTCTGCAATGCGCAGGGCGGCCTCCCGGCAGGCGGCTTCCGGCGATTTTCCCTGGCGCATGAGTTCCACAATTAGGAAAGCGCCGAGGGTTTTCATCACAAATTCGCCCAAGCCGGTTGCGGTAGCAGCCCCGACTTCATTGTCTACATATAAACCCGCGCCAATGATCGGGGAATCCCCGACCCTGCCGTGCATTTTAAAGGCCATCCCGCTGGTACTGCATGCGCCGGAAAGGTTCCCGTTGCCATCTATGGCCAGCATCCCAATGGTATCGTGCTGTTCGTGGCCGCCAACCGGTTTGTAGGTTCCTTCTTTCAGCCATTCTTTCCATCGTTCCTCGGCAGCCTGCGTGAGCAGGTTTTCTTTTTCAAAACCTTTGGACAGGGCAAACTGGAGGGCGCCCTCCCCGCTCAACATCACATGTGGGGTGTCCTCCATGACCTTCCGCGCCACGGAAACGGGGTGCATGATGTGCTGAAGAAAAGTCACGCAACCTGCGTTGCCCTTTTCATCCATCACGCAAGCATCAAGGGTGACGATCCCATCGCGGTCAGGCAAACCTCCATAGCCCACCGATTGATCCAACGGATCTGCTTCCACCATCCTGACGCCTGCCTCGATGCCATCCAGCGCACGCCCCTGATTTTGAATCACTTCCAAGGCTTTTTGTGTAGCATCGGGGTGTTTCCAGGTAGCGATGACCGTCGCTTCCGGCTTTTCTCCGGATGATTGATTTGTGGTTGCGGCATTGTTTTTTGCCGCATCTTGCTTAGGTTTGGATTCGCAGGAAGAAATTCCAACCCCGGCAGCCAAAGAAGCGAGGATGGTCTTATTCAGGAAGTCACGCCGATTGAACATGTTAACTGGATTGTAAGTGGGAACTTGAGTGCCAGCAATGATACAAAAAATCTTGAGGGAAAAGTACAGAGATTGCAGGAATAAAAGAAAAAGCCCTCTTCCGGCATTGCAGAAAAGGGCTTTAACCTGAGGTCGAGAGCGGATTCGAACCGCTGTACGAGGTTTTGCAGACCTCTGCCTAGCCACTCGGCCACCCGACCTTTTTAAAAAAAACGACCCCTTTTGGAATCGAGAACGCAAATATAGGCCATTTTGGAGATAAGCACCAAAAAAAATTAAAAAGTTCACATCAAATGTCTTCAGATTCATACAACCGATACCGGGAAGCCCTCCGTAACGTCTCAAAACCAGCGGCTTTTGTAGACCTGGATTATTTTGACAACAATGTCCGGCAAGTGTTAAAAAGGGCCGGCAGCAAACAAATTCGGGTGGCTTCCAAATCCATTCGTTGCCAGGCGCTGCTGTTCCGGGTGCTCCAAAGTCACGATCGCTACCAGGGCGTTATGGCTTACCATGCCAGGGAAGCAGTTTTTTTGAGCCGCCAGGGATTCGATGACCTGCTGATCGCCTATCCTTCCTGTGATGCAACGGATTTGGCCGCTGTGGCGGAAGAAGTCGCCCGCGGGAAATGCCTCACGCTGATGGTGGATTGCCCGCAGCACATTGCCTTGGCCAATCGCGCCGCAATAGAAAAAAAAGTGCAACTCCCGATATGTATAGACGTGGATATGTCTACCAAATTTCCCGGACTCCACTTCGGGGTACAACGCTCGGGCATCCGCTCGGCTGCACAAGCAAAGGCGCTTTTTGAAACCATTCAACAGTATGATGGGCTGCGATTGGATGGGATCATGGGCTACGAGGCACAGCTTGCCGGACTGGGCGATCATGTGTCCGGACAGTTTTTTAAAAACCAGGTCATCCGGCTGCTGCAAAACCGGGCTTTGTCCAAAGTGCGGGCTTTGCGGGCTGAGGTCGTGGCGGCCATCGGCGCTGAAAACCTTCGTTTTGTGAATGCCGGAGGTACGGGAAGCCTGGAAACTTCTTCCGAAGAAGCGGTCGTGACGGAAGTGACCGCCGGCTCGGCGTTTTATGCGCCTACCCTGTTCGATGGGTATCGGCATTTTCACCACCTGCCCGCTGCTGGATTTGCATTAGACATTACCCGTCAGCCCGAGCTTGATATTTTTACCTGCTACGGTGGTGGGTATGTAGCTTCCGGAGCAGCTGGCAAAGCAAAACTCCCGACGCCGTATTTGCCGGAAGGCGCCTCGCTTTTGCCCAACGAAGGCGCAGGAGAAGTGCAAACGCCCATTTTGTACCGAGGCTCGCAACCGTTGCATTTGGGCGACCCCATCTTTTTCCGACACGCCAAAGCTGGAGAACTGTGCGAGCATTTTAAAGTACTCTACCTGATTCAGGGCGACCGGGTCGTGGATTGTGTGCCAACGTATAGAGGGGAAGGTGATTTGAAGATTTGAAAATTTGATGATTGGTCAGAAGTCGTTGTTCGTTGTCGGTTGTTCGCTGTTCGTTGAGCGGCTTGTACTGAGCGAAGTCGAAGCAAGTCGAAACGTCGTTCTGTTCTCGCATCCGATTCATCCAGAAACCTAACGAACAACCCTTAACGAACCACGAACAACAAACCGATCACATGCTAAGGAAACACCGACCAAAAATATTCATTCAGGATTTGCGTTCGCCTTTTGTATGCTGCTCAACTTCGTCATTTAAATCTTAATTTTAACGGATAAGAACTTCTACCCATGCTCAAAAAAGCGATCTCCCTGTTGCCTGCTGTATTCGCATACGTCTTCAGTTTTGCCCAATTAGGCGGCAACAGCACCTATGCTTTTATGAACCTGTCGCCATCAGCCCGGGTGACCGCGCTGGGCGGCAACCTGATTGCTGTTCAGGACGACGACGTGAGTCTGGCGCACGCCAATCCTTCCCTGCTCAACGCCTCCATGCACCAGCAACTGACCTTCAACCACAATTTTCATTTTGCCGGCATCCAAAACGGCTACGCAGCTTACGGGCACAGCATTGAGAAATGGCGCACCACGTTCCATGGGGGCGTGCAATACACCAACTATGGGGAATTAGATGCGACCGACGTGCTTGCGCAGGTTACCGGCAGCTTTAAAGTGGCCGAATACGCCGTCGTGCTCGGCGCAGGCTACCAGGCTTACGACCGGCTTTCAGTTGGCGCTAACATCAAGTGGATTTCATCGCAATTGGCCGGCGCTCAGTCCATGGGTATTTCCGGCGATCTCGGCGTCACGTATTCTGATACGTCGCGCCTGCTCACGGTGGCTTTTGTGGCCAAAAACATCGGCACCCAATTGACCACGTATGAAGAAGGCGCCCCGTTTGAAAAGCTGCCTTTTGAAATGCAACTCGGTGTTTCCAAACGCCTGCGCTACCTGCCGTTCCGCGTTTCCGTCATCTACCGCTATTTCGACCGCTGGAACGTGCTCTACGATGACCCGAACGCGGAGGACGATACCGCTTTCTTTGGTGAAGAGCCCACAGAGCGCAGCCAAAGTGCCGTCTTTTTCGATAACTTCCTGCGCCATTTCGTTTTTAACGGCGAATTTCTGTTTGGCAAAAAGGAAAATTTCCGCCTGCGCGCCGGCTATGCAGCGCTGCTGGGCAAAGAGCTTAGCGTGGAAAGCTACCGCAGCCTGGCAGGTTTCACCTACGGAATCGGCATCAAAATTAATCGCTTCCGCTTAGATTATGGGCGCATGCACTACCATCTTGCAGGGGGGATTAATCATTTGAGTATTTCGACAAATTTCAGAGAGTTTAAGTAGTTTCTGTAAAAAAACGAAAAACAATGGCATCAAGAAATGTTTATCTGGCTAACCGGCTCCGGGAAGTCCTGCTGAACGGAAAATGGATTGCAAACACTAATTTTAAGGAACAAATTTTGAGTATTCATTGGGAACAAGCCATTCAAAAGGTAGACCATTTAAATACCATTGCCGTTTTGACCTTTCACATAAACTATTATTTAGGGGGGCTATTAAATGTTTTTAATGGCGGAAATCTTGAAATCAGGGACAAATACAGTTTTGATCTTCCTGAAATTAAAAGTGAAACGGATTGGATGAATTTAGTGAATGCCTTTTTGCTCAATGCTGAAAAATTTGCTGAAAAAGTAGAAGAAATGCCTGATGAAATTTTTGATCAGCCTTTTGTGGACGAGAAGTATGGAAGTTACCTGCGGAATATTGAAGGCGTAATTGAACACAGTTATTATCATTTAGGTCAAATTTCCTTATTGAAAAAAATGATAACAGGTTCCGCATAGTGTGGACCCAACCATACTACTGGACATTTTCATTTCAGGGCTTCAGACCTTATAGGTTTCTAAAACCCCTACAAGGTCTCATCGCACGAAAATGTCCAGTAGTATGGGACCCAACCCAATATTACTATGTTCAAATTTCGGGCTCGTTATTTTATTTATTCAATCCTTCTGTTCGCCATTGAGCTTGGTATTGGCTTTTTTCTTCGCGACGGCTTTATCCGGCCGTATCTTGGAGATTTCCTCGTCGTGATACTGATTTATTGCTTTGTCCGGTCTTTTTTTGATGTATCCGTTTTTGCTGCGACTATTTTTGTTTTGCTTTTTTCTTATACCATTGAATTCTTGCAATATTTAAAAATTGTTGAAACGCTTGGGCTTCAACATTCAAAAATTGCACGCATCTTAATCGGAACTTCCTTCGATTGGATGGATCTCGTAGCTTATACACTGGGAATTGGGTTTGTATTAGTTTTGGAAAAGGCTGCAGCAATGGGACAGAATCATTGGTACAACAGCAAGTAGGTTACGGGAAAAGTTCGATTTTTTCTAAGACAGGGATCCACCCGAGTTTCGTTGGGTTCCCCTAAGGGTCGCTGAATTAATAAGTGTCGCTTTTACCAGGCAAGGCATTTTGGTTCTAACCAAGGCCTGTCCCGAATTTATTCGGGGGCGGAGGTTCCCGACCTTAGCCATAGCTAAGGGAGGCGGTTCTCCAACGCAGGGTAGGAGCAAAAGGCCTCCTGAGAATGTGTATAGTTATTATTTCAGCGACCCTAAAAAGCCTTGCCGTACTGCAAAGCTTATCTTACCTTGCATGATCTTGAAAATATCAGGTTCATGAAAAAATCCATTCTTTTCCTTTTTTTGATCCTTTCGACAACCATCCTTTCCGGCCAAAACAAAGCCGTTCAGGCCATCCGTTCCGACCACCAGCCCCGGCATTACGAGTTGTTGAAGGAATACGTCGAATTTCTTTCCCTGCCCAACACCATGAACGACCCCGAGCAGTTGCAAATCAACGCCCGGTATGTCGTAGAGATGATGAAAAAGCGGGGAATCGGCAACGCGCGCCTGCTGGAGGCCGATACGCCCGGCGCCATTCCTGCGGTTTACGGAGAAGTACTGACACCCGGCGCCACCAGAACCTTGATTTTTTACGCCCACTACGACGGCCAACCGGTGAACCCCGACAAATGGGCGGAGGGCCTGTCGCCGTTTAAGCCGCAATTGGCGACTGCACCGTTGGACAAAGGCGGGCAACTCATAGATTTCCCCACTGCAAGTTCGTTGCCCTCCGCGAAATCGGAGTTTCGCGGTACGGAGACTTCCAGCATACTACTCCAGCCCCAATGGCGCCTGTACGCCCGTGCGGCCGCAGACGACAAAGCGGGAGTTTTCACGATCTTGAACGCCTACGACGCCATCCGGCGCACCAAGCTTGCACCCAAAATCAACCTCAAATTTTTCTTTGAAGGCGAAGAGGAAAAAGGTTCCACAAACCTCGGAGAAATTTTAGAAAAACACCGCGACCTGCTCAAAGCCGATGCCTGGATCATCTGCGATGGCCCCATGCATGCTTCGGGCAAAAAACAAATCACTTTCGGCGTGCGCGGCGATGTGAACCTGAACTTGACGATCTTTGGCGCCAAACGCCCGCTGCACAGCGGAAATTACGGCAACTGGGCGCCCAATCCTGCCATGAAACTGGTGCGGTTGCTGGCCACCATGAAAGACGACGAAGGCAAAGTGCTGATCCCTGGATTTTACGACGATGTGGTACCCCTCAGCACATCCGAACGCGCCGCGTTGGCGGCCATTCCCGATCCGGCCCCTATGATGCAGCAGGAATTAGCTTTTGCAGAGGCGGAAAACCCGTCCCTTTCGTTTTTGGAATCCATCATCACCCTGCCAACGCTGAACATTAACGGCATCGTGAGCGCCAATGTGGGCAAATTGGCCAGCAACATCATCCCCACCATGGCGACGGTCACGCTCGACCTGCGCTTAGTGAAAGGCAACGACCACAAACGCCAGGTGCAAAAGGTGGTGGACCACATCCGCGCGCAGGGTTACTATGTACTCGACCGCGAACCGACCGACGAAGAGCGCCTGACGCACCCGAATATCGCCACGATCCGCGCTGCAACAGGCTACAACGCCCAACGCACCTCCATGGATTTGCCCATTTCCAAATTGGTGATCCAGGCCGTCAAAGCCACCTCGGATCAGGAGATTGTGCTAATGCCCTCGGCGGGCGGAAGTTTGCCCTTGTACCTGTTTGAAGAGGTGTTGAATACCCCACCCATCTCCGTTCCTGTGGTCAATTACGACAACAACCAGCATGGCGAAAATGAAAATGTACAACTTAGCTTTCTTTGGGATGGGATTGAGACCCTTGCGGCGATTATGTTGATTGACTTTAAGTAGTGTCTGTCTAATGTCTTTTATCTAATGCCTTCAATCTAATGAATAACCTTCCAGAGCCTTTTTTAGCGCAAATGCGTAGCCTGCTTGGCGCAGAAACGGCTGCCTTTCTGGAAGCCCTCCAGCGGCCTGCGCCAATCAGCATCCACCTGAATCCCGGGAAAGAAAGCGGATTGAAAAACGAGACCCTGGAGCCGGTGCCTTGGTACGCGGCCGGAAGGTACCTCGCAGAGCGCCCGATTTTTACGCTCGATCCGCGATTCCACGCCGGCGCTTATTACGTGCAGGAAGCTTCTTCGATGCTGGTTGCAACAGCTGTTCAGCAATGCGTGCCTGCCGGTCAACCGCTTCGGGTGCTGGATTTGTGCGCTGCGCCCGGGGGAAAAAGTACCCTGCTGGCTTCCGTATTGCCGGCGGGGAGTTTGCTGCTTTCCAACGAAGTCATCCGCAACCGCTACCAAACCCTGCAATACAATATAGCCAAATGGGGCCATCCCTGCACGCACACCAGTCAGCACGACAGCCGCGACTTCAAAGCGTTGCAAGGCTGGTTCGATCTGGTGCTGGTAGACGCGCCCTGTTCGGGCGAAGGTTTGTTCCGCAAAGATCCGGACGCGGTGAAAGAATGGTCGCCGGCCCATACCGCACATTGTTCAGCCCGGCAACGACGCATTCTGGCGGAAGCCGCAGCCTTGGTTCGCCCCGGCGGCGTGCTGTTGTACTGCACCTGCACCTACAACGACGAAGAAAACGAAAACAACGCCGCCTGGTTGTTGGAACAGGCATCTTTTCAGGCGCTTGAACTTGCGTTGCCTGCCGAATGGGGCCTGGTTCATAAAGATATAGGTTACCAGTGCTACCCCCACCGTGTTCGGGGGGAAGGTTTTTACCTGTCGTGTTTTCGCAAAGAAAGCAAGGATCAATCCGCTGAAAAAGCCGCCAAATCGCTGCCCGCCTGGACGTTGAAACCGGCTTCAAAAACCGACATAGAATCCCTGGCCCCCTGGTTGGCCCCGGAAGCAGGAATCGTCGTTTTTCAGGATTGGCAGGGCGCGTTCCGGGCGTTGCCGGAGGCGCAGGTAGCGGATTGTATGCACCTGGGTTCCATGCTTCGGCAATCCGCATTCGGCGTGCCGCTTGGTTTGTTTAAAGGCAAAGATTTTCTGCCAGCTCCCGAATTCGCGCTAAGCGCCCTCGTTCACCCCGATGTGCCGCGTGTGGCGCTGGAGCGGGAACAGGCGTTGCATTTTTTGAAAAAAGAACCACCCATTTTTAATCCCGTTCCGCAAGGCTGGATGTTGGTGGAATACGAAGGGCTGGGCCTGGGTTGGGCTAAAGGGATCGGGAACCGGGTGAATAATTACTATCCCAAAGAGTGGCGGATTTTGATGCAAATCAGGTAGTGTCTGTTTTTATAGTCCGATAGCTGCGTTATGCGAAGGCCCCAAAATCGGTCATTTACGCGTGTAAAATCCCGTTTTTGGGGCCTTCGCATGCCTTGCTCTCGAACTCTAAAAAACAGACACCCGACAATATGTAGCGCACTCCCTCCCTCTCTCTCCCTCTCTCAATCTCTCCCTCTCAAATCACCTTTTTCCACAAAATACCGAAGCAACGCATTCACCGTATGCGTATGCTGAAACCAGCCGGCTAAGAGTTTGTCCAAAACTTCCGATTCAGGGAGCAACACCACTTCCACCGCTTCTCCATCATCGAGATTTTGTTCCAGCGTGGGCATTGCGCCGAGCGCCAACCAATGGAAGATATAACTGCTCATAAACACCGGATTGGAAGGAATACTGCCGAGATGTCGCCATTCAGGGGCGGTGTAGCCGGTTTCTTCGGCCAGTTCGCGCATGGCGGCATTGGCTTGTGGTTCGTTGGGATTCACTGCGCCGCCTGGCAACTCCAGGGTGTCGGTTCCCGTGCCAAAGCGGTATTGCCGAACAAAAACGATCTGGCGATCCGGTGTCACGGCCACAATGTTGGCGGCATCAGCGCCTTCGAGGATAATCATGGCTTCCGTTTTGCCGTTGCGGGGGTTGAGCATGTAGTCGAACCGGCTTCGGAAGATCTTCAGGCCGGGGCCTGGTTCAGAGCGTTCCAATTTCCAACCGTCTTTGTTGGTGTTTTCCATATTTTTTTTCAATTTCAGCTTTTCAAAAAAAAGATAAGATATGATGAATCAACGACTGCTC
This sequence comes from Saprospiraceae bacterium, assembly GCA_022841505.1. GTDB lineage: Bacteria > Bacteroidota > Bacteroidia > Chitinophagales > Saprospiraceae > JABWAJ01. The sequence goes on along the minus strand of JALHRK010000015.1, from coordinate 16,542 downwards.
ACCTTCATTGCCTGCTGTTTTTTAATAAGCGGCGCTTTTGCACAGGAAGACGTTTCCTACAAACTGCCGCCCAAAGATATTGCCGATTTGTTGCTGGCCAAACCTGCGCCGGGAGTCAGTACCGACGACAAAGGCGAATGGATGCTGCTCACCGAAAGCAGCAGTTACCCTTCAGTGGAAGAACTGGCGCGGCCCGAACTCAGGATCGCCGGGTTGCGCATCAACCCGAACAACTACGCGCCCAGCCGCCAGAATTTCCTGCAAAACCTGTACCTGAAAAACATGGCCACGGGCAAAGAAATGGCCATCAGCGGGCTGCCTTCGCCGCTTTACGCCGGCAGTGTGAGCTGGAGCCCCAATGACAAAAAAATCGCTTTTACGCATACGACCAATGAGCGGGTAGACCTCTATGTGGTAGAGGTTGCCACCCAAAAAGCGGTTAAAATTAATAAATCAGCCCTCAATGTCCTGATGGGCGGAAGTTACCAATGGTACGACGACAACACCCTGCTCTACCGTGCCGCGCTGCAACCGGCATCGGCTGCCCCGCCAAAACCGCTGATGCCGAAAGGCCCTACCATCCAGGAGAACTATGGGAAAGCCGCGCCGCGCCCCACTTACCAGGATTTGATCAAAAGCCCGTACGACGAACAGTTGTTTGCTTTTTACGCCACCGCACAATTGGTAAAAAATGTAAATGGCATGGAAACAAAAATAGGGCAACCCGCTATTTACAGCAGCGTACAAGCTTCGCCGGACAAAAAATACCTGTTGTTGCGCACGCTGCGGAAGCCTTTCTCCTATTTGGTGACTGCAGGTGGTTTCCCGTCAACCGTGGCGATCGCCGATCTGAACGGTAAAGTGCTGAAAACCTTAGCCGAACTCCCCTCTTCCGAAACGTCGCCCAGTGGTCGCGACAACGTACAAAATGTGCCACGCAGCTTTGAATGGCGCGACGACGAAGCGGCCACGGTGGTGTGGTGCATGCCTTTAGACAGCGGTCTCATGAAAAAGGAAGTAGAATTCCACGACGCGGTATACGCCCTCGGGGCGCCCTTTACCGGGGAGGCCAAAGAATTGTTCAAAACGCAATGGCGCTATCGCAACACGACCTGGGGCAATGGCACCCTCGCATTGGTGACCGAAGGCTTGTGGAGCAAACAACTCATGCGCACCAACCGCTACAATCCGGGAACCGGAGCAATGGAAAAGCTGATGGAACGCAATACCACCGATGCTTACAGCAACCCGGGATTTCCGGTAACGGAAAAAAACCAGTTCGATCGCTGGGTCATTAAAACGATAGACAACGGCAATAAAATTCTGATGAACAACACCACGGGCGCTTCGCCCAAAGGTGACTTGCCGTTCTTAGCCACGTTCGATCTCACAACAAAAAAAACAGAAGAACTCTGGCGCTGCCCCGAAGGTTCGTTCGAATACATCGTGCGGGTGATGGATCCGGATAAATTGGAATTGCTCACCCGCCGTGAGGGTGAAAAAGACATGCCCAATTATTGGATCAAAAACCTGAAGCTGCGCATCGCCGACCGGCAGGTTACGGCTTTCGCCAATCCGTATCCGCAACTGGAAGGGGTGAGCAAACAAAAAATCAGCTACAAGCGCGCCGATGGGGTAGACCTGACCGGCGATTTGTATTTGCCGAAAGGCTACGATCCAACGCGCGACGGGCCTTTGCCTACGCTGATTTGGGCTTATCCGGCGGAATACAATTCGGCGGCCGATGCGGCGCAGATTCGCGGAAGCGAACACAAATTCACTTTGCTCAACTGGGGTTCGCCGGTGTATTACGTCACCCAGGGTTACGCGGTGCTCAACAACGCCGAAATGCCCATCGTAGCTACCGGGGGCGATAAAAAACCGAACGACGATTTTATCGCCCAACTGAAAATGAATGCCGAAGCCGCCGTGAACAAATTAGCAGAAATGGGTGTAGGCGATAAAAACCGCATGTCGGTAGGCGGCCACAGCTACGGCGCATTCATGACCGCCAACCTGCTGGCGCATACCAATTTGTTCAAAGCCGGCATCGCCCGCAGCGGGGCCTACAACCGCACATTGACGCCTTTCGGGTTTCAAAATGAAGACCGCACTTATTGGGAAGCGCCGGATTTGTACCACGATATGAGCCCGTTCAGCAATGCCGACAAAATCAAAACTCCGCTGCTGCTGGTCCACGGCGAAGCCGACAACAACAGCGGTACCTTTCCCATCCAGAGCGAACGTTTGTTCAACGCCATCAAAGGAAACGGCGGCACAGTGAAATTCCTGAGTCTGCCGCACGAAAGCCACGGTTACGCTGGCCGGGAAAACATCCTGCACCTGCTGCACGAACAGTTTGACTGGTTGGAGAAGTACGTGAAGGTGGTTGGGGATGCGGGGGTGAAACCGTAGGTTGATTTGAAAATTAGTTAATTTGAAAATTTGAAGATTGAGTATTTGAAGATTGAGTATTTGAAGATTTGAGTATTCGAGTATTTGACACCCACCACGTTCAACTCCTCGAATACTCAGATACTCAACTCCTCGAATACTCAACTCCTCGAATACTCAGATACTCAACTCCTCGAATACTCAAATACTCACCTTCCTATCGAAAAACGCAAATAATACCCCGCAGGCTGAGGCATTTACAAACAATCCTTCTTTAAATTTTGCAAACTACCGCATCAAAATTAGGTTAGATGCAATTAGTTTTTTTACATTTGAGAGTGGGTATGTGTAAAGAATACACACCCTATCCATCCATAAATTAACGGAGCGATTATGTACTTCAACAACGACGGCGATAAGGAAGTTACCTACGACGCCATAGTCATCGGCACCGGCATCAGCGGGGGCTGGGCGGCTAAGGAGCTTTGCGAAAAAGGCTTAAAAACACTCGTGCTCGAACGCGGCCGCATGGTGCGGCATGTTCTCGACTACCCAACTGCTTCTTTGGACGACTGGGATTTTGAGCGCCGGGGTGCGCCGAAGGTATCGGAAATGAAATCGTATGCGGTGCAAAACCGAACGGGTTACACCATGAACGAAGCTTCTAAGCATTGGTGGGTGAACGACGTTGAAAATCCGTACACAGAAAAGAAGCGCTTCGACTGGATTCGCGGCTACCACGTTGGCGGGCGTTCCATCATGTGGGGCCGGCAGTCGTACCGCCTCAGCGAAATGGATTTTGAAGCCAATGCAAAAGAAGGCATCGCGGTGGACTGGCCGATTCGCTACGGCGATCTGGCGCCCTGGTACGACCATGTGGAGCGCTTTGCAGGCATCAGCGGTAAAAAAGAAGGCCTGGCGCAATTGCCTGACGGCGAGTTTCTTCCGCCCATGGATTTGACTTGTGTGGAAGAAGAATTCCGCAAAAAAATTGCCGATCGCTATACCGACCGCCTTGTTACTATTGGCCGGGTCGCGAACCTCTCCCAGGCGCACAATGGCCGCGGACAATGCCAGTATCGCAACCGTTGCATCCGGGGCTGTCCTTTTGGCGCCTATTTCAGCAGCAATGCCTCCACTTTGCCCGCCGCTGAAGCAACCGGCAACATGACACTGCGCCCCAATTCGATAGTGAATTCCATCATTTTTGATGAGAAAAAAAATAAAGCCGTTGGCGTTCGTATCATAGACGCAGAAACGAACGAAACGAAGGAGTACTTCGCGCGCGTTATTTTCAGTTGCGCCTCTACACTGGGCTCGACGTTCATCCTGCTCAATTCCACTTCTGGTCGGTTCCCCAACGGATTTGGCAACGACAGCGGTTCGCTGGGCCGCAACCTGATGGACCACCACTTCCGCTGCGGCGCAGAAGGCACCTACGATGGTTTTGAAGATCAATACCACAAAGGACGGCGACCCAACGGGATCTATATTCCGCGTTTCCGCAATATAGATGAAAAGACCAAGCAGAAGGACTTCCTGCGCGGCTACGGCTACCAGGGCGGCGCCAGCCGGCAAAACTGGATGCGCGGCATCAAGGAACTCGACATGGCGCTGGGCAAAGACTTCAAAGAGGCCCTGTTGCAACCCGGCCCCTGGAAAATGGGCATCACCGGTTTTGGTGAATGTCTGCCCTACGAAGACAACCGGGTGACGCTGAACCAGGAACTGCGCGACAAATGGGGACAGCCCACGCTGACCATTGATGCTGAGTTCAAAGCCAACGAAATGGCCATGCGCGAAGACATCAAAATTGCCGCTGCCGAGATGCTGGAAGCAACAGGATTCAAAGACATCAAGGTGTTTGACGACGGTTCCTGGCCGGGTTTGGCCATCCACGAGATGGGCACCGCCCGCATGGGCCGCGATCCGAAAACTTCCGTGCTGAACGGCTGGAATCAGGTACACGCGGCGACTAATGTTTTCGTGACGGACGGTTCGTGTATGACGTCTTCGGCCTGTCAGAACCCTTCGCTCACCTATATGGCTTTGACGGCACGCGCCGCGAACCATGCAGCAGAAGAGTTGAAAAAAGGGAATCTGTAGTTTTTAAAACGTTAGATTTAAGACGTTAGATTTTAGATGGCTGACGTCTTCTTATTTGAATCATCGCGCAGTAATCATGCGCTTAAGCTTATAAAAATGACCAGAAGAGAAGTAATCAAAGCGACTGCCCTCATCACCGGTTATGCGGTCTCCGGTTCGGTGCTCACTGCCCTGATGCAGGGTTGCTCAGCACGCCAGAAGGTGGACCTGAGCAAGTGGCAACCGATGTTTTTTACCAAAGAGCAGGGACTGACGGTGGCGGCTATGTCCGAACATATCCTGCCGTACACCAAAAGTTCGCCGGGCGCCACAGATGTCTTTGTTCACGAATTCATAGACGTTGCGCTGGCCGAATGCACTGACGAAAAGGGGCAGCAGAAATTTAAGGATGGCTTTGCGCAATTTGAAGCGGATTGTCAGCGCGAATACGGCAAGCCATTCCTTCAATGCGACGAGGAGCAACAATTAGCGTTTATGAACAAATTGGATGTTGCTGCACGCGCCCTGGTGAAGCCCCTGACCCGGGGAGAACTCGCAGAAAAACTGCCGTTCATCCTGAAGTTCAAGGAAATGACAATTGCCGGCTATTTCTCCTCTAAAGAAGTGGCCATGAATGTCCTGAATTACGACCCCGTTCCGGGCAAATACGTCGGCTGTTATCCGCTGGCGGAGGTGAAGGACGGGAGAAGCTGGGCGTTGTAATAAAGAATTGATGATAGATGATTACATGATTGATGATGGATAATGTTCTGCATTTGCTATTGTCAATCATGTATACTTCACTAATAAAATTTTTATGTCGAATTTTAACCTCAAACCGCTGATTGCGGTTGCCACGGCAATAATCTCTATTGTGCTCATCACAATTATTTTGCCGACTTACTTTAAAACCTGGTTCGTGTACGAAACGGGGAATTTCCGAATCCTGCCGGCCATCGGGCCAATTCTGGCCTTCGGGTTGCTGGCCCGCTGGCGGGTTAGGAAAATAGCGCTAGGCTTCTTTGCAATCGGGTTGTACTTTTCATTGGCTGGTTTCTTTCTTTCGGACGCATCCTTCTACCGCGGATATGCTCTGCTTGTGGCTTTACACGTCGTTTTGTTATGGGTTTTGATGAGCGATGGCTTGAAAGCGTATTTGGATGGTGGGGTGCTGAAAGAACCAGAGCAGTTGAGTGCATAGGGTTATTCCGCTACAAACCGAAAGCCCACGCTGTGAATATTCTCAATCTTGATGTTTTCATCCTGGCGCAGGTATTTGCGCAAGCGGGAAATAAAAACATCGAGGCTACGGCCTAAAAAATAATCGTCTTCTCCCCAGAGTTGCTCTAAAATGGTGGAGCGCTTGACCACCTGGTTCCGGTTTTCAGACAAAAATTTCAATAAATCGGCCTCTTTTTGGGTAAGACGATTGGTTTCACCGTTGCAGGACAAGGCGAGGTTAGGGTAGTCGAATTCGTATCGGCCAATATTGGTCGTCGCAGCCGCAATCGGTTGCCGGACGCCGCTCCTGCGCAGAAAAACTTCGATGCGCAAAATCAGTTCCTCAATGCTGAACGGTTTGGTGATGTAATCATCGGCGCCAAGTTTGAGGCCGAATATTCGATCTTCTTTCAACGACTTAGCTGTGAGGAACAGAATGGGAACATGGGTGTCGGTGCGCCGTATTTCTTTGGCTAAAGCAAAACCATCCACTTCCGGCAGCATCACATCAAGGATGCACAAATCGAAACTTTGTTCAGCAATGACTTGCATCGCCTGTTGACCGTCTTTGCAATAGGTGACTTCATATCCCTGAAGTTCAAGGTTGTCGCGCGTCACAAAGCTCAGGCTTTCATCGTCTTCTACGTACAGCAGGTGTGCTTTTGCGTTCATGTTTATTTCAATCTTTTTGTAGATTCTCACCCCCTATCTCCCTATCTCCCTATCTCCCTATCTCCCTCACCCTCTCTCCTTAAAAATCGGCATCAACAACCCAATCGTCGTCCCTTTCCCCGGCTCGCTGTCCAATTCAATTTTCCAGCGGTGTGCCTGGCAAACAGACCAGACGTAATACAACCCGAGTCCAAATCCCTTAACATTGTGAACATTGCCCGTGGGCACCCGGTAGAACTTATCGAAAACGTGCTTGAGGTGTTCTTTAGAGATGCCAATGCCGTTGTCGGCGATGCTCAGCCGGACGAACTTTCCCGATTGCTCCAGCACAATTTTGATGTGGGGTGTCTGGGTACAATACTTCACTGCGTTGTCGAGCAGGTTGTGCAGCACATTGACGAGGTGCAGGCGGTCGGCTAAGATTTCTATGCCTTTGGCTTTGCATTCGTATTCGATCCGGCCCTTCCGTTTTTCTACCTGAACGCCAGCGCCCCCAATGATTTCACAGAGGGTGTCTTCGAGGTTCAGCACTTCTTTTTTTAAATCGAGTTGCCGTTTTTCGATGCGGGTCAGTTGCAGCATTTTTTCCACCTGATCGTCTAAGCGCTGATTTTGGTCTCTGATGATGCCTGCGTATTGAAGCAGTCGGTTGTCGGCTTTCACGACCGGCGCGTTCAAAAAGACATCCGCTGCGATGCGAACCGTAGAGATTGGCGTTTTGAACTCGTGCGTCATGTTGTTGATGAAGTCCTTCTGCATTTCCGACAGGCGTTTCTGGCGCAAAATGACCAGCATGGAATAAACAAAAAACAGGATGGTCACAAACAGGATAACGGAAAAAATGACTGAAAGCTGCATTTTATCAAACAGGTAGCTGGGGCGCGTAGGGAACCTGACGCCAAAGTAGTAGGTAAACTCAGCGTCTTTGGGCAAATGGCCGATGCTGATGTTTTTCCTTTCATCTGGCTTGTAACTGCAATAGTTCCCATACAACATTTCATTGGTGGTACAATCGTACACCGCATACTCGAAGTCAATGTTCAACATCCGTTCCTGGAACTGGATGTGGAGGTAGTGCTCCAGGTCGGGCGCATCGAATTCATTGGCAATATTGACAATGTAATAATTCGAAGTTTTTTGTTTGATGACGTCCCGGGCAGGCAGTTCGCCGTTGTTCAGGTCGGCTAAGGATTTAGCCACATTGTACAGCGCTAACCGCACTTTTTTATCGAACTCTTCCTCGTTGATGTTCCAGGTGCTGATCACCCAATAGGTCTGCATGGCGATGATGCCCATGATGGCAAAAGCGCCGAGAAGAAAGACCCTTAATATGATGCTGTTTTGCATGAAGTTAGTTATACCTCGCATCCCGACCACAGTTGGGATGCAAATCCTTTTTTGTCATACTGAACGCTGCAAATCTTATGGTTAACCTAAATGCAGTGTGCAAAACTAAGCAGCGTGAAGTATAAGTTGAACGAAGATAGGGCTAACGCCACAGTCCTTTAATTGCTTAACAACTCATTAACAGACAATTACAAAAAGGTGTTGCAGGTACAGCAATAAATAGCGGAAGGATAGAACAATTTTTTCACTAATTTTGCAGCCAGTAACACTAATTTGCGGAAGTTGAAAGCAAAAGCCTTAGTATTTTTCTTCCTGATCATAGCGGGTTTCGCAGACGGCCAGACCAGTGAAAATCCGTTTGACCTGGCATTTCGCCTTTCTGCGCCTGCCGAAACCGTTGTTGTACCCAACGGAACCAACGGCAACCCTTTCGACCTTTCTGCGCCCACACAGCCAGGCAGAAAAATCACTTCCAAATCCGGAGTTGTTAAAAAAATTGCCAAGCCGCGCCGTTTGCCAAACCCAACCCGTTACCCGGGTTTTTTGTTGGGCGCCATGCTGGTGAGCTTGCTGTTGCTCACTTTTTTTATTACTTTTTTCAGAAACCTCTATGGCCGAGCCTACCAGGCGATGCTGAACGACAATTTGCTGAACCAGGCCTACCGCGACCGGCAGTCGGGTGCGGGGCAAGCCTACATGATTCTGTACAGCTTGTTTTTCATCAACGGGGGGCTGTTTGTTTTTTTATTGCTGCGCCATAAGAAGGTGGTGTTGCCCGGTGAAACGCATTTGATCAACCTGCTTTACTGCGTCGGGGCGGTGCTGTTGGTCGTGTTGTTCAAACACTTGCTCTTGCGGATCATTGGCGCTATTTTTCCGATTGGTAAAGAAATTAGTGCTTACAGTTTCACCATCATGATCTTCGGCATCATGATCAGTTTGTTCCTCGGGCCAGCCAATTTTTTGATCGCTTATGCCCCTGAAAGTTTCACTGCTTTGCTGATCAATGGAACCTTGGGAATACTCGTCTTGTTCTACTTGCTGCGGTCGTTGCGGGGCGCCTTTATCGCCAACAATTACCTGCTATACTATAAATTCCACTTTTTGTTGTATCTTTGCACCGTCGAAATAGCACCTGCGTTGGCACTGGTCAAAATTATCAGTAACCAATTGACAGGAATGCCAAATTTTTAAAATACTTTGTTGAATGACAACAAACGTAAAAGTTCAGGAAGGAATCTTCAAGACCGTGAAAACCATATTGGTTTCACAACCCAAGCCGGAACGCTCTCCCTACTACGAACTCGAAAAGCGATACGGACTCCAGATTGACTGGCGCCCGTTCGTTCATGTAGAAGGTGTTGAAGCCCGCGATTTCAGGAAGCAGCGCATCCGCCCGGAAGAGTTTACGGCCGTTATTTTTAACAGTAAAAATGCAGTGGATCATTTTTTCCGCCTTTGTGAAGAGATGCGCGCGAAAATGTCGCAGGAAACGAAGTATTTCTGCCTCACGGAAACCATTGCCAACTACCTGCAGAAGTTCATCATTTACCGAAAGCGCAAAGTGTTTTCAGGACAGCGGAGCATCCAGGATCTGGGGCATTACATGAAAAAACACAAAGCCAACGAGCGCTTTTTGATGCCTTGCTCCGACCTTGGTGCGCAGGAAATTGCGACCTACCTGGATGAACAGGGCTTCAACTGGCAGGATGCGATCATGTACAAAACCGTGAGCAGCGACCTTTCCGATCTGAGCGATGTGACCTACGACGTGCTGGTTTTCTTCAGCCCGCTGGAAATCAAGTCGCTCTATGACAATTTTCCGGATTTTCTGCAAAACGATACCCGCATCGCCGTGTACGGCAACAGCACCAGCAAAGCCGTGGAAGAACGGGGCCTGACGATCAACATCAAAGCGCCCGTGCCCGATGTGCCTTCCATGACGACCGCGCTGGAACTTTACCTGCAAAAGTCGAATAAGGAGGTGTAGCAGATACGCTTTCGCGAAAAACAAGCGCCATCCCGAGTAATTTTTGGGATGGCTCTTGTTGTTTATGGGGCAAATGGCGCCACCTGCTCGCGCGATGGCGGTAACTGAGCTGACGGCTGAGTTGTTGGCTGAGCGTAGCCGAAGCCAGTCGAAGTCAAGTCGAAGTTCCACCTCGCGTGTCCTATTGGTCAGGCTCTGCCTGGCATAAACGACAGCTTCACCACCCTCTTTCCGCCTCCCTGTCCCATCTTTCCGCCTCCCTGTAAAAAATTTCCAAACCCCTTCTAACAGGCGTTCCTTTGCATCAAAATTCATGTTGCAATGAAACACCCGATTCCCTTAATCCTGTTTTTGCTGAGCTTAGCGCAAATCGGTTTTGCCCAGGTGCGCCTCGGCACGCTCGATGAAACCGTCGCCCTTGCAGCGCGGCAAAATGCCAGCATTCAGGCCGCAGCGACTTCCCGCGACCTTGCTCAAACGGACGTGCGCATTGCCGGCGGCAACCTCTTGCCCGCTGTCAACTTTTCTGCTTCCGGCGACTACAACTACCGCATGCCGGTGCAACTGATTCCGGCAGTAATTTTTGGCGGCGCGGAAGGCGAATACCGCGAAATCCAGTTCGGACAACCTTACGTCGCCAACATGGCCATTGACGTGTCTATGCCGATCTATGCGCCCGAAAAATGGCGCGCCCGCGAAACCGCCCGGAAAATGGACATCCAAACCGGCTTTCAGCTCGAAAAACAATTGGAAACGGTGAGCATGAGCGTCATTTCGGCTTATTACCAAAACCTGCTTTACAAAGCGGTAATTGGCATCAACGAGCAGCAATTGACGCTGGCCGATTCACTGAAAAGCGCCGCAGAGCACAAAATGGCCAACGACATCCTCAGTCCTGCCGACTACAACCGCGTACTGAACCTCGTGAGCACCACCCGGATGGCGCTGGAAAGCAACCGCGCCCGGTTTGCCCAATCGGCGCTGACACTGAAACAATTGCTCCACCTTCCGCTGGAGGAAAACCTGATGCTGGACGAAACCCTGACGCTGCCCGAAAGCACTGCCGCCGCTACCGATGCAGCCGCAGCAATGCAACGCCCGGCCTACCTCGCACAGGTCGCGGGCGCGGAAACAGCCCTCAGCCAGCTACAGGAAAAACAAGCTGCGCGGTTGCCCAAACTTTCGCTGAGCGCCCGCCATACCCTGCAATTCCAATTCGACCAGCCTTTTTCGGAGTCGGCCACGTCCAACAGCTTCGATTTTGGGGTGGTGGGACTGAGCTTTCAGGCGCCCCTGTTCCGGGGCAAAACGCTGGCGTTGCAAACCGAAAAAGCGCGCCTCCGACACGAACAATCGCTGAAAGAAACCGCACAGGCATTAGAGCAAAGCCAAAAGGAACTGATCGAGTGGCGCTTGTCGCGCGATGAAGCGTTTGTCAATGCACCTGCTGCAAAAGCAAACGCAGAGCGCAGCGTCGAAAACGTGCGCATCGCGCTCAAACGCTACGAAGAAGGATTGAGCGACCTGACAGAATATTTCAATGTGTATGGCGAATACGTGCAGGCGCAGCAGGCTTATCTTCAGGTGTTGGTGAATGCGAACGTTTACCAGGCGCTTCTGAATATGAATGAATAAAATCACCTTACTATCATGAAAAACAGAAAAATCAAAATAGGCATCCTTGCCGTTACCGTTGTCGCCGCTGCTGCTTTTTTGGCTGTAGCCTGCAAAAAAGAAACCCAGTTTGCGACGCCGCAAGTGCGCCCGCTCACCGAAGCGGTGTATGCTTCCGGCAATTTATACCCGGATGAAGAATATAAGGTATTTGCCAATGTGAACGGCTATCTGACCAAAGCTTACGTGGAGGAGGGCGACTCCGTGGCCAAAAACATGCCTTTGTTTCTGGTCAGCGGCCCCAACCGGGAGGTAGACGAGCGGGCAGCCCTGGCGATTTACGACATCAGCCGCGAAAATGCTTCGCGCAATGCCCCCGCGTTGCAGGAATTGGAAAACCGCCTCCAGACTGCTTTGCTGAAAACCAAAAACGACAGCCTGCAGGCTCAACGCTACGACAATCTGTACGAAAGCAAAGCAGTGAGCAAAAGCGAATGGGAGCGCATCAAATTGCAATACGAAGTGTCGCGCAATGAGGCGAAGCAACTGAAAGCGCAGATCCGCAACCGCAAAAATTCGGCCAACATCGAACTCCAGCAAGCCCAAAGTCAATATTTGCGGGCACGCAATACCCAAAACGACGGCTTGTTGTACAGCTTTCTTGACGGCCGTATTTACGAAATTTACAAACAAACCGGCGACGCCGTACATACCAACGAACCCATCGCATTGGCGGGCAGCCGTCGCCTCATCGCGCGGTTGAGCATTGATGAAGGCGATTATTCCAAAGTGAAAAAAGGCCAGAAAGTACTGATTGCTTTTGATGCCGTACCGGACAAAACCTTTCCGGCACACCTGCACAAAATTTACCCAAAACTGAACCGGGTGGAGCAATCGTTCCGGGCTGACGCCGTGTTTGATGAACGCCTTCCGATGGAGATTTACGGCCTCAATTTAGAAGCCAATATCGTCATCAAAGAAACACCGCAGGCGCTCACCATTCCCCGAACCGCTTTGTTGCAGGGCGACAGCGTGTGGGTGGAAAAAGACGGGAAAGCCACTAAAATTGGCATCCGCACCGGCTTGGCGGATCGCAACAATGTCGAAGTATTGGAAGGTTTGGATGTGCATACGAAGCTGATCATAAACAACTAAGCCATGAGAAACCTGAGATTAGCCCTTGATATTGCGCTGACGCATTTGTTGGCCAAAAAGCGCCAGACCATCATTGCCATGCTGGGCGTCACATTTGGCATCAGCATGTTCATTGTCATGATCAGCTTCATGCAGGGCGTGAACCAGTTTACCCTCGACCTGGCTTTGGACGGCTCGCCGCACGTGCGCATTTACAACCCCATTAAAAACGACCGCAAAAGCATCATCGAACAACAGGGCGGGCCAGCCGATGCGATGTACATCGTCCACCACCAGAAGCCGAAAAGTGAATTGCCAAAAATTAAAAACGGCATGCGTATCCTGCGGGAATTAGAGCAATGGCCTGGCGTGCAGCAGGCCGCGCCGAACCTGAGTACGCAGGTGTTTTACAACAGCGGCTCGGTGCAATTCGCCGGCAGCATGATCGGTTGCGACATCCTGAAAGAGAACGTGATGTACGACCTTGAAAACAAGTTGGAGACCGGCGCCCTCGAGGACCTGCTCACCAACCCGGATGGCATCCTGCTGGGCAACGAATTGGCCGAAAAGATGAACGTGAAGGTGGGCGACCGCATTTCCATCTCTACCCCCCAGGGCACGATTCTGCTGATGCGGGTGGTGGGCACTTTCTCTTTCGGATTCAGTGCGGTGGATGGCATGCGCAGTTATGCCACGCTGGCTTCGGTGCAGAAAATTTTGCAAAAAGACCCGCAATACATCACCGACATCGTCATTCGGCTGGAAGATTATACCCAGGCCAAAACGTTGTCCAAAACGCTATCGCAAATATACGGCTACACCGCCGAAGACTGGGAAACAACCAATGCCGCCATTCTGGCAGGCGAGGTGATCCGGAATGTAATGACGTTTGTGGTGTCGCTTGCCATGTTGGTCGTGGCCGGATTCGGCATTTACAACATCATGAATATGAGCATCCTCAACAAGCTCAAGGATATTGCCATCCTCAAGGCGACCGGGTTTGAAAGCGGCAATATTGTGAGTATATTTCTGTTGCAATCCCTCATCATCGGCGTGCTGGGCGGGGTGCTGGGCGTGCTGACGGGCGGCTTTTTCAGCTACCTGATCTCCATTACGCCATTCCCTTCGGGCACGGGGTTCAACATCGAAACGTTTCCGGTGCTTTTTGAAGTGAAGTATTATATAACGGGTATTGTATTCGGCTTCCTGACCACGTTGTTTGCAGGCTGGTTTCCGGCCCGACGGGCGTCACGGGTGGATCCGGTGGATATTATTCGAGGGTAAAGTCAGTGGGCAGTTTATCAGTGGGCAGTTGGCAGGAGAGTCTACAATAGTGTATTTAGTCCGTGTCTGTTCTTTAGAGTTCGAGAGCAAGGCATGTTTGGTTCCAAAAACGGGAGTCCCGCTCGGGCGGGATGACCGATTTTGGAACCAAACATAACGCAGCTATCGGACTATAGACAGACACTAAGAAAAAATAAAATCATGCAAACCATTTTAAAAGCAGACAACATCGTCAAATACTTCTATCAGCCCGAACCATTTGAGGTGCTGAAAGGCGTATCATTTGAGGCAAAAAAAGGAGAATTTTTATCCGTGGTTGGAAAATCCGGCTGTGGAAAATCTACCTTGCTCTATATCCTGTCTACCATGGACACCGATTATCAGGGGAACCTGCAAATGAACAATGAAACCCTGACCGGCTTGTCGCAAAACGCGTTGTCTCGCTTTCGCAACGAGCACATGGGGTTCGTTTTTCAATTTCACTACCTGTTGCCGGAATTTACGGCGCTCAAAAACGTGATGCTGCCGGCGCTCAAGCTGGGCAAGTATTCCCCAAAGGAAGTGGAAGAACGCGCCTACGAAAAACTGAACTGGATGGGCATGGGCGACTATGCCCTGAAACGCGCTTCCCGCCTGTCCGGGGGCCAGCAACAGCGGGTTGCTATTGCCCGGGCGCTGGTGAACGACCCCGCCATCATCATGGGCGACGAACCGACAGGCAACCTCGACCAGACAAATACCGGGATCATTTTCGATATTTTTATGAAATTGGCGAAAGAAAACGGCCAAACCATCATCGCGGTTACCCACGATAAGGATTTTGCTGCTGCCAGCGACCGGATTATTGAAATGAGCGACGGGGTTATAGTTAATTGAACAATGATGGGTGGTGTAAAGGGGCAAGGGGCAAACTGGCAAGGGGCAATTTTGTTTCGTGAAGCTGGATGCTTTTGTAATCAAAGGGATTGATCTTTTGAAATCATTTCATTTTTCGAAATTTTTGCCTTTTGCACCTTGCACCTTATTACACAACCCTTAGTCGCTGATGTGCCAAAAATAACTGAATCAAGGAAAAATTAATGAAAAATTTCTGGAAAAAGAACCGCTTTCGCATCCTGGTAACCTTCACCCTGGCTACCTTAGGGTTCATCGTTCGGCGCATTATTTTAGACATTCCCCTGAATGTTGACATCGCTTTGTATGGCTATTCTTTTTTCGTTATTTATTTCCTGTGGTGGTTTTTTGCAAGCATTAATGAATGGCTGGATACGGTCTTGCCGTTCCAGAAAAACATCCCCATGCGCATCGGCATTCAGTTGCTGGCAGGCGTGTTGTTTCTGGCGGCGCTGCGCTGGACGGGCATCAGTCTTTTTGGCGATTATTTGCCAATGGAACTCAACACGGTCATGACGAGCACCATCATTATGCTGGATGTCTTTTTTGCACTCACCGTTAACCTCGCGCTCATTACGCATTATTTTATTGCACGCTGGAAAGAAGGCTTAGTGAAAACCGAGCGGTTAGAAAAAGAGCAGAGCATGATGCGTTACCACAACCTCAAAAATCAGGTTAATCCGCATTTCCTGTTCAATTCCCTGTCGTCTTTGCAGAGTTTGGTGAAAAGCAACCCTGATTTGGCCTCCCAATACATTTCCCACTTGTCGAAGGTCTACCGCTATGTGTTGCAAAATAAGGAAAAAGAGGTGGTTTCAATGGAAACGGAACTGCGTTTCATCGAACACTACATTTCTTTGCTCAAAATCCGGTACGGGGACGCCCTGCGCATTCAGATGAACATCAGCGAAGCCGCCAAAGACCGGGAAATTGTGATGATCACCCTGCAAATGTTGTTAGACAATGCCATCAAACACAATGAAGTACACCCAAAGTCGCCCCTGACGATTGAAGTTTTTGACGAAGCGAATTACCTGATTGTGCGGAACAACCTCCAAAAAAGGGGCACCATCAGCGGCTCCAACCAGCAGGGGCTGGAGCAACTCCGGACGCTCTACAGCTTCCTGAGTGAAACCCCGGTTCAGATCGAACAAACCGAACAACATTTTACCATAAAAATCCCTTTGCTGTGAACATCCTGATCCTGGAAGACGAACCTTTAGTGGCCGAAAACCTGTTGTCGCTGCTCCGCGAACTGGAACCGGGCGCAGTCATTCACGGCCCTTTAGCCAGTGTGCGCGAAACCCGCCAATGGTTTGCTGCGCACGCCGTGCCGGATCTAATTTTATCCGATATTCAGCTTTCGGATGGCGTCAGTTTTGATGCCCTGCAGGCCCATACGCAGGTTCCCGTTATTTTCACCACGGCCTACGATGAATATGCGATCCGCGCATTCCGCCTCAACAGCGTGGACTACCTGCTCAAGCCGATTGACTTGCCGGAATTGAAAGCTGCGCTCGACAAGTTCTATTCCCTCCGCGACAAATTCAACAACGAGCAGTTTTCGGCGAACCTGCGCCAGTTGCTGCAAAATTTCAATACGGGCCCTGCTTACAAGGAGCGTTTCGCCGTCCACAGTGGCCGCAGCGTCGTGCTGGTACCCGTTCCAGAAGTGGTTTGCTTTCTCAAGGAGCAGGAGGTGATTTTTTTGTTTGACAAATCCGGTCAACGCTATGTCACGGACTACCGATCGCTTGATGAAGTTGAGGAATTGGTGGATCCTGCCGCTTTTTTTCGGGCCAACCGCCAGGCTCTTGTCCACCTGCCGTACATCGCAAAATACGAGACCGATTTCACCGGAAAAATTTTAATCACCCTACGCCTGAAACCGGTTCCGGAAGTGGTGG
>JALHRK010000014.1 GCA_022841505.1 Saprospiraceae bacterium | reverse complement strand
AAACCCCGGGCTTCCGCAGGTAAAATAATTCCTGGTCACGGTGACGTCCAATACTTGGGATAGACTGGTCGCGATAAAACTGTACCAAACATCCTTACCCTCGTATCCGTTACATCCGGGTTGAGATAAAGTAGCACCCAGGGTGGTGCCCGGGGTTGAGGCATCGCAGCTCAAATCGGCGTCAACCGGCAAAGGCAGGGCGCCTGCGCATTCGTCGTTGGCCGGGGGCAAGGGAATCGGCGTCATACAAAGCCCCAGGCTATGCGCCGTGTTTTGGGTGCTGAAAAAGCGTACGTAGTAGGTATTGCCCGGAATAAACCCATCCTGGATGGATACGCCGGGGTGGCTCTCCTCAAATTGTTCACAGCGTATCGAACTAAGGTTGTCACAATCGCCGAAAAAAAATTCGTAGCCCCAATCACCCGAACCAGAGCCATTCATGCCCGGATTAAATTGGTAGGTGGTAGTGGTTGCCGTGAATTGATACCAGATGTCATTGGAGAAAGTGCCGTTGCAGTCCAGGCGCGATTGCGTGGCGCCAATCGTTGAACCGGAAAGCGTGACCTCGCAGGTGAACGCATCATCAATAGGCAAGGAGAGGGCATTGGCGCATTCGTCATTCACGGGAGGCGCTGTGGCAAGGATAAAGATGCGAAAATAGATTTCCTGGGTATTATATGGATAAACGCGCAGGTGGTAGGTAGCGCCAGGGTTTAAGTTGGTGAGGTATATGCTCCCCGAGCCATACCCGGATTGTTCTTTACCCAGAAAAACAAAATTGTCACAAGCCGGGGAATACACTTCGATATAAGCGGACGCATGGAAGCCGGAACCATCCGTAATGCTGGCCAACACAACATCCTGATTTGTCTGTGTTGCCACAAACGAATACCAAACGTCTCCCTGGTTGCAGCAATACAAATACGAAACCCCAGGCGAAGGGGTCGCATATAGCGTGGCGCCGTAAGTCAGTTGGGGGTTTTCGTCCATCTGAACCGGTAATGCTTCGGCATTTGGGCAGGCATCATTGTAAGGTGGCAACTCCGGGGTAAGTACACAAATATCGAAATTGACCAGGATCTCACTGGGATTTGCGACATGTACAAAATAGGTTTCTCCCGGAATGAGGTCGCCAACAAGCAGGGTACCGTCATGGTTGATGGGATTGGTCCAACAATATTTACTTTCGAGATTGCCGCAGGCGCCCGAGAAAAATTCTACGGATAAATATTCGTAAGCCCCGTTTTCAAAAGCCAGTATATTGTTCAGCTGGATATGATGCGTGGTTTGAATCGCCGTAAAACGATACCAGACATCTGCTTTATTTAAACAAGTGGCCGGCAATGAAATAGTACTTCCCAGGGTTGTGCCTGTCGTAAAATTGTCGCAAGACAAGGTGGGGGATACCGGCAAAGGTATAGCATTGGCGCACTCGTCATTCACAGGCGGGGGGATCGTGCCGAGGCAAAGTTCAAACGCGTGCGCCCCATCGTTCGTACTAACCCATTGAATATAATAGATTTGCCCGATAGCGAGATTGTTCAGATAAAATTTGTTGGCTGCACCGAAACACTTCATGAAATTCAGAGCTCCGCAATCAGAACCCTCATATAATTCGAGCCAATACTCGGCGCCTCCAAATTCATGTTGTACGTTGCTGATTTCAAGAACATGTGTGCCGGAGGTAGCGGTAAACGTGTACCAAATATCCCTGCCGTAAACGCAAGATGCGGAAGACTCCGCAAGTACGCCTGCTGTATTCCCGGAAGTTTGAGTTGTACACGTCTGTTCCGGAGAGAGGGCTATTATTACTGCGTTTGCACAGTCCACATTAGGTGGCGGAGGTGGAAGGGTTTGCCGGCAAATGGAAAACTCATGATTGCTTTCATATTCGCTATACACCCTCAAATAATAGGTCTCGCCCGGAATCAATGGATATAATATTGCCGCAGGTAAGTTGAAGTTGGTGTACTGGTTGCAAAACAAGCTGCTTCTATTGGTACAATCGCCACTATAGACTTCAAACCCAAGTTGATCAATCGTTCCAAAAATAATGCCTTCAGGGATAATACTCAAACGTTCTGAAATACTTGTCGCTACAAAAGAATACCAGACATCGTGGGTATTGACAAGCGCTTCGCAGTCTTGTCCCGACGAAGTTGCACTTAGCGTAGAACCGCTTAGCGTTAAATCGCAACTAAAATCTGTATTAACCGGTAAGGACAGCGCGCCCGAGCATTCATCGTTTACAGGCGGCGGCGGTAAAGTATTGATACAGAGGTAAAAACTGAAATTGTAATAAGTAGATTTATAAACCCTTAGGTAATAAGTGTCGCCTATTGAAAGATTGCTCATTACCCCAATAAGCCCGGTCGGTCCGGTCATTCCCTCACAAACAAGCGTGGAAAGCGTATTGCAATCGCCTTCATATAATTCAAAACCATAGTCGGGATCATAAATGTACGGGATGGTGACACGGTGTGAAGAACTGGTAGCTACGAATTGATACCAGACATCGTTGGCCACGCCACCCTGACAATTTGTACCCGAGGGTGTTGCTGCATAAAGAGAGCCTGTATAGTCTTCATTACAATACAGTCCGGGCAGTGGGGTTAATAATATCGCTCCAGCACACTCGTCGTTGGCGGGCGGCGGCGGCGACGTTACGCAGACGTTAAAAGCAACAGGTGTTGCCGGGCTATTACTATGTGAGGAAAAAATCCTGATATAATAGTTCTGTCCTGGTATGCTGTTGTTCATTATTATCGAACCGTTGTCATTGAACAAGAAGCTCCGGTCCGCATAAGTGAGATTACCGCAAGTGCCGAAAAAAATCATGACATACACCCCCTGTTCTTCCCCCGGATTGCCGACAGCCTCTATATTAGTTAATGAGACAACCTGATTGACCTGGGTAGCCGTATAGGTAAACCAAACATCGTCGCTGGCCGAAAAACAATCGTTGCATATTGGCACAGGAGAAGTTGTGGCGTTATCGGTACTGCCTGCCACCCAAACATCGCACGTCGCATCCGGATCAACGTCAAGCAAGACAGCTCCGGAACAATTGTCATTATCCACCTGTGCAGAAACAGATAAAGCAGCCAGCAAAAACACCGCTAAGAGCAGGCATTTGATTGAAGAAAGGATTGATTTTTGCATAAAACTGGGTTAATAAAATAACTGGGAAAATAGATGACCAGGACGCCATTACTTTTTTCAGAAAAGCCAGAGGGAAAAGAAAGTTGAAAAAGGAGTGTGTTGCTAAACGCATGTTGAAAAAATCCAGCAAGCGCTAATGTTTGTTCTTATCAAAAGCAAATATATCCCGGCTATTGCTCGTTTGCCCGGATTCCTGATATTCGGTCGGAATTTGATGATATTCGGTCGTCTTCGTTCGCTCGCGTACACAGGGTGTCCTATGTTAGACAAGTCTAAACAAAGGAATTTGTGACAAACCGGAATGAAAATTGCTCCCCCCTTATTCGGGCGGCGCTTCTGTAATTGCGAAATGATGGCAGACTTGCCCTGTTACTTCCCAATCTCAAACAACAACCACCCGTCAGGATCCACTACCGGCTGGTCCTTTTTGCCCAGCTTCAGCGTGATGCCATCAGCGGGGATTTGTATGCGCTGTCTTTTGCCGTCAATTTCTACTTCCACGGGCATCGGAAAAGGCATTGCGCCAACCGGCGACTCCCACCGCAGGGTAAGCGTTTGATTTTCAATTTTAGAATAGAGTTTAGGAAGGGCAGCTTGCCGTAAATACACCTCGAAAAACCAGTCGAGCTGCATACCAGATTCCGCTTCGCAAATGCTCAAAAAATCGTCGGTGGTGGCAAAACGGGCCTGGCTGCCATCCGTGATTTTTTCCATCGCCGGATTGGGGTAAGCCATGCGGCGCAGCGCCCGGAAGAAGGCATCCTCGCCAATGAGGAAACGCAGCGTGTGCAAAACCCAGGCGCCTTTGACGTAGATGGGCGCCTGATAAATCTCCTTGCTGGTTTTGGAAGCGCGGGGCGCTATCGGCAGGGTATTGCTAAAACGGCGCATGCTTTGCATGTATTCGCGATAGCGTTCTTTGCCATTCAGTTGTTCAGCGTAGAGGGGTTGCATATAGGAACCAAAGCCTTCGTGCAGCCACATATCGCGCCAGTCGGAATTGGTCACCAAATTGCCCCACCATTCGTGGGCCAGTTCGTGCTGGTGCAGGGCATCAAAGCCCCAGTCTTTGCCCCGGGTCATGGAAGTGTTGCTGAAATTTGCGCCATACGCGATGATGCTCTGGTGCTCCATACCGAGGTGCGGGGTTTGAGCCACCCCATATTTGTCGGCCCGAAACGGGTAAGGCCCTACAAATTTTTCAAAAAACCGCAGGTGTTCGAGTATTTCGGGGAACAATTTTTGACCCTTTTCGTAATCTTCCGGCAACACGTAAAACACAACCGGGTATTGTCCGCCGGCAACGCAGTCCATCGTTCCTTCGATGGTTCGGTAAGGCGCAATATTCAGCGCCACATTGTAAACATTGATCGGATTGGAAATGAACCAATGGTAGGTCGTGGTGCCGTCCGCGTGTTTTTCGGTCTGGCGCAACCGCCCGTTGCAGGCGGCCACCAAAGGATCGGGTACGCGCACCTGCAAGGCCATGGAATCCGGTTCGTCCGACACGTGGTCTTTCACAGGCCACCAGATGTCCGCGCCTTCTCCCTGGCAGGAAGTGGCAATCCAGTGTGCGCCGGATGGGGTTTTTGACCAGTCAAAACCGCCATCCCAGGGCGCGCGAGGGGCCTTGCGCGGTTTGCCGCTGTAAGCGACCTGTGCCGTTACTTTTTGGCCCGGTTGATGCGTTGCGCCGAGGTCAATCCACAATTTGCTCCCTTCGCGCCGAAAAGGCCGAAGCTCGCGTTTGCCCTTCTCGGTAAAGCGCCAGGCACCGTTCACGGTCAGCAGCGTGTCCAAATCAAGTACCAGCCAGTACATTGGGTGTACCACCTTTGCTTCTGCCCGCAGCAGCCCCTCAATGCGCTGCTCATCGGGAAAGACCTGTACGCGCAGGTCGTAAAATGTGACATCGTAGGCAGCTTGTTCGGTCATCAATTCGCCGCCGCTGTCGTAAACAGACGTTTGCGCAAGCAGCAGTGGCGCCCAGATGCAGGCAATAGCCAGGAGGAATATGGTTTTTGTTGATTTCATGATGTTTGTTTATTAGGATAAGGCTTTTTGCGAGGTCATTCTTTCGCAAATTAATCAAAAACCACCACCTGTACCCCTTCACTCGACCGAATTTTTCGAACCACCTGTCTCCTTTCATTAAACTGCACCACCAACGGCGCACCATCATCGGGGTTCAAAAACACATCCACACCACTTAAAAACGGGAAGCTGCCGAACATCCCTACTGGCGTTAAATCGCTTTGTTTGTTGTTGTTGCCGTCGTAGAGAAAAAAGGAAATTGCGGTTTTTCCCGGAGCAGCGTGTTGCGCCGTGGAGAGGAGCAGGCCGTTCACCAGCAGGCTGTCGCGCCCATAAACGACGGCCTGGTCGGAGGCGAATACGTTAACAACTACCTGCTCAGGCGAATCAGGCAATCCTGCCAGTAACTTACTCACCATCGTTCCCGGACCGGGCAAAGCGCGCAAATAAACGAGGTCATCCGGCTGCGAAAACCCCTCTCGAAAATAGTGAACGGGCCGCTCAGTATCGGTTGTACGAAGCACCAACTCAATGGGAACATTGGCCGGCATATCCTGCACCGACCAATAGCCCTGCGCATCGGTAGTTAGCATGGCAATGAGGGCCCCGGAGCGTTTGCCCGTGTGCGGGTCAAGGGAGTAGACTTCCACCGCAGCGCCGATAGCCGGATTGTTTTCCCCAAGAAACAGCGCCCTGCCACCAATGCGCACCCGTTCGTTGGCCGCTGGTGCAATTACCTTCTGCGGAGCATGGTTCAAAAATTGAAAAACAGCCTCGAAAGAAGCGGCGCTCGTGGCGATCTGATAGTGGTCCAACCCTGGTAGCATGGTATTGCTGGCTCCGGGAATGTCTTTGCCCGCCATCACCCGGTCGCCATCCGACCAGAGGTTGAGTGTCGGCACACTGCCTTTGGGACCGGCGGGCCGCTTTTGGTTCATGCTACCGATGTGTACATAGTGGTTCACTTTTGCTGCCCGAATGGAGTCAGACAGGTAAGCATAGCCCACCCCGCCCCCTGCTGAGTGGCCGATTATATCCACTTGCTTAGCCCCTGTGCGGGCACGCACGGCATCAATGACCGCATCGAGCGCAGCCGCCTGGTTGGTTTGCTGGACTAGGGTGTTCCAATCGTAGGCGACAAGCCGGTCGGGGCAATAGCCTGCTGCCCGAAATGCCTGAGAAAATTTTGCCCAAGTATCGCCGGAGGCTAAAAAGCCGTGTACGAATATGACCGGGCGGTAGGCAGGATCGCAAACAGGCTGGGCCTGTAGAAGCGTGGCGATGAACAGGAAAATTAAAAAGCTAAAATGGGTTCGCATGGCGTAGTTAGGCGTGTGGCATTAATAAGTTACTTGAATTCTTTTGGCAAGTTGTTTAAAATGAGGATGTTGAAACATTTTTTTAATTTTACTCAATGCTAAAGACGAATTACTCAAAGCATTGAGCAAAATCACCAAAAGTATTGAGTAAATCAATTAAGCTATTGAGTAAAATTATGCCTGAGTTTGAAAAGCATGCAGGTTGAAGGCCTTAATTCATCCGCGCCTGCCTATCTTCCTTTGCACCAGCGTTTCCAAAATCCGGACTGGGGTTCTCTGCTTTGAATTTTTCAAACTGGGCATCCTCTTCCGCCTGCGATTGTTGCAACATTTCCAGTGATTGCGGACTGGCAGAAACGTACTGGCTGAGTTCATCAATCAGGTGCATTTTTCCTGCTTCTTCGTCTTCGAGCCAGCATAGGTTTTGCCCGCTTTCGCACCAGGGGCGTTGGAAACAACCGGGGCAGTATCCTGAGCAGCCGCTAAGCACCCAGCCTCCGGAGTAGTCTGGTCCATCTAATTCAAAAGTTTCGCCGAGTTCTTCGAATAGGTAAGCATATATCAAGCGATCCGGGATATCGTCGTTAAGCTCAATGCTATAACCCGCCTCATACAAGGTTTTGGCCAACCGGTCGGTTTCTGACTCGATCTCGTCATCGCCGATTTCTTCCGGGCTTCTGAAATGGCTGTTTTCTGGCAATAACTCGATCAGTTTTTTGCGCACTGGCTCGCCCTGCATCCATTGTTCAAAACGAAACCAGTCGCTTTCGGGAGAGATGCCTGGGAAGATGGGTGGGAAGCGATAATTCCCTGCAATGACCTCCATTGCCTCTTTGCTACCGCAATGTTGATACTCGTGAACAAAATCGAGCAAGCTTTTCAGTCGCCGGTTTTCCAGATCCAGATCCAGTGGCGTGAATTCCATCACCGCTTCTAAATCAAGGCCAAGGCGTTTAAATTCGCGCCTGTAGTCCAGGTTTTGCTGGTATGGGAGGAGGTCTTCTTTTGCCATGGTCAACCAATTTTGTTCAGAAGGTCAATATCGGTAAAAAAAATGTTTTTTCAATCAAATCCCTTATTTTTGTATTAACAAACAGGCATTGCTATGACGACTCAGGAATTAAGAATAACTATTCACGAATTAGTCAATAAGACCGAAGATCAGGATGTACTGCAAGGCATTTACTTGTTGCTTAACAAACTACTTGCCGCAGAAGATGAGGATATTGTGGGATATGAGGCAGATGGGACGCCCATCACCACAGATGAATTTATCCGCTCCATCATTGAAGCGGACGAAGACATAGAAAAAGGCAACATCATTTCCTTACAAGCCATGAAGGCCAAATACGGGGCTTCATGAGCATTTCTATTGTTTTTTCTCGGCGCTTTGACCGGGATTTTGGCGAAGTATTGCGTTATCTTCGGAAAGAAGTTTCGGATACCGCGGCTAATAAAATCCGCGACAGGGTGTTTGAGTCTATCGAAACACTTCATGAAAACCCGGAACGTTACCCTCCCGAACCCCGGCTTTCTCACTTAGGCAACTATCGGGTCATTCAACTTCGAAAAGCACCGTATAAGATATTTTACCGCATGACCGAAACCCAAATTCGAGTCGAGCGAATGTTTCATTCCAAAAGAGATTTCAACCGAGTTTTCCGCCGGTTCAAGTTTTGAAATATTCACGCTTTATTCCCCAAATTTCAACAAAAACTCCGGATTAATCGCCTTAAAAGAAACCCGCTCGCCATCCAACCGCTGTTCCTTTAAAGGCCGGATGACAATGCCTTCAGCCCAAACCTCCGGCGAAACCGTAGAGCGCCGGGTAGCCATTCCAACTAAAGCAGGAATATCGTTCAGCAAGGCGAAGTTTTCGTCCAATACCGGCACTCCGGGAAGGTCGAGCCGGTTTAGTGTATTTTGCAAATCCGCAAAATCCAGGTACGCATAGCGATCAATGTCGAACAGGTTAAAGAACCGTGCCGTTTGCCCGCGCAGGCGCAGTTTGTTGCCGTTTACGCCTTCTCCGAGGAGTTCGCCCTGCAGGGCAAAATTGCCGCCCAGTGCGCGCAGTTTTTGCTCCACGTTGAGTTCACGGGCCACTTTCCAAAACGTATTGTTGGGGTCTTCCAGTAATTCAAGGTTCCGGCTGCAAACGCCAAATTCGCCATCGCGGAGGTAGTATGTCACCGAAGAGCCGTCTAATTTTTCTGCCACGTAGCACGGCGTGCCCACCAATGCATCCAGCAAGTGCTGCAAAACCTGCACCCGGGTTTCGTCCGTTTTGGGCATAAACGACGGAAATCCGCCTTTTACAAGTCCGGCCAGCGAAGCCGGAACCGGCATTTCCCATTTCACTACGCCTAAGATTTCTGTGACGTCGGTATCTTCCACAATGGGCGTGCCTTCCGGCAAAACGCTGAGCGGGAAACAAATACCCTGCGAAATTTGACCGCGTAACCGAATGGTTTTGATGCGCATGCCCCGCGGTTTGAGAAACTCAAACTCGGGTTTATCCGGCAAAATACTGTCAATTTCACAATATACGCAAAGGTCTCCTACCTGAAATTCGCCTTTTTTTACGACCAATTGCCACCCCAAAACGGATGCGGTTTCGATGGCATCGGCCCCTTCAATCGGAGCCAATGCGCGGATTTTTTGAATGGACGCTAATTTTCTCAAAGGAATAGTGATTTGGGGTCTTTAACCTGTGAAGGATTGGGAAAGTTCCTGAAAGGCTGCTTGGCTTTACCTTGCAGAGGCGTATCCTTTCAACCATTTCACCCTCCCGGCGTTTCTTACTTTTATGAAAGCACTCAACGAAATGACCGCCCTGATCACCGGGGGCAGCAAAGGCATCGGCTACGGCATCGCTGCAAGCCTGCTGAAAGAAGGCGTAAATGTGGCGATTACCAGCCGCAATCAGGAAGCTGCGGACGCCGCAGCCCGGGAACTCTCCAAAACAGGCCCGGGTAAGGTCATCGCCATCGCCGCCGATGTCCGCGACTTTGATGCGCTGAAAAATGCAGTGGCCAAAACCCTCGAAACGTTTGGCCGCCTCGACGTCCTCGTCGCGAATGCGGGGGTTGGCCATTTTGCGCCTATTACGGAAATAACGCCGGCGCAATGGCACGAAACCATTGATACCAACCTCACCGGGGTGTTTTACAGCCTCAAAGCGTCCGTAGATGCCCTGATCAACGCCAAGGGCTATTTCATCAGCATCGCCAGCTTGGCAGGTACCAATTTTTTTGCATCGGCTTCGGCCTATAACGCCAGTAAATTTGGTCTGGTGGGCTTCACCCAGGCCGTCATGCTCGACCTGCGGGATGCGGGCGTCAAATGCTCTACCATCATGCCGGGGTCTGTCGCTTCCCACTTCAACAACCACGAGCCGAACGCCGACGATGCCTGGAAAATACAGCCGGAAGATTTGGGGCAAATGGTGGTGGATTTGCTACGTATGAACCCGCGGACTTTGCCGAGTAAGATTGAGGTAAGGCCGAGCCAGGTGGCTAAGAAGTAAGAGGCAGCCGCCATTTTCTAAACAGCAAGCCCGCAACGAGTAAGCCGGTCAATGGGATCGAAAGCACAGCCGTCCAGTATCCGAATTGCTCGTATAAAAACGCAATTGGAGCCCAAACCCGGACATCTTGGACTATCCCACCTTCTAAATCGTTTAAGTCCCAGACGGTAATCAAGGTCAGGAGCGGGAAGGCAATCAGGGTGGCGTAAAAATACCACATGTAAAAGGACGCTTGCTCCGTCTTTGAGGCATCCTTTGGCGGGGCGTACACCAATTCTTCCTTTCCGGTTTGGTTTAATTGCCGGATGTTTTTGAAAGCAAAAAAACCAAACACCACGGACAGGCCTATGACAAAAAAAGTACCGAAGCTGTCTTTTACATTTACCCAAAGGGGCATGCTGATGAAAAAAACAGCAAGTAAGCCATAAGATATGGCCTGAAGTAAGAGAACTGTTCTTTTTTTCATTCAATATTCGCTTTTATTGTGTTAAACTTCTCCCTCCAGCAACGCCCGGAACTCCCCCAATATCCGGGGCCGGTCTTTGTCCTCAAACTTTTTCCAGGCCAACCAGCCACCTACTGCCGCACTAACAAGGATGGCAAAGTCGTACAGGAGCGGAATCCAATCATCTTTTGACATGTCCTCTTCCTGAGTTTGAGGAGAAAATCTAATGAACAGCAAAATCGCACCCGAAACAATCAAAAAAAATGAACCCAATCTGGCATTCCCTTCTGCATGGTGGGGCACCCGGATTCTGACATGAACGCGGCAGCCTTCCGCTAAGGGCAGGATATAGCCCGAAATTTGGGGGTCGTCCGCGGATTCGTTCTGGTCGGGGCCTGCTTCGTGGTGCAGAAAAAAGTGGTTGCCCTGCACGGAGCCGTAAAAGCTGCCATGCTGGTGCCCTTCTGCCTGGTCCTGCAGGCGTTGAAGGGCCTCCTGCACCGTAAGTGGGCTGGAAAATTCAAAATCTTGCTGGGCTTTCATTTCATCCCTGACCTTTAAACCCGGGCCGCCCTGCATCATCAAGGCGGCCCGGAGTAATACTTACTTATTGCTTCACAAACCGCTCAATCCCCACAACCCGGCCATCTTCAACCACCTGTACAAAATACAACCCCGCCGGCAAAGCGCCGGCCTCCAGCGCCTGCCGCGCACTGCCTGTTTCAGCAACTTTTTCCAACAAAACCTGCCCGGTGAGGCCGATAATACGGAAGGTCATGCCAGGCTTGGCAGCCTGCGGCAGTTCAAGGGTGAAAGCGCCGGAATTTGGGTTTGGAAAGATGCGTATATTGAGTTTCTGGTTGTCAGTCTCCTCCTCTGTCCCCACTACTCGCGAGCATCCGTCAATTAACGCCTTGAAAAAACCATTAGTCTGTGCCTTGAAACCATTACCGCTCAATGCCCCTGGATTAGGTTTCAATTTTACGTATACCCCTGCGTCATAAGTGATCCTGGATGTCCCAAGAACCTGATTGCTTGCTTCGATGTCCTGGCTAACTTCATAATACCAATTAAAATTGGTGAAATCATTTATTGGAGAGGAAAAAGACAAGGTAGGTGGGCAAGACAACGTACTCTGTGCGCATTGCAGAGCTTGCAGGGCATTGATCCTCCCGGACCCCAGCATACCTATGTAGGAGGGGTTGATTGCGTCAATATTGTCGGTAGAGGAAACAAGGCAGTTAACCAAATCCACATTGGTCAGGCCAGGATTAGCGGAAAGCATCAGCCCCAACAAGCCGGATACTAACGGCGCGGACATCGAGGTACCCGATCTTATTCCAGTGATACCGAATGGCAGTAAGCCAAGAATATTTTCGCCTGGCGCAGCGACATCCACCCAGGGACCGAAATTGGAAAAGCCAGATTTTTGGTCGTTGATATTGGTGGAAGCAACTGCTACTACGTTTGGAAAAACAGCAGGGTAGGTTAAGATGTTAAGGTCAAAATTTCCTGCTGCTGCCACTACTACAGCCCCCAAACTCCAGGCATAATTGACCGCATTTAGCTGCGTGATCGAATACCCGTAGCCACTGGAGCCCCAAGAGCAATTGATAACCCTTGCCCCGTTGACCGCCGCCCACGTGATACCTTCATAGCCTCTATGAATATACTGAAAACAACCGCCTCCATTACTGTAAGCATCGTGGGATGCTTTTACGGGCATGATGGAAATGCCAAATCCAATGGAAGCAATTCCTGTAGCATTGTCTGTATCTGCCCCGGAGATGCCTGCCACATGGGTGCCGTGTTCGCAGCCAATGTGGGGGAGATGCGGGTTGTTGTCATTATCAGCCACATCCCAACCCGGCAGTAAGGACTGGTCGGGATGGTCGGTTTGGAAGGCATTGTCAACGATGGCAACAACGACAGAAGGGTTTCCAAATGATAGATTCCAAGCCGCCGGGGCATCGATTTTATGAAGATACCATTGGCTGTTTAACGTATTGGATCCCAAATCGTTTGGATTGTAATCTACCTTGCTTGTCGGGATTTTTTCGGCGTATTCTACTCCAGTTTGTTCACCCAGTTCGATCACAAGATCATCGAGGTTCACATCGTCTGCACAGCGTAAC
This sequence comes from Saprospiraceae bacterium, assembly GCA_022841505.1. GTDB lineage: Bacteria > Bacteroidota > Bacteroidia > Chitinophagales > Saprospiraceae > JABWAJ01. The sequence goes on along the minus strand of JALHRK010000014.1, from coordinate 29,631 downwards.
CGAAAGGTTCGGAGCAATTTGTCATCTGTGGTAAAGTAGAAAACACGCCTCACTGAACTGATTTGAAATGTATTAACCAGCGGAGTTAGAAAGGGCATCTGTTCTTCTATGTTTACCGAATCATCCGGGTACTGGTCTAGCGTAATCAAAAAGTCGACCTCAAGTTTGAAATAAATTTCCCCAGGGAAATAACCCACAGACTGCGCTTTGATAGAAAGACAGGTCAATACCAAAAACAGATTTATCAATATGCATCTATTTTTCATTGGGAGCAGGCTTTTGAGGGTTCAGCATTTGACGGAGGGCCTCGTTTTCTGACTTCAACTGCAGGATGTCTTTGTTCAACTGGATAACATACAAGAATAATTCTTCAATTTTTTCCTGCTGCGTCACCGCCATTTTTCCGACATTCAGGCCGTTCTCAACCACCTCTTTTTCAGAGGGCACATTGGGCAGGTGTCCTTTTGCCTCAATATGCTTTTCTACTTCAAGCAAGGAAGGGAGTTGGTAATTTTTGTCAAAAACGTAGTCTGCCCAGCCTGTTTGAACCAGCAATTCTTCTGTGAGAATACCGCCTTTCACATACAACCGATAGGCGCTTGTGTTGTTTGTGCCGACCGAAAGGGGCGCTTGATCTGTGCTGATGCTAACTGCCCCGTTGTGGTCATGCAGGAGCATATAGTAGTTTCCGGGGACACTTGGTCCGGGGCCGGGATTGCCAAAAGGTTGCCAGAAATTCAGGCCGCCATGTGGAGGGACGGGCAAACCCTGGTTTGGTAAGCTTGATACGTATTCTATTCCCCAATGGCCGTTGGGATATTGGGAGAGACTTGGATCCTTGCTAAAAAGAAGCATGGGACCTCCGAAATTATTCGCCCCGGAAATCATCACTCTTCCGTCATGCACTTGAAATTTATGGATCGGGGTAGCCGTCCCAATACCGACATTGCCGTTGTGCAACATAGTTGCTATTTCCTGGCTAAAAGATGGAATCCAGGAATCGAACTTGAACACTAAGCGGTTTGGCACCGGGTCGTTATCGTGGTTGTCGCCAAAAGCGATGATAGCATTGGAAACGTTGAATGGCCCTTCTTGCCGCAGGCCCAGGAATAACCTGTCTGACTGGTTATTGGCAAAAAACCCGTAGTAATTTTGTTCAGCGGGCGGGAAATTAAGGTTTGGCACCCCGATGGCTGCCCATTTGCTGGAGGGATCGCCATAAACGCCGGACTCCAAATGGCCAAGTCGATTGAAAGTGGGATCATCTACTTTCGATATTACCCAATCAATAAGACCGTTTGCCGGGATATTGGGTGGGTATTTGGGGACTAACTGGGCATGCACAGAAGTTGATGCGCAGCAAATCAGCAATAGTGACAATGTTTTTGCTAAGATTTTCATATTAAAAAGTTTTGGTTTTGAAGGAGGCCGTTGACAGGCAACCTGGGATAATTCATCAGGATATTCGGCTTTACCTTGCTAATTTTCGTTTGTAGGGACTTTTTTTTCCTCCCTTCTTTGGGGTGGCAATTCCTTTTGGGTTCTGGTCATATTCATTAGCGGTTTCTTCTCCTCCAGAAATCAGCATTAAAAACTCAAAAAGAGGAATGAGCTGATGCCAGCCGCTACAGCCCATGTCGTGGCATCTTTTAGCGCCTTGCGACAGCTTGAACCAAAGTAAAAGCGCTACCGGGAAAAGCACCCAGACCGCTTCTCTTTCTTCTAACATGTCTATGAAAATCCATGCAGGAATGGAGGTGAGAATCATACTGAGTACATATTCCGTTCTGCCAATGCGCCCGGAAAAAGAGAATGGGTTTTTGAACATAAAATCAAGTTGGTGATTTTAATCGGGTGTTGAAATAGTAGGCACTGCTTCCACCATGAATCCAAGGTGCATCACAAATGATGATTTCAAATATCCCCGGAGATAACCGATTAACGTAAACACTACTGCCCTCCTCAAGGCTGTCTTGGATGAACCCGGAATAAAAGCTGACAAATACTTGCCCCGGCTCAGGAGAATTGTGGCCTACAGTGGTGTAAACTGCCGTGGTCAGGGATGAACCGAACTTCAATGTAACCGTAGGGCCATCAAGGGTTTGGGCAGTTATTTCCCAATAGTTAAATCCTTCAACAGGGAGGCTGACCGTGTAATAATTGGAAGTAGGTTGCCCGCCACCAATACTGCAACTACTGGAAGATAATTGGCATGGAGCAGAAACATTTGAACCAATTATGCCGCTCAAGGAAACCGTTTCGCCCGTCACGTACCCGTATTCGTTGGTGGCCCATGCCCGAAAATAATAAGTGGCGTCGGGGTCAAATCCACCGGAATAGATGGTGGTAAAACGCTCCCCGTCAAAAAAGTCGGCAAATTGTTGGCGGTCGAGCAACTGTGGATCTGGCGAGGTGCTCACGCAAAAACCAAGGTATTCGACGGCAGCTGCTCCTTCTGACAAGATTTCCCCCTCAACGAGTACCGTGCCGTCCGCTTGAACACTCGCATTGACAGTGCTTACCTCCGGGAAGTAATCGTTTACATCTTTTAATGCCTTTTCACAGGAAAGCATTAAAGATAAAATGGCTAATATTGGCAATAATTTTTTCATCGGTTTAATGATTTAAATGCTTTGCTACCACAATGCGGTCACATGGCAATATTGAGTTAGTCGAAAGTATATCGGAGGCCGAGGCCATAGTCGTTGCCATCGTTCAACGCCCTAGGTTCTGCGACGAGGAAGCCCTGGCGGTTGGCGTCAATGAAGGCGCTGATTTGGTCGGTCAAGTTGTACTCTATCCCAAGGCGGAACCTGAACCCCGCAAGAATGCCACCGCCCGAATAGCTCTCATCTTTCCAGCTTTCCACGTAGTTAGTATAGTCCACGCTGACGACACCAGCTATCAAGTCAATACCAGCGTAAACATTGTATTTCTCGTTGTGCAGAAAGGCATAGTCTATGCCTCCGAAGAGTTGGAACACATTGTACTTGCCAAATGCCTGCACTCCGGGGAGCACTCTCGTGCCAGCGCCGTCGGACACGACCCCATAGGTTGGAAATACTTCCAACCTCGGTTCCATTTTGAGGAAAGTGGCCGAAAACCCGACCCTCGTGCGCTTGGTGGCGCGCTTGCTGAACCTTCCCTGTGTCCCTATCTCCATGGAAACGAGGGGTTTCATCGTGAAGCCAAACTCGCCCGTGGGGCGGTAGTTGAATATGCGAAGGCTTAATTGCCCATAAGTTATATGGGATGCAAAAAATAATAAGGCCGAAACGCAAATAAAGGTTTTCATATGTTATTGATTTTGTTTTTTGGTGAATGAATTGAACTTGACTTTATTTTCTTTCGAATCCCAAACGGCAAGTATTTCATAGTTCTTCAGGGAAAGGTAAAAGGCATCCTTTTTGGACTTTGCTTCCAATTTTTGGAAGGCCTGATAAATTGCAGATGCTTCTTTGGAAACATAAGGTGAGGCTTGGAAGTCCTTCATGGAATAATAGCTGGAGGTGAACACATCATAGTGGTACTTTGTAGTATTCTCCTTATAGTCATAAGGTTTTGTCTTTAATTCCTGAACAATTTCGCCCTTGCCGTCCATTGACCAAATGCTGCCATAACCTAATTCGAGGTACCTGCAAATGACGCCCTCATTTTCGGGCAAGGGTATGATATCAATACCGTTTGATCCAATTTCGCCCAATGGCCCAAATTTCGGCGGGACATATCTTAAAACGTTTTGGGCAATTTTTTTACCATCAAAATCATATATGCCAAATAAGAGGGACTCGACCGGCGGGTTCGCACCTAGTAGTCCCTTTCCCTTTACACGCCCATCGTTGGCAACGCTTACTTCCTTGTTCTGTGCGATAACCGAATAAATTCGTTTGGAATTTCCGTCTATTTTAACGCCCATCATTGCATTATCGGTTGTGATAGTCCGCCCGCCACCACCGCCTATTTCATAAAGATAAGGTTCGACAACTCTCAAATTGCTATAATAGCTCTGTTGGAAATTATCGGGCATGGCCGTGTACTTTTGTAGGCCAAGGTCTATGTCAATGATATTGCCAGCCTTACCGTCCCTGTCAACATGGATGACATGGCAGGAAAGAATGGGGCGGCTTTCGTCCTTTACCTTGTTTTTGTAGGAAACATAATAAAAATACAGTCCCGAGTCTGTTACCTCGTTCAACCTCCAACCCGATTCATTGTCCTTGTCGGTCTTTGAAGGCAAAGGGAGGCTAATGGTACGCTTTGACTGGGAGAGGTCGCTGTGCGCAAACGTGTACCAGTTCATGGAGCCAGTCGGGAAGGTTTCATCGCCGACTATGGTAAGGATATTCAAACCATTGGCGTCCAGAAACAGGGAACTTATCTTGTTTTTGGCCTCTTTGGCGGGCATATTCGCCACTATTTCACGGAGGCTGGCATCTGGCAATACCTGAAAAATTCCCTTTTCTTTTGTGATATATTCAATGGCCTTATTATCCGCTGCGTTCAAGTAAGGGAAAACATCCACGCTCATGCCAAGCAATTCTCCTTTCATTAGGGAGCTTTTCATGACAATGGGTTCTTTCCAGGCGACGTTCAAATCCTTGTCGAACTTGAAAACGACTTTGCTCAGTAAATTTTTCATTACCCTTTCTTCGCAAACCATATAAAAACAATCTTCGCCTTCAATAAAATCAATGGGTGTGTACTTGTTTTTTAGCTCGAATTCCAGCTTTTTGTCTTGGGCAAATTGTGTTAAAGGCAATATGGCTAAAAGGAAAATGACTAAAATGCTTTTCATGTTTTTGAATTTGGTTTTAAAAATACAGCAAGCGGCTTTGCCAATAAACGATACCACCTGCTGCCATCAAGTTTTAAATTTCAATAATGCACCGAAAAGCTCCCCGCCGTCAGCGAAGCCGAGCCAGGCCATTCCTGCCTGCGGGACACCATTGCCTTTTTCTTCTACTTTGAATAAGTCCCAAATGAGGGGTTTGTGACAACCCATTTAAAATTTATTATCCATTGTGGGTAATGACATAAAAAAGCCGCATAGCTACCCCCGGAAACGGGAGCACCTACACGGCTTTGATCATTTTGATTTTTGGTGTGTCATGTACAGTATGGTTTCGTTTCTTCTACAAAGAAGCTTCTCCACAGTATCACACCGAAATAAATGCGATTCAGTATGTACTACTGCTTCACAAACCGCTCAATCCCCACAACCCGGCCATCTTCAACCACCTGTACAAAATACAGCCCCGCCGGCAAAGCGCCTGCCTCCAGCGCCTGCCGCGCACTGCCCGCTTCGGCGGCCTTTTCCAGCAACACCTGCCCCGTGAGGCCGATGATGCGGAAGGTCATGCCGGGCGTGGCAGCTTGCGGCAGCTCAAGGGTAAATGCACCGGAGTTGGGGTTGGGGTAGATGCGAAGGGGAAGGATTGTGGGTTCTTCCGTGCCTGTGGCTACGCAAGTCCATTTACGCAAGGGGACACCAAAAGAATCAAATCCACCGGAATATAGGGTGCAGGCTCCTCCAGGTTCTTCGTAGGTAACTAAGGCGCCAACCCACTCGTAAAAATGGTTGGTGGAAACCCAGATTTGGTTGGCTTCATCCCACTCTGCAACAGCATTGGCGTTCGTAAATCCGATTTGAAGAAAGAATCCGCCTGCATATAGCTTCCCGTTGTAAATCTCCAAATCTTGAACAAATTGGGATTGACCGGCAAAAAAGGGCAATCCTCCTCCCATAGATTCCCAGTTGGTTCCGTTCCAGGCAGCAATTTGCCTGGTTCCGATAACATTTGGAATATCGAAAAATCCTCCAACAATGAGTTTGTTGCCAAACTGTTTTATCGCATAAGGAGTGCCCCCAGGCATTCCTGCACCCATCGGGTGCCAGGCTTGATTTTCCCAGAATGCAATATGGGCAACGGGTGTATTTCCTGCCATTATGAAATTGCCTCCGGCAACGACATTGCCATTGAATAAGCCTAAAGACTGTACATTTGGGAACGCCCCTGCGGAATGTGCAAAACCACCGTTCAGATCATCCGTCCACTGCCCCAGCACGTCATCCCACACGGCAATACTGCCAACATTTGATAACGGATTTACCAGACCCGCAGTATTAAAATAGCCGCCTGCGACGAGGCCATTCGGCGTACTTAACAGGGTGTTTACAATCGTATTGCCGGTATTCACACTATGATTTACGCCACCGTCCAGGGCTAACCAGGTCATGGTAGCGGGATTCCAAACGGCAACATATCCTGCCGGATTCGTAAACGTCCCTCCCGCATATAACTTACCGTTGTGTACGGCAAGCGTATAAACACGAGGAAAGGAACCGGAAGAAAGACCGGCTCCTAAAGGCGTAAATGCAGTCCCGTCCCATGCAGCGATGTTATTATATCCTGTTTGGGCGCCTATTTGGTCAAATTGGCCAGCAACAATTAGTTTACCCTGGAATTCCACCATGTCATAAATACCGACATTTTGAATGGGCTGCCAAAGGGTATTTGTTTCGCAAATTGTAGTGCATTCCGGTATGCAGGCCGATTGGATGCTGCTGCCGCAGGTGAACACCTGACCGCTAGCGGTATAAGTTGTACTCACGCTAAAACTTGGACTGGTATTGCCAAATATGCAGAACTGCACCGGCACCTTTTCCCCGGAAGGAATGTATCCGCCCGGTGGAATGAGTTGCAGGTGGTCAGGGCCTAATTGGTTAACCGTCCAGCCATTGGGCGTCACGTTGATGAATTGCCCGGCATCCAGGGTCAGGTTAATTTCCGTAAAACAATAAGAAGCATTGTTTTCTATTTCCAGGTAATAACAACATTCGTCGTAGTTGCCTATGGAAAACTGGACGGCGCTGCAATCGCACACGGAGCAGAAGCCAAAATTCAGAGAATAGGTTCTCGGCCCATCCATTGGTTCCGGTTCCTCAATCGTGATTGCATACATACCGCTGGCGGGTACGGAGGAGGTCCATCCCCCACCCGGTAAGAATGGAACGACCTGTACAATGTAATCGCCCGGCGGTAAATTGTCGAATGCATAACCACCGGCAGCATCTGTCAAAACGCTGCCTGCTACATTGCCAAAAGCGTCCAAGATGTTGACCGTCCAGCCGGGCAGCGTAGGCTGGTCCGTATATTCCGCACCCACACAATCAATATCGGCATACACCCTTCCATAAACATACGACGTACAGGTAGGCACGGTAAAATTAATGACGCAGGTGCATGCGCTGCTTCCGCATTGGCCGGTGAGAATCAATTGATATGCGCCCGCACCGGGGAACAATAAATAGGGCATAGGCGGCAGCGAGAAAGCATTTCCTCCGGTAAGCACGCCGCTGGTAACAACAGGGCCACCTGCTGCGGGTACGATTTGGTAGCTGATGCTTGATGCACACATAGGGCCCGAACAAAGCAGGGTACCATTAAAATAATAGAAGCCGTCATTGCCGATGCAAGGAAGTTGAACGGATGTAATGTTATTACAAGATGCAGGTTTGCTCCAGGCGCCCGCCCCGGCGCCGTTGGAAAACGCTAAATTAGCAAAACCCATGCAAACGCAGGTGTCTGCCTCCACCGGACATCCGCAGTGGAAGATATCCACATCGCCGATCAGTGTTTTCGGATTTAACGAAAACATCATATCGCTATCCACAATCCAGGAGTCATTGAACCAGATATTACCGGTTGCAGGCATCCCCACAATTCCATAAACATCAACGGGTGAAAAAGAAAGCGCATCTCCCGTGGCCCATACCATGCTGTCACATTTCCCGAAAACCCCCAGCAAAGGGTCAATACTCTCATAGCCGTAATCCACGCCGCCGGCAGCGCTTTGATTGTAATTGGGTTCCCCTACCTGAAACTGACTGGAAGAAGAAACCCAAATCTGAGAACTATTGAGCACATACTCCAATACCCTGGATTCATGGGCTGAAGCAGTAGGATTAGCTGTTATGCAGGGCAATCCCAACTCTGATCGCTCTGCCAGGAGCATCCTTCCAGTAGCAGAAAATTCAATATCCGAAACGGGACTCACCTGGTTGGCCACGCCAGTGTATGGTGGTACGGTTAGCTCAAGGGTGATTCCATTGCTGAAGTCAAATTCACCCGTAGTTTGATTCCGACCAATAGAATAGATTTTGTTGGGAGTCGAGAAACTCAACCCGCATTGATTGAAATATATTCTGTTATTGAACATTCCAATTCCCCAAATACGCTCTCCCTGGCAAACCATCCCGGGACTGTCGTTGTCGGGCGCAAAAGGATCAAACGTACTCAATACATGGCCGGTGACTCCATCTATTCGATAAATCCTGCCGTCTTCCATGTTCGTTACAAAAAATTGGTTAAAAGGCTCGTCGTAACAGAGATTGCCCAAGCCGGTGAGGTCGTTTGGTATTTCTGCAGCACCCAATACTGGAGGGCCAACGCTCGCAGCAGTTTTCACAAAAACAGAGGGATTGCCTGTTACGCCATCAATGCGATAAATTCCCCCACTCCCGGCAAGACCGTAGTGATTGGTATTAGGCCAACTGTATAAGTAGGCTGAGGTGGCGCTTACATAAATATTGTTGAATTTATCAATAGCAATGCCGAAAATAGAGCCGAGGCTGCCATACGTCCATTGAGGATGTGTGATTTCCAGTGCAGGCCAATTGATCATGGTTGGAATCCCCGTCCGGTCGCGAATATCCCTTACGGAAAGTACTTTGTCTGATAAGAGTTGAGATACCGGCTGGTAGGTATTTACAGCCATCCCGCATTGGAATAGGCTGGGAAGCTCGCAAGTCACTGTCACACACATTTCTTTACTCCAGCAAACGGTGTCGGCAGTCGTCTCGAAAACCGTGGCGCAAATGGTGTAAGTGCCGCTTTGGGTGTAGGTATGCGTCCAGCATCCATTGGCCGGTACAATTACTCCAAGTACCGGGCTGCCGTCGCCGAAATTGGGAGGCCTTGTCAAAAAATGGCAGTCGTCAAATTGCGGCGCGCATACTGTCACGGTGCATCCGTCCTGCTCAACCGTAAAGCCCTCGGCTACAAGAGCGCAAAATTCATCAAAATCATCACAACACTCGCATCCCTCCGACTCCAAATACAACACACAAGGGGGGCACATTTGCCCTGCGCAACTCCCATTGAAGGTGAGCGTGTAGATGCCGGCTTGCACAAACCAGTCCGGGTCGAGCGCCAGCAGGAAATTGGTCTGAAACGTAAGCGGGCCACTTTGGATAAGGTTGCCCGCGGGATCCTGCAACACCCATTGGATGGTTTGATTGGTGGGACATTGCGTGCCCACGCATTGGAACAGGCCGCCCACTTGCGGAAAAAAAGTCTGATCACAAAGCACCGCCAATGTATCTCCGCAGGCTACCGATTGCGTAAATCCTCCCTGCGAAGGTCGCCAGGTCATATCCGAGAAGCCGCCACAGTTGCAACAGGAAGGCACAGAAAAATTAATGGTACACGTGCATTCGTCGCCGCCGCAATTCCCGGTCAATATAAGTTGATAATTACCAGCTCCGCCAAGCTGATTGTAAGAGAAGTTCAGGAAAGGCGGGCTGCCTAAAGGAATACTGCCGGAAAGCACCGGCGGGCCTCCTGCTGCTGGTACAATCAAATAACTGGTACTTTGCTGACACATCGGATCGGAACAAAGCAGTTGCCATTGGAGCCAATACAATGCGTCACTGCCGATGCAGGGTAGCATCACCGGAGCGCCGTTGCAGGTTGTTGGGATGTTTGGCGCACCGAGGAAGTTATAAAATTCTATATTTTGAAAACCAAGACAAGCGCAGGTATCGCACTCAATCGTCACGTCGAATGAGCAGGAAGTCATGTTGTTGCACCAATCCGTGGCAGTGTAGGTCACTGTTGAGGTACCGGAATTGAACGTGGTTCCGCTGGCGTCGCCCTGCCCCGAAGCTGTGGTTGCCCCTGAAATGGCGTAAGTAACGGTCGGTACCCCGCAATTATCCGTAGCCCCAAGCGAATGGATGCCATGTACGGGCATATCACAATTGGGATGCAGAGCAGTAATCGTCATGTTCTGCGGGCAGTTGATGGTAGGCGGGATATTGTCGCTTACGGTCACGGTAATTGCATCGCTCGCCATGGTTCCATCTGCACAGGTAACCGACACGCAAAAATCGTGTTCCCCGCAGGGCAACATCAAATCGAGCATTTGTGTGGATTCACCGCTGCACCATTGGTAGCTGTAACCGGACGGACCGGAAGCCACGGCGTTGAGTTGCACATGGCCGCAGTTGTCCACATAGGTAGCTACAAGGGTTACATCGCAAGGCGGCGGCGCAGAACAAGCTTTGAAGCTGATGTCATCCACCGCAAAATCATTGCCGATTTGTATGGTGGAGCCACCCCGGATTTCCAATCGGTAAGGGCTGACCAGAACGGCGGGCGCAGTCCATGAGGCATTCAGTTTTACCCAAAAATCCGGGACTTCGGGCAGTACCGCTGAAGTCAATAAAATTGCATTGTTGTTGCCGTCTACCATCCAAACCTGCACATCCGGATCGTTCGAATTATCAAAGAACCGCCAAAGATTATTGACATAAGCACAAAACTGGTATTCAGATGATGGGTTAATGCTCACATTTTGTCGCCATACAGCTTGTCCGGGTGTTAAACTGGCATCCACGGCTAAAAATTGCCCGGTCGGGGTTCCATTGGTGTGATCCAAACAATTCCAAAAGCCCCCACCACCTTGAATGCTAAATGAATTTGAAATCGCATAAGTCCCCGGAGATCCAGGTGTTGCTCCGCTGAAATTATAATCCGAGGTAAACCCTGTGTTTCCCGCCGAAAAATCGCCGTTTACGATTTGGTTAGGGCCTTGAAAACCTCCCGCAGGGCATTCGCAGGAACTTCCAAAATCACACACCACGGTCACTACGGTTTGGCAGGTAGCTATATTTCCGCTCATATCTGTTGCCGTATAAGTCACGGTGGAAATTCCTTCCGAAAAGCTAAGCCCACTGGCATTGTTTGTGCCGGTAGCCGTTGTAGCGCCCGAAATCGAATAATCCACCATCAGCATCGGACAATTATCGGAGGCTATTGGCCCAATGACCGGCACAGTCGCCGTACAACTCCCTGCTCCATCCGATATACCAGAAACGGTTACGTTAGGTTGGCACATAATCATTGGCAGTTCATGGTCTTCCACCGTCAAGGTGAACGTACACTTCGCCTGTAAAAGCGCTTTATCTTTAATCGTCAACGTTTTTTGAGGCATCAAAAAAGAACAGACATTATCGAGGGTGATGATAATTGTCTCGTCCCCTTCCAGAATCGCGTCGTTGAGGATGGTAACGGGCAAAGTAAACTGACTTTGTCCGGCAGGAATCACAACGCTGGAAGCAAATGGTGCGTAGTCGAGTCCTGCCGTGGCTGTTCCTGAGATGGTATATGAAACCGGAAGTGGCACATTGATACTTACACCAGCCCGTTCAAAAACCAAGTTGACCGTTCCGCAATTTTCGTATGCGATATCTGAAACGGGGTTGCTGTTGACTACCCATTCCGCTGAAGCATTGCCGCCGGCGTCGAACGAACCAGCATCTATAAAAATCGCTGAATCGTGGAGGTCGTCGCCGACATCAGCAATAGCCAATTTGAGGTGGTACGTCTGGCCGGGTTGCACGTTGGCAATTGCAGTAAATTTGCGGGTATAGCCGTCGTATTGCAATTCTGTAACGGATGGTAAAGTGGAAGCCAATTGTCCGCACAAGTTGGCACTGGAAGCTGGCTGATTGTTTTGAAAAAAGCCCGAAAAATTGAGGTGATTCACGGTATTGATACCCACGGGAGTCGTTGTAGTGGGAACCAGCGCTATATTTTGCTGCCCACCGGAAATGCCCGGGCCGGAAATAAAGATCCCGAATACATCGGTGAGCGGGTTGCCGACTTTTTCGCAGTACTCTTCGGAAGCAAAAACAAAATTTAAAGTAACAGTGGATTGCGTCGGAATAAAGTCGAATTCGAGTGCAGCCTTGTCGTAGAGCGTACCAGTTGTGAGGGTGGACAATTGCGCATCCGGCGTTACGCCGCCAACTCCACTGCCTGCATTATCGCTGTTGTTTGGGCCGACCGCCAATGTACCTGGGCCGGTGGTTAAAATGACGCCTGCGTCGAAACCGATATTGGTCTGGCCATTGGTAAAAACACCCAACTGATTGGCTTGCCCTTGGGTAGTCACATTGCTGATATCGAAACAGTTGCCGCCAACCAGCACGTCTCTCACCAATACCTCCCCGGAAATTCCGGGCTGCACGCCAAGCACCGCTAAAGCTTCCTCTTGCGGACTGTTGTTTATTATATTTTGAATTAAATCCGAAGTCGGGTCAGGCGCCTGCACATTGCCTCCCGTTGTGCAGGGATACGTGCAGATGAGTTCGCTGACGTCCACGCACCCGTCGTCCGCGACACAGCAAATGGAATGCGTGCCTTTTGGGAATTGCATGCCCGGGGTGATCTGCACAAGGCCCGAAGGCGTCACGAGGTAACAGGTAATCGCAGGGTTAGGATTGCAATTATCCGTTGCCGTGGGTTCTGGTATTATGCCGGTGAAAAAGCATTGACCGGGATTGGTATTGACGGTCAAATCCTGCGGACAGGCAATCGTGGGCGGCACATTGTCAATCACCACAATATTTTGCACACAGGTAGCCTCGTTTCCACAGTTATCCGTTGCCGTCCAGGTGCGGGTAATCAGCGCATTGCAGGGCAGCGTACCCGTGACCACATCGGCAAACGTAATGACCGGATTGGGATCGCAGTTGTCGGTCGCGGTGGCCATACCGGTTGCGGCAGGGGAGATGTCGTTGCCGCAGGTCAGGTTAATATTCGGCGGACACATAATCATTGGAGGTTCCGCCTCAATGGTTTGTATTTCGGTGGTGCAGGTATTCGTGTTTCCACACAAATCGGTCACCGTGAGTGTGATCGGGAAAATGCCGCAGCCTGTCACCACGGTCGGGCTTACGCTAATGGATAGAATCTGACAGTTGTCGGTGGAGCCGGAATTAATCATGTCCACCGTTACAGGGAGGGTGCAATCCGGGTTTAAGTCATAGCCTTGTCCGGGCGCGCAGATGGCTACGGGCGGGACGTTGTCCTGCACGAGAATCGTTTGCACACAGGTACGCGTAACCCCGCATTCATCCATCGCTGTCCAGGTTCGGAGCACCGTACCGTTGCAGGGCATCATTCCGCTGGTATTGTCAGAAAAAGTAATGTTCGGGTTTTGGCCGCTACAAGCTCCCGTCAGGGTAGCAAAACCGGTAACGGCGGGTGACAGGTCGGCATTGCACCGCACCGTTATGTTTGGCGGACAGGTTAATACCGGCTGCTGGGGGTATTTAATGGTTATATTTTTGCAAATTGTGTTGCTGCACCCGTTACCCGTAACCGTAAGGCAGACGTTGTAGGTAGCGCATTGGGCGGGATAGGTGTGGATTGGATTAACAGCAATCGAAGTGTGGGGGATGCCGCCGGTCGAATAGCCGAAATTCCAGGAATAACTAAGCGGCGCAGGGCCGGTGGAAGTATTGGTAAAACTGACTGTTTGGTTGCAATCCGGAAATTGAAAATTGAAATCTGCTACGCAAGGTACCGTATTGCACGCGTTTCCCTGTTGCCAGGCACGTTGGGCGCTGGTCAGGTTTGTTGCCGGCGGCTCATCGTAAAAATCAATGCCTGGGGGAACAGGGCTGGCGAACAGGGTGTTTTCGTTCTGTATGACGTTGTTGCTTTCAGCCGTCATGCACGTGCTGAGTTCCAGATCACTTATGGAAAGAAACGCACAAAGCTCTCCAAATCCAGCAATTTCAGGAGTTCTTCCATCTGCGAAAGCGATTTGACCAGATGGTAAAAGGGACAGGGTTCCTCCTTCGAAAGCAATTTCACCATTATCTAAATATTTGACCCACTCCACGCTCGGGGAGTTGCCCTCGTCATTCAATTTAACGACTCTGATTACCGATCCGAAACTCGCGCCTGGGGTCTGTCGTCCTGCTACATAAACACTGCCTGATGATCCATGAAAAACCTGGCTTACCGACTCTAATCCTGCGATGGTCACATCCCAAAGCGCAATCAAATCTGCGTCGAATTTCATCAGGTGTACCTTCCCGTCTAAAAGGCTGGTTCCCACCCCATAAAAACTACCGCCACTTCCCGACACCGCATCAAGAAAAACGAAAGGAAAATCGGGCGTAACGCCGTTGAAGGTCTGCCCTGAGTTGTCGGTGCGCAGGATCACACCTTGCGTTTCAAAGTTTCCGGAGATCAATAAATCTCCGTTGGACAACGCTTCCAGGTCGCGGGCATATTTATTGCCGGGAACGCCGTTGAATAGTTTTTTCCAGTTGAAGATTCCGCTTTCATTCAGGTTCAGCAACACCATCTCGGCAGTTCCGCCGCCAATGTCTGTTTGCGAGCCCAGGACATAATACGGGAACGCGGCATTTTCCGGAATGGGGTTCTGTACAATGCGCGTGAACCCGTCGCCTCCGGGAATGTCATAAGACCGTACCCAGGTGAATGCACCCGCAGCCGTCACCAACCCCATAATGCTCCGGCTGGTGTTGTCGTCGGGCAACGAATGCCCCACCACCAGCAGGTTGCCGGAAGGGGTGAGCACCGCGTCGTTCCACTGTGAGGCAACATTCAAACCCAGCGTCCATTGCAACTCCCCCAAAGCGTTCAGCCGCGTCACGGTTGCGCGGGCCAGTTGGCCATTGGTAATTTCCCCGCTTCCCAACACATAATAGTTGGTTCCACTTTGAATGACTTTGGAAAAAGATTCGTCCAAGGTCGTACCAAACTGGCGTTGGAATTGGGCCTGTCCCGGTATCGCTAATAAAAAAACGATCCAGATGGAGAGCAGTGTAGCAATTTTGTTTGGTGTAGTGTTCATCGTGCGCGTGGTTGAACTGGTGAATGGTTGTATTATTCTTGACAAGTCGCTTAGGAGGGGCCTTGTGACAATCCAGTGGAAATTCTTATCCTGTTTTTTACAGACAAAAAAAGCCGTACAAGCAACACCCGGAAACGGATATGCCCATACGGCTTTCTTTGGTTGCCTTGGTTTTTTGGAGTGGCATCTCTTAACCAGGTTTGTCACACAAATATGCAATTACAAACCATACGCTGCCAAAATCAATGCGATTCGGTTAGGAATTGATGATATTCGGTAAATTCTTCATCGCGCCAACACCACCCGCTTCGACAAATCGGGCAGTAGGGGTAGGGGTAGAACATTTTCTACCCCTACCCCTACTGCCTTCACCCGAATCAGATACATGCCGTCAGGATGGTCCGACAGATCAATACTTTCCAGCGCAGTTTGCACCTCCTCTAATTCGACAAACTGAAGCAACCGGCCTTGCAAGCTATACACTTCCAACCGCACAGGCAGGCCCGCGTATTGGGTCAAATCCACTTTCAATTCGCCTGTTGTCGGGTTGGGAAAGATGCTGAAGTCAGGTTGGGACAAATAATCATTTGCCCTTACGGTTGCCCCATCAGTAGGAGTTACCAGATTATTGCCGCCGACGGCAAAACTCACGTTCGCAAAAGTAGCCGTTACTGTACTGTTTTGCTGGTAGTTGGTCGCCACAAGTCCAACCTGAATACAACTGCTCATTGCTATGTTTTGCGAACCCACTAAGTGCCAGGTTTGGCCGTTCTGAGATACATACATACTGAACTGGTTGCCCGATCGCTCCAGCCGCAGCCAGTGGCGATTCAATGCAAGGGATTGCTGCGGATAAGATTGGCCGCCCGTTGTAAGCCTAAACTCCCGGCGGTTCACATTGCTGCTCAGATTGGTGATCAATTGCGCTTTTTTTGCGCCGGCGGCATTGCCCTCTCGCATTACCAAACCAGCCCAGCCAAGTGCACTGCCGTTGATGCTC
This sequence comes from Saprospiraceae bacterium, assembly GCA_022841505.1. Classification (GTDB taxonomy): domain Bacteria; phylum Bacteroidota; class Bacteroidia; order Chitinophagales; family Saprospiraceae; genus JABWAJ01. The sequence goes on along the minus strand of JALHRK010000014.1, from coordinate 13,670 downwards.
GTTACCTGTGCTGTGATGCTCCCATCGCCACACAAGGTACGTTGGGCAAAAGCCAGAGCGTCAGTAGTGAAGGGGTTGGCGTAGTAACAGTTGGTACTTACAACGGTCCAAAGGTTTGTTCCCGGGTTGAAACTAACATTGCTGCCGTTTGGGCAGTTGACACCGTTGGGGGTTTGGCTCCAGCCGCAGGGTAAGCCATTTACGGTAATATTACTTGTACAGGTGGCTACGTTGCCGTTTATATCGGTAACGGTAGCCGTAACGGGCACAATTTGGCCAATTTGAGCGCAGGGGATGGCGGATGGGGAAAGCGTGATGCTTTGTATCCCGCAGTCGTCAGTTGCAGTTACCAAGGTGTTTGGATCTAACGGAATGCTGTTTTGACCATTGAAGGTCAGGGTTTGATTGGAGCAGGTAGCGGTTGGCAGTTTGCCGTCAATGCTTACGGTAAAGGTGCAGTTTGCCGAATTGCCCGCAAGGTCGGTTGCTTTATATCCAACCGTGTAAACAACTCCAGGGGTTAGCGCATTCACTCCACTGACGGGGCCTGCAATTTGTACAAAAGAAACCGAGCCGCAATTGTCGGTAGCCGAAGGAACCGGCCAGGGATCGGTGGGGCCGCATACGGTAAGATTTCCGGGGCAGTTGCTGAATACCGGCGGCACGCTTTCTAAGGTTACTGTAAAAATACAATTGGTTGAGTTGCCAATCCCATCTGTAGCTTTATAGCCAACGGTATAAACAACTCCCGGACTTAGCGCATTCACCCCGCTGGTAGGGCCTGCGATTTGTACAAAAGAAACCTGTCCGCAATTGTCGGTAGCAGAAGGGATCGGCCAGGGATCGGTTGGGCCGCACATCGTAAGACTCACCGGACAATTACTGAATACCGGCGGTTCGTTATCCAAAGTTATGGTGAATGTGCAAAACACTGAATTACCGGATGGATCTGTTGCTTTGTAGGTCACTGTATAAACGACTCCGGGCGTTAGGTAATTTACTCCACTGCTCGGCCCCGCAGTTTGTACAACGGTAGCCTGACCGCTATCATCCGTAGCAGAGGGGATGGGCCAGGTCGTTAAAAAAGTAAGCGGGTTCTGTGTGAAACCTATATACGTGCAAATCGTAACAAGCCCGGAAGGGCAGTTGGTAAACACCGGCGGCGTAACGTCCATGCTTGCTCCTGGCAAAATGCCCATATCACAAGAAGAAGCATCACTTTGCACCGGCAGGCAGCCCAAGCAGACGAGGAAAAAGAAGGATAGAAGTAGCTTGTTCATTGTAATCAGTTTTGTGTGTATTAATTGTGGCAACCACAGAGCGCGGTGAATTGCTGTTTTTTAAAATCATGAGTTCCCTAAGTAGATGTTCACCTGGACAAGTGCCTATGTATTGCAGCCAAAGTCGTGGAGGTAAGTGTCAATCGCATGTTTTTCAAAAAAAAAGCCCCTTCGGAACATCGTCCGAAGGGGCTTTTTTAAAATATCTGAAATCAATCACTCCACCAATACAAACCCCGCCCATAAAAACGGGCTTTTGTACTTGGCCTTCATGGCCTTTTGTGCCGCCCGGAACGCATCTGGGATGGCCTTTTTGTCCTCCAGCCACAGGCTGTAAAAGCTCGTCATGAGTTCTTGTGTCTGGAAGTCGGGTACCTGCCACAGCGACATGATGAGGTATTTTGCGCCAGCGATTTTAAAGGCACGTTGAAGGCCGTAAACCCCTTCGTTTCCCTGAATGTCGCCGAGGCCAGTTTCGCAGGCTGACAGCACCACCAGTTCCGTATTACTCAGGTTCATCTGGCTGATTTCGTAGGCCGTCAGGATACCGTCTTCCCTGTCGGGACGGAAGGGCTTGCCCGTTTGCCAGGCATGGTTGCCGCCAGCAAGCACAAAGCCGGAGCGGATCATTGGGTGGTCTGAAATTTTGAATACCGGCTCGAACTGACTGCCAACTGCCGACGGTTGACTGCGAACTGTAACCGGGTCGGGGAAAAAGAACCCGTGCGTGGCTAAGTGCAGTACCCGTGGCGACGGGCCGTTGACGCCAATGGTCTTGAATGACTCTTCCGTACCTTCGTAACCTTTGCGGACTATCGTGGTTAGCCCGGCGTCGGCAAAAATTTCCTGTGTGGTGGTCACCTCTACATCCGTCCAGCGGAGGTAGCCCCATTTGCCGCTCCCGGAATTTCGTGACAAGTTGCGCATCGTGGAGTCGGTATTGGCAAAGTCCAATCCCCGGCGGATGGCTAAATAGCCCGGCTCCAAATTGGAAATAGCCACGGTAATAGCGGTGCTGTCCATATCGTATTCGATTCCGCCATACAGAAGGGCGTCCGTTCCCTTAGACGCCCGTTGCCCGCTGCCGACGACCAACTGCCTCGAACTACCTATTTCGATGAGTTGGTATCGATCCGCGAGGGTAGTTTCTAAGGCTTCACCACGCAGGAGAGCCGGCATTGGAATGGCGCCCAGGTTCAGCCTGTGCAACAGACCAGTAGGGGAAAAATAAACGGTTTGTACTTCCGCAAGCGCCTGTTCCAAGGGCTGCCAAAGTATTTCATACAGTGAATTGCCATACAAATCGTTTATGAAGTCGGGTTTAAGCTCAACATTTGACTGGAGAAGGGCGCCCAGCTGTTTTTCTTCAAAAAGCGGAATGAATACAGGCTGCGCAATGCCGGGTACCAGCACGAGTGCAGCGTACATGATGCTGTCAGTTGGCTTTGGGGTGATATACTGATAATGCACAAACTCAACTGCAGCCTCTCCGGGTTGCAGTTTCTGCTGCACCTCCTGCCAGGTTACCTGCCGGAGCGCCTCTCCAAAGCCCGCCACGGTACGAGCAAGGTCTTTTTCGAGCGTATTGGCCTTTTCTTCCAGGTCAGTCACATTTTTTCGCTCTCCAAAGGGCGTGGCGTATTCGGCTACCAGGCGGCGGTTATAGGATTTGAGCTGGTTGTACTTCTCGGTGGTGGCGGGGTCGGAGCGTGACAATTTGTTGACCTGCGAAACGGCGCTCAGAAGGAACCCTTTGTGGAAAAGAGTATTGTCAAAGCAGGTAGCTGCGATGTCCGGTTGCAATTGAGCAAAGGAGAAATCCCGGCTCTGTCCCGCTTCAAATTTATGGGCAAAAGCGGCTAATTCCCGCTCGGAAAGATGGCGGGAGGCTTTTGTCAACAGACTTTTCTGGGTTTCACGGGCTTCTGAAATACAGGATTTTGCAGCCAGGAGGTTATCGGAAAGCCAATAGAATTGTATGAGTTTATCTAAACTTGTCAAATAGAAAGGATGGGTTTTTCCAAGCACGCTTTCCTGTATATTTTTTGCTTCAAGGAAAAGGGATTCAGCCGTTGTATGATTGCCGGTAGCATCATAAAAACTTGCCAAATCAACAAGACTGCGGGCGTAATCCGGGTGATTGGTTCCAAGCGTTTTTTTTCGAATATTTTTTGCGTCAAGCAACAAAGGTTCTGCTTGTTCAGGTTTGCCTGTTTTATGATAGTAATTCCCAAGTTCGTTGAGGGAAAAGGCATAATCAGGATGAACCTTCCCCAATGCTTCAGCTCGAACGGCTACTGCTCCTGACAAGTAAGGCCCGGCTTTTTCGTAGTTATTTAATTCACTATACAAGCTCGCCAAATTATTCAGACTTAGGGCATAATCAACATGCGCTTTGCCAAGAGTCCTCTCCCGAATAGCCAAAGCTTCAAGAAACAGCAACTCTGCTTTTCCATAATTGCCCAACCTGTTGTACAAAGTAGCCAGGTTGTTCAGGCTTGACGCATAAAGCGGATGATCTTTGCCCAACTTCTTTTCCCGAATAGCTAAAGCTTCAATATAAAGTGGCTCGGCTTTTTCGAAATCACCCATATCTGAATACAAGGCTGCTAAATTATTTACGGTGGTTGAATAATAGGGATCGTCTTTGCCCAATCCTGATTCCTGAATGGCTTTTACTTCAAGGTACAAAGGCTCCGCTGCTTCGTATTTACCCATGTTCCAGTACAAGACTGCCAGATTTAAAAGGCTTCCTACGTAATCAGGGTGCATTTCTCCCAGCCTTTTTTCCTGTATAGCTTTGGCTTCGAGATAAAACTGTTCGGCTTTTTCGTAATTGCCCATACCCGAATATAAAACCCCAAGCATATTGACACTTGTCGCATAGTCGGCATGCTCCCTGCCTAAAGTTTTTTCACGGATGTTTTTTGCTTCCTTTAGTACGGGTTCAGCCTTTGCATATTTCCCCATTTTATAATAGGATATCCCTAACCAGTGAAGGCTATAAATATAATTGGCATCTTCTTTTCCAACGACCTTTTCGAAAATGGACACGCTCTCCAGTAAGGGCAATTCGGCCGCCGCATAATCCCCCTTCCAGTAGTATAAAAGCCCAATGTTTTGCATCGTTTTTGCATAGTCCACATGGTTTTTTCCCAATACTTTTTCGCGAATATTTTTAGATTCAAGATACCATTTTTCAGCTTCTGTGTAATCATTTTTAAAATACAAAATCCTGCCGTGATTCATGCATGCGCTCCCATAGCTCTCCGACTCCCTTCCAAATTTCTTCAGTGCAAGTGCCTCGGCCATCGCAGCAGTTTCCAGAGCTTTATCAAACGCTTCTTCCCCTGTCCATGTACGGGAAACCTGTATCAAACTATCCACCGTCTTCAATGCAACAGCGTCAGCCACTTGCGCAAACAACCCAATCGGCGAACAAATCAGTGCGATTAAAACAGTATTTTTCACTGGTAAATATTTTAGGATGAAGTGATCAGGCTCTTCTTACTCCAAAATACGGACAGCATTCTTGCTGTGCCGTTGGTACCCATGACCGGGGTTGCCGGCAATCGCCTTGAAGGCTGCCAAGGCGCCCGCCTTGTCGCCTGAAAGCAGCAGGCACTGGCCCCGGTACCATTCCAGCAGTTGCCGAACAGGCAGGGGCTGCTCTTCTGCGCCACCGAAGTAACGCAGCGCTTCCGTGCCCTCGCCCAGGTTCATGAGGCAATACCCTTTCAGTATGTTCAGCGTATCGTTTTCGGGGAGTTTGCGTTCCAGCCGTTGCAATTTGGCATAGGCTTTTTCGTATTCCTGCTCCATTAACAGTGCATCGGCCTCAGCAAAAACCCCGGTGGGTTTCATGCCCGAAGGCGGGTATTGGGCGTACCAAATCTGGTCGAGCAAGTTTTTTATTTCCGTCGCAGCCGCTCCTTCTCCCCGCAGGTTGGGAAAGACCTGTGGTGCTGGCAACTGGTCATTAGATTGCTGCGCTTCCGCAATGTCTTGCCGTTTTGGTTTTCTTGTTTTTTCTTCTGGCAAAACAGGCACATTTTTTTCTTTTTCAGCAGGTTGTAAAGGGTCGCCAACAGGGGTTTCCTGCTCAGTTTCCTGAATATTTGAAGGAGGAGGGGGCGTTTTTCCGGTATTGAACCAAATAAAAATAGCCAGGCCAAACAGCCCGGCAATTGCAAAGCCTAACAAAATCCTTCGCCAGATGCGTTTACGCTCCCAGGCCATTCGGGCAGTGGACACCTCTCTAACCTTCTTTTCAAGGCGGAGCTGCCGCAAACCCACCCGCACCTGCAGCTCGGCTTGCAGGACAGGGTCGTCGGCCAGCGCCTGCTCAAATTGCTGGCGTTCCCCGTCGCTCATTTCCCCGCTCAGGTATTTATCGAAGTCTTCCATTCTTTAGCTAATTGTACAAGTTTTTTCATGCAGTCACTGCGTTTCATTTTAAGGCTATCAGGGGTTGAATATTTCACATACCCCTGACTTACAACTTCTTCATCGCTATATCCATCAATATGGTGCAGCCGGATGACGTCTGCGCAGGGCTGCCCAAGCTTTTCAAGCAGGATGCGGACAGCTTCGGCAGCATCCTGACGGAGAAGCAAATCGGCGTAGTCAGGGTCGGCGGTTTCAAGAAGGTCGTCGAGGGACTGGGCCGTTTTTTTCAAAGAACGGGTCGCCATCAACGCCTGGCGCCTGGCGATTTCAATGAAATAGGTCATCGGGGCATGGCCCTGAAATTGGTACGCCCCACTTTCGATTTTTTGCAAAAAAACCAACGTCGCCGAGTTGACGATTTCGTCTGCTTTTTCGGCTGGCAACCCGTATCCTGCCACGGTTTTTTTTACCAATGGCATGGCCCTGACCTGCAGGCACAGTATGGCTGCATTATCTAATTTGCGCAAGCCCTCAAAAAGCAGCTCATGTGTCTCGAACCGCTTGCAGGGGCTGCCAGATGTAAACCATTCGCTCCCACGCATGGGCTTATTGACGTTTGTTGATTGCTGGTGAATTGACAAATGTAAGTGTTAGAGGAAAGTTTTTTGGAAAAACATCCGGTGAGCGTTGGAACTCCGGGAAGGAAGCAGTGGTCAGGGTACTCCGGCACAAGAAGGTAAAAGGGGAAAACATCTCAATGGGGAATAACAACAGCATCAGGTTGCGTACACACGCAATGAACCGATTGCAAAATAACGGTTCATTTGTAAGTCAGGACGCTTCAACGAAAAAAGCCGTACAAGCTACACCCGATAAAGGGTTGCCCATACGGCTTCTTTTGCTACGTTTTTATGCTCCGGAGTGGCGCAATAAAGTTACAAGACCTGAAATATTTCTCCGCCTGATACCTGAGTAGCAGTTGCTGAAACCTGACTGCCACCTGTTCCACCCGGGACGGTAAGATAGTTACCGGCAGATGTTTTAAAAGCAAAACCAGATTGCTGAGCAACCAATGTGAAGGTCTCCCATGCTCCACGGCGAGGTCTGTTGACAGAAACAACCGATCCGCCTCCATTTTCAGCACAAACATAAAGGCCATTGACCGACTTCAATGCAACCTGATTGTTGCCCAATTCAATCATGTCGAATGTCTCCCAGGGACCTAAGGCTAACCTGTCAGCGACGAGGGTACTGTTGCCGCCGCCCTCTGCGCAAAGAAACCGGCCGTTGCCGGCCTGAATAGCAACCCTTTTGCTTTTTGCTGCTGATTCAAGAATGGGTTTCATTTTTTCAAAATAGCGCTGGGCGCCTGCAGGATTTGGATGGTAAGAGGAATTTGCCTTTACCATAAAATAATTACCCTCGTTTTTGATTCGGGCTTCATTGGCATCTCTTTCCTGTTGCCTGCCTCCTTTCCACATGGGGTCTGATGGCCCTCCCAGGGAATCCGGTTCCCAAAGCAAAGAATTGGGGGCGTGAGCCGCCTGATCTGGCGTAGTTTCAGGGTTTACAAAAAAGACGCGGGGGTCGCCGACAATACCATCATTAACAGACTTTACGGCCTGGGAAAGGTTCTTATTGGATTCAACTACCCAGGTATTCGATAAGGTTACGACTTTTTGACGGGTGGTTTCCCAGGTATTCCCCCAAAGCGGAAAATCGGACACATCTTCCCAAATGGTCAGCACCATTTTTTGCAAAAAATCTAAACTACTCTGCTCACTGACGATATGATAATATCCGGTTACGATCACTTTTGCTTTTGGAAACTGGCTAATGACCTTCTGCAACATAAAAATCATGTCGTCGAAGCAATACCTGCGCGTATCGGCAATCAGTTGCTGTTTCACCGCTGCCAACTTAGTGGAGTCGCTTTCCAGCATGACTCCTGTAATAGGCAAATCGTTGGCGCCCCCGTCTATCAGGATTAGATCAACCTCAGCGGCATCCGGTATTGAACTGAGTGCGTCTACCTGCTGAAGAATTGTGGGCCATCGGGAAGATATTTCCCCATTCATTTCTCCCTTAGTCGTATTATCACCGCGTCCGATTTTAGCCCCGTGGTGTGCTTTGACGGTTCGATATACGCGGACATTTTCCATCCTGGAAGTTACAAACTCGGCTGCGAGGGAATAGTATTTCTCATGTTCCCACAATCCTCCTCCCCACATCACCGAATCGCCAAAAACCAGCATGCGGAAGGTGTCCAATACAATATCTATTTCTGCAGAATGATTAGGGTTTCCCTGCCCTATTCCTTCGGTGTTCACCACTTTGAGTTTGGCGCGTTCACCTGCGGGGTTGTTTTCAGCATTTGAGGGCCGGCGCGCTTTGAATTTAATCGTATTGTTGTTCACCGATAAAAAAGGTCCAATATCCTCACCGTTAATCCAAATATTGCCACTTCTTCCAAGCCCGGTACCCCGCAGAAAGTAGTATTCTCCCGGCCTTATTCTCCCCGCCGGAACGACCGCATCAATACGCGGGCGAACCATGATGGTGCCTTTACTGGTACTGCGGGTACCATCAGATTGAACGACTTCAAGCAAGGCATAACCTCCGGGGATATCAGGCACAATGAATGTCAGCAACGATGAGGCTACAAACGTAGTTGGGCATGCAACGGTGATCTGGCCATCATATCCTTCTATAAATATCTGATCGCCAGCAGCGAATCTAAGTCCGTTTACAGAAACGGTATCGCCGACATACGCATTTTGCGTCGAAACCGAAGTAATGGCAGGTTTGGTCAGTTCAATATAAAATTCGCTTGGCGTAATTGCTGAATACTGAATTGAGTTGGTGAGCAAGATGCCTTTATTCCCGTTTGCTCCCCTTGACCCTGATGCGCCGGAATTACCCTTCACACCCGGGGTACGGTTATTATTCGGACAAACTGAATGTACTTTATCCCCTTTTGCACCGCCCGGACCGCCTTCGCCTGGACGTCCGGAATCCCCTCCTGAGCCCGCACTGCCTCCATCTACACTAATGGTAAGACCACTCTGCAACCAGTTGTTGATTACCGATTGAATCGTGAATACGGAAAATTTTCCGCCAACACCGCCATCGCCGCCACGACCGCCATCGCCGGCCCGGCCACCATTGCCGCCATCACCACCGCCGCCTTGTTCCTGCGAACAAAAAAGATTTTTCTTCGCTGTATTACACCCTTTTTGTCCGCGACCGCCGTCGCCGCCGTCGCCGCCACGGCCGCCCAAAAAACCATCCTGCCCGCGCAAGTCAATTGCGGGAAAACCTGTTGATTGCAAAAACCAAAGCTCCAATTCCGGTGCGATCTGGCCATGAGTACCCTGTCCCCCCGTCATACCTGAACTTCCGTCGCGCCCCCTTAAACTTGCTACGGAGGTCGCTTGGGGCCAATCGGGCGGGGTTGCAGGCTTTAAGGGGACAGAAGGCGACGATGTTTCTTTTGGCCGATCCCAACTGATCGTTACGCGTTTTCCGATGGTCAAACTTTCGGCAATGATGACTAATGATTTTAGGCTGGAATCCAATATAAGCGTAGTATCATCTTGAATGATAATCTGCGTTGCAAACCAGTAAGCCGTATTTATAGGGATCAAATTCTGAGTAGCTCCCCTGCTACCTTCCTGGAGTACGGGCATGTTCCTCGAAGCGATTACATGTACCGCTCCTGTGATATTTTCAAAAGCGCCGTTTTTTGTACTCCTTCGGGCGACTCCGGACAACATTTCAAGTTTATCTCCTATTGATCCGGTTTCTGTTGGAAAAAGAACGCCGCTTTTTTGCAGTATTGTCGTACTGACCCCTTGCTGGGATCCGACCGAGAGTTTACCTAATGTAGCAATATCAGAGTATCCAAATCCCTGTAAAATAGCCATGTGTTGGGCTAAACGGGAACGAGCCTCAGAAATGCCAATTGGAGAAGCGTCAATTTTTTGGCTTTGGATTGCGCTTACATTTGCTTTTGCCATGATGATTGTTAGTTAGAGTTATAGGGAATGGATACCCAAATAATTGTGTAAATCCTACTGATTAGGATACAGGCTCAGCTAACCGAATTGTATGAAGTTACAGGCGGTACCCTAATACCATAAGTCACACAGGGTAGGGTTTGTGACAAGCAAGAAAAAAAAATGCAGGAATAGGTAATCTTTCGGAAAATACGGAAACCAAAGCGCAGATCTGCCTCATCTCAACCATTTCAAAATCCTTTTCCAGGTGCTTTTCCCGGGCGCTTTCCCTCCCGGCATTTGTTCCGCCAGTTCCCAGAGCAGGTATTTCGTTTCGTGCTGGATGAGTTCCCAGCTTGCCAGTTCGATGGCCTCTTTTTCGTATTGTTGCCTGCCGATCTCATATTTGGCCTGCATAAGGATAGAGCTATCCCCGAAAGCTTCACACCTGGCAAGCGCTTTACTGATTTCATGGCTATCCACTAAAAGCTGGAGCTGTAATTTATTGAAATCGTAAGGTATAGATGGTTTGTAGGTATCCTGCATGGATGCTAAATCCAGCACGGATTGATAAAACTGTAATTGGGCCTGACTCCAGGCTTCTGCCTCTATCTCGCCCGATTCATATTGTTGATGGAAATCATTGATCCGGTCTGAAAATAGGTCGGCTTCCGGAATCCCGGACTCGCGGAGCAGTTGAACCACCATATCCGTATTGCCGAACCGCATTTGCTGTCGGATTTCTGATTTGATCCTGTCCACTGAGCCAGCTTCGTTTGCCATGGCAAGTTGTGTGTCTTCATAAAGCCCTGAATCATACAAAGATGCATTTTACTGAAACACCAGACCTGGAATTATGTGATTCGGTTGAAAAAGCATGTTATTCGGTAAAAGAGGAATTTTTTTTTACCTTCTCTTACCCCAATGGCACCTGAAGTACGACGCGCATCCCCTGAATGGTTCCATCCGCAGCGAGGATGTTTTCACGATGAAGCGCCTCTTGCCCCGGTTGTTCGGCTAAGATGTCTAACCGGCGTTGTGTCAGCGTCATGCCGACCGATTTATGGCCGGTTTCGGAAAGGTTGTTATCGCCTGAAGTGAACCCCGGGCCGTTGTCGCTCACCGTTGCCAGAAGCAGGTTTTCTTTTTGTGAAAATACAATGCTGATCCGCCCGCCTTCCTGTTTGTTTTTCATGCCATGCAAAAGCGCATTTTCTACAAAAGGCTGCACCAACATAGGCGGCACAAAAACATCTTCCGGATCAAGTTCAGGGCTGACTTCAATTTTGTAAGTGAATTTTCCGCGAAAGCGCAATTGCTCCAGGACTAAGTAGTTTTCCAGCATCTCCACTTCTTCCTGCAGGCTGTGCCGGCCATCCACAGAACCATGCAGCGCTAACCGCACCAATCGGGCAAAACGCGACAGGTACCGCGTTGCGGATGGAGCGTCGTTTTCGGAAATAAAATGCTGAATGCTGCCGAGGCAGTTGAAGATAAAGTGGGGGTTCATCTGGGCGCGCAGCGCTGCGGCTTCGAGGTCGCGGATTTTATTGCGTACTTCGGCTTCCTGCTTTGCTCTGCGCAGGCGATCGCGGTACCAAAGCCCCAATCCGATAGCAGAAATCAAGGCTATGGACGTCCAAAACCACCCGGTTTGCCACCAGGCAGCGTGGATCTCAAAATCCCAACGGGTGGGGGCGCTCCATTGCCGGGCTTCGTTTTGGGCCTGTACCTCGAAGGTGTAGACGCCCGGTGAAAGGTTAGCAAAATTGACCTCCCGGGTAGTGGAATAGACAAAAGCCGTGTCTGCGCCCAGCAGCCGGTAGCGGTAAGGAATGTCGCCACCGGAACGGTAATGCAAAGCAAAAAATCGGATGGAGAGGTTGTTTTCAAAGTGCGCCAATCGAAGATCTGGGTCAAAAATGGCATTTTGGTTATTGATCTGAAGCTTTTCCAGCACTGGTGCAGGCATAGGAAAAGGCGCCGGAAGGTCGCGAAAGCGCGCCAGACCCTGGGCGGTTGCTACCCAGGTTTCCCCGGCAAGGGTCGTGACGTCGTTGATTTGATTGGAGGGCAAGCCCTCTTTATCACTGATGGTTTCGATGGTCCAGCCGCCATCCGTCCGGAGCGTCAACCGGTTCAGTCCGGCATTGGAGCAGGCAAAAAGAGCCCCTTCCGGGCTGCTGTAAAGTTTGGTGATGAAATCTGAAGTTAAGCCATCTTGTCGGGTGAGGTGGGTGAGTACATTGTTCGTATCCCTTATTAAAACCCCGGCGCCGCGCAGGCTGATTGCCACCCTGTCATCAGGCAATATGATGACCCCGCGTGGCTGAAAACGCAATGCCGGATGATCAAACGGAGGCAGCTCATAGGTTCCGTTTCGCCAAAGTCGCAGGCCCGTAGCTGTGGTAACCCAAATATTCCCTTTACGGTCAGGGGTAACCGAAAAAGTACGCGCCACAAAATCCGTTTTTTCCGTTTTTCCAAGGTATTTCGCTGTGCCATTTCGGGTGTCAATTCGATGAAATCCATAGGGCGAACTGACCCAAATTGCTTTTCCGGAAGGGTCTGGCATAATCGTATTAATGGGTATAGTTTCCGATTTTTGGAAAAAAGAATCAAACCGAATGGCGAATCTCCATTGGTTTTTTTCCAAATAAGAAAGCCGGTCTCCGCACCATAGTCGCCCGCTGAAAGGCTCAAAGCAAATCGCCAGCACTTCCCTTGAACTTAGGGGGGGATGGGGCAAGATCCGGGGCTTCCCGGCTTTGTAGTGAATGGCCGCAATTCCAGGAGGGCGCATTCCGGCAAAGATAGCCGTTTCCCCATCATTAGCTAAGCACACAACATCGCTCGAAGGCAATCCGCTATACTGATCAAAAATTTCCAGGGCAGGGTTTTTGCAATAATAGACTCCGGCATGGTGCGTTGTTGCCCACCACCCGCCTTCGCGATCGAAGCTGACATTGGTCACGAAAAGCCCCGGTAACAGGTTTCTGGATTCGCCCCGTTGCAAATGCTCGATCGAAGCAAAATGAAACAGCCCTACATTATTGCCGGCATGCGATGCGACTAATATGCCTCCATCCGGCAATTCCAGAATTTTTTCTGCAAATAGCTTAGCGGGCGCCTGCCACACGATCCGGTTGTTCCGAATGAGATGAAAAGCGTTTTGGCAGTAGAAAACAAAATCTCCGTTGCGCAATTTCCAGACGCCGGTTTTTGCCGAAACTTCTAAATGACTGATCTGGATTTTTCCCTGCCAAATGGCCTTATCCTCTTTCCAATACCAAATTTCAAAGGGCCTGATTGCAGAAAGCTTGGTTTTACGTAGGTATTCAGGAGTAGCAAATGGGGTGTAAATCAGTTTTTTACCCACCTCCGCAAACATAAAACCTTCCCTGGGCGAACCCTTGATGGCTTTCGGAGTGCCGTCTTTGCTTACGGCCAGAAAGCCGAACCCCGCCAGCGCCAACCATACCGAACCATCTTTGCCAACGCCCAATTGCTGTATTTGTCTGGATTTTCCCCGGTAAGGTTCCGTCACTTTATTGTACTTCCAGGCGCGCACAGTGTCGGTTTCAATAAACCAAACCGACCCGTCCAAACGGGCAAACCAGATCTTTCCCGCTGCATCTTCTGCCGGCACAAAAGCCTCGCTGCCCCGCATGGCGCTGGTATCTACCGGTTGGATAAACTCGTAACCATTGAAGCGGCAAATTCCCTGGTCGGTGACAAACCACAGATAGCCGTGGCGATCCTCCAGCATGTCGTATACAATGTTGCCTGGCAAACCCTGATCGGCGGTAAAATTACGCCAGGAAAGGTGCTGAGCAGATACCCCCTCCTGTCCAAGCCACAGTAAAAGCAACAAACTTGTTTTGATGAAAAACCAGGGCATGAAGCATAATTTGTATAAAACAGAATCTCTAAATTTGATAAAAAAATGCGATTCGGTCAAAAAAAAATTATATTCGGCAAAACAAACTGCTAAACATTCAAA
>JALHRK010000013.1:17459-42411 GCA_022841505.1 Saprospiraceae bacterium | reverse complement strand
CCGTTGCTCCACGAGGCATTGTTGTCGTGGACATCGAGGTTGCTGGTCTGCCCAAATTTCCACCAGCCGTCGCTGAACTGGAAAGTGAAGCCGCCGAGGCTGTTGCCCGATTTGCCCAGTCCTGCCGCATTTTCATAAATCTCTTTCCAGTTACCCACCATATAGTAGGCCTGGGATTGCTGGTCTTCCTCGTTGCTGATGGCATTGAAAGCATCCGTACCAAACTCCGTGAACAGGATGGGCTTGTTAAACTCAGCTTTGACCCGCTGGAAGGCATCCCCGAAGGAAACGCCCCGGTACATGTTGGTCCCGAAGATGTCCACATCCTTGCACTCTTTCACAATGATTTCCATAAAGAGCAGGTCGCCATTGCACATAGCCACAGGGTGCGATTTGTCAATGCCTTTCATGGCCACGGCTGCCTCATTGAAGAGTTTGTACATGGCCGTTGCCCGCACAGTGGATTTTCGGTCCTCAATCGGAATGTCTTCCGTTTCGGCGCCTTCCCAGAACAATCCGTAGTTGTTTTCGTTACCGAGCAGGTACAACAGCAGGCCCGGCGTGTTTTTGTATTCCTCGGTCATTGCCTTCACTTCCGCAAGCAGCAATTCCCGTGCGCGGGGGTCGGCGTATTCTGTGTTGCCAACCCATGCGCCGCCTAAGGACAGGCCGTAACGGCCGAAGGAGTGGTTGAGCATGGTGTAGATACCATACTTTTCATAAATGTATTGTATCCAACGGGCGGGTACTCCGGTGTACTGGCGCACCACATTGACGCCCATGTTCTTCAGCATGGACATTTCGGAGTCAAGGGCCGCCCGGATGATGTCATCGGGCTGCTTCCACAGGCTATAGGAATAGTTGGTGCCAATTGGGAAATAATCCCAGTTCATGCCGTTGATAAAGAAGTCATTGCCGTTGACGACCAGCTTCATCCCATCCTGATTTTTTGCAATGGAAACCTGGTCAGCCTGAGCCATAGCTGAGATGGCGAAACAGGATAGAACCAGTGTCTGTAATGCTTTTTTCATTACCATTTATTATAAGGTGAATCATTGTATTCAACGAATATCTTTTTTCATCCCCAACGCCCGTCTTTTTTTTCTTTGGGTTTTGCACTTATAAGCAATAGGTCAAATGTAAATCCACAAATCAGCAGCAAAAAGAATCATACCTCATCAAATATTTCATCAAATGTTTTTTTGACTACTACAAAATTGTATTTTCACCGCTCTAATTTATTTATAGTTAATTTGTTATAATGCTTAACCACTTTCACATTAGTTGTTGTATACCCTACACGAAGTACATTTTGTGTTTGCTGCTTCCCTTTTTGCCTTGGCTGCCCTGCCTGGCGTTTTCAGGAAAATACCCGGTACACAATTTCATGCCGTCAGACTATAAAGCGGGAATACAGAATATTGATTTTGCCCAAAACCGGGACATGACCCTGTTTGTAGCGAACAACCTTGGCGTACTTTCCTATAACGGCAAAGCCTGGGAGCGGCATGCCTTCCAAACAGGCAAAAAGCAACGCTCCCTGGCATTTGATGAAAAAACCGGCCGCTTGTATTTTGGTTCGCAAGGAGCGTTCGGATACTTTAACGGAGACTGGAACATGGTTTCGCTCGTGGATAAAATACCGCAACCTTCTCCTGATTTCGATGAAGTATGGGATGTTTTTCTTTTCAACTCAAAAGTCTATTTCTGTACCTTTCAAGGCATTTACGTCTATGATGGCCAGTCCATTTTTGTCCTTACGCACAAGGATGGCTTTAACCGTACTTTTCAGGCCAATGGAAAGCTATTTGCCCAAAGCCGGCATGGACAAATTTTTGAACTAAAGGACCAGAAACTACTCGTCCCCCAATACCTGCGTAATTCGAGCAACGAGACCATCGCAGGCATTATCTCGCAGGACGGTGGATACCTTCTGATTTATAATTCTGGAAAAATCGAGTTTGTCACCTCATTTGGGGTTGTGGAAAAATACGCAGCCCTAAGCAAGGTCTTGCGCGGCAAGTACGTCAATCATGTCCTCCAGCTCTCTGACAGCCGCTTAGCCATCTCTACCCAGACAGCCGGCTTGTTCTTGTTCGATTTGCAAAAACAATCCATCGAAAGCATCACGACCCAGGATGGCTTATCGTCCAACGCCTGTCTGCGGGCCTTTCAGGACTACTCCGGGAACCTATGGGCGGGCATGCAAAACGGAATTGCCCTCATTGACATCAACTCTCCAATGCGTTTCATTAACCAGGAAATCAACATCCAGGGAAGTGGTTATGAAGCGTACACCAGGGAGGAAGGCACCTATTATACCACCTCCAACGGTATCTATTTTTTGGCGAAAAACGCTACCCAGAGCGTGTTTCTTGAAGGAACAGAAGGTCCCGCCTACGGCATGCAAAACGTTGCCGGAAAACTATATGCCGGCCATCACACCGGGCTTTTCCTGCTGACAGGAGGAGGGAAAGCGAAACGCATAGCTCACACGCATGGGTTGTGGCAGGTAAAACAGTTGCAATCAAACCCGGAATTTGCCGTCGGCGGTACCTATTCGGGTTTGTATCTTTTCAGGTTTAATGAAAAGCAGGAATTACAAGGCGTGGGGAAAATCGGTGGCTTTGACGAGTCAAGTCGCTTTTTCGAAGAAGACCGGGAGGGAAACATCTGGGTCGGGCAGTTTTACAAAGGCTTGTACCGGCTTTCATTGTCCCCGGGATTAACCTCAGCAGTTGTCAAAAAATTCTCTGTCGGACAGGGCCTCCCGGTGGATGATCAGCTTATTTTAAGCCGGATTGACAACGAACTTTACTTAGGCACCCCCAAAGGGGTTTACAGGGTTGACCAGGTGAACAACCGCATCGTAAAGTCAGAAATTTTTTCCAAAGTAATCGGGGAACAACAGGTCTATTTGCTGGTGCAGGACAACCAAAAAAACGTCCATATTTACACGGAAGACATCGCCGGCTTTTTTAAGCAAATCAATTCCAGCAACTATACCTTCGTACCATCCTCCCTGTTTCAGTTGCGCTATTCTTTCAACAACGACCTGCTGAACATTTCAGTAAACACGGGCGATGGCGTTTTCATCAATGCCAACGAAGGCTTTATCCAGTACCGGCCCGAATTGGAAAACCGTTTGAGTGCAGAAAAGCCGCTGATTATCAGCAAGGTAGTTAATGTGGCGGAAGACAGCATTTTGTATGCACGAAAACCCTTTGAAGTAGCCCCGGTAAACCCAGTGCGATTGACCGTTTCTTACCGGGCAAAAGTTTTGCAGTTTGAAGTGGAGGCATTTCAATTCAATGAAGTGAACAACCAGCAGTTTCGTTATTATTTAAAAGGCTTTGACGAGGGGTACGGGGAATGGACCCACGCCACGGCCAAGGAATACACCAACCTTAAAGAAGGAGAATACGAATTCAGTGTGCAGACCAAAAACTACCTGGGGCAAATCATAACCAGCGAGCCCTTTTTTTTGAGGGTAAAACCGCCTTTTCACAGGAGCCTTTTGGCCCGGATTTTATATGTGGCGCTTGGAGTTATGTCGCTGTTGCTGGTCTCCAGACTGCAAAAGCACCGCTACAACCTGAAGGCACGGGCAGTGGAAGATGCAAAACAAAAAGAGCTTTTAGAAAAACAGCAGGAATTGGTAGCCGTAGAGCGGCAAAAGGAGCACGAGGTCCGCCAAATAGAGGAAGATAAAATTAAAAGCGAACTGCGGCACCTCAACAACCTGCTGGCTGCTTCTACCATGAATCTGGTCGTAAAAAACGAGTTCATGGAAACCATCAAAGAAGAACTGGAAGAGGTCAAGCGAAAAGGGAAAAGCACGGAAACGAAGCAATCGTTGGAGAAAATTGTGAAGGAAATAGACACGACCCTAAGGCTTCAGGAAGACTGGCAACAGTTTGAATACCATTTTGACCAGGTTCATGGAGACTTTCTGAACCGTTTGAGGGAACAATTCCACGACCTCACGCCCAATGAGCAAAAACTTTGCGCCCTGTTGCGGCTGAATTTGAGTACCAAAGAAATTTCTAACTTGATGAGCATCTCTCTGCGTGGGGTGGAAATCGCCCGTTATCGCTTGCGCAAAAAATTGGGGTTGGATCTGGGGCAGAATTTGTCAAAATTTATTTTGGAGTATTAGGAACCCCATCAATCCATCCCATCCTCCTCCAGCACCAATTCCGCATCTTTTTCCCAAATCTCCATCTCACAAGGCTTGCAATTGAACTTCAATTTGTATTCGACTTCCCCGTGTTTCAGCGTAAGTGGCTCCGCAACTTTTTCGCCCATGGTGGCGCGCTGGTAGCGGGGGCATTTGCCCAATTCGTATTTGACGCAATATTTGGTCACCATCACGCGCGATTTGCCAGGATCCCATTGCAACTCAAAGGCTTTTTCAATATCGGTGACGCCGTGGCGCTTGTAAAATGCCCGGGCCAATTTGTTGGAGACGTTGTAGGTAAAATCGAGTGATTGCACCGGATAAGGGTGGTCGGTTTTGACGATTTGGTGCCCTTCGCGCTGGTAGTCCCGGATGCGGATCTCTGCCAGGTGTTCCAAGGCGGTTCTGCGGATTTCGTTCACTTTTGAATTGGGCAAAAACCAGTTTTGCGAAAAATCCACCTCAATTTCCCCCGCAATAAACGGCGTATTGCCGGTTTTGGCAAGGTTCTTTTTGGTGTTTTCGATCAGTCCTTCTGCGTTTTTGGCGAGTTCTTTGGGTGCTTCAAGGTTTGCGGTGTACGTATGACCGTCTTCGTCTACGACCTGAAGGCAAAAGCCGGTTTCAGTCTCGCTGAAGCGCATGTTCACCCCAATTTTCCGAACGGCGCTGTTTTCGTTTTCGATCATCCGGATGAACTCGGCGTCGAGGTTGCGGTAGATTTCTGTGCCGACCGGCAGCGGTTTCAGCTCGTTCGGCACCACCAGGTCGTTAACGATGATGTTGACTTGTACACCGTCGGCGATGCCTTGTTCGTTGATGAAATACAGGCCGTCGCCGTTGTTGAGCAGCTCATGGTTTTCGATCCGGTAGCCGTTGCCTTTCAGCTCCAGCAATTTGCCGATGTACTGTCCTTTTGACTTGGGACTTTCCCAGGAGCCGATTTTTTCCCGGCGGTGGTTGACAAAATAATCGGTATAGCCCCGGTTGAAACTGCGATCCAGTTCTGGTTCAAAATTATAGAAAGTTCGACCCGAGGAGGCCTTTTGATATTGGTCGGCATGTGCTTCTAAGAAAGCATCCAATTTTTTTCGCAGGTAAGAAGTGTTGTTTTTGACGTAAACAATGTCTTTCAACCGGCCTTCAATTTTAAAAGAAGAAATCCCCGCTTTGATCAAATTTGGCAGTTCGTCGCTCAGGTCTAAGTCCTTGATGGACAAGAGGTGGCTACTTTCGATGAGGGTATTGCCTTTGCCGTCAATCAGCTGATATGGCAGGCGGCAGTTCTGGGCGCAGGAGCCGCGGTTGGCCGAGCGTTCGCCGTTGGCAATGCTCATGTAGCAATTGCCGCTGAAGGAAACGCACAGTGCGCCGGTGACGAAAAACTCCAGTTCCGCGTCGCTGGCTTCGTGGATTTCGCGCACCTGGTCTAAGTTCAATTCCCGGGCCAAAACCACGCGTTTGATGCCGGCGTCGGCTAAAAATTTCACATGGCCGGCATCCCGGTTGTTGGCCTGTGTGCTCGCATGGATGGCGATGGGCGGGAGGTCCATTTCCAGGATTCCCATGTCCTGAACGATGAGGGCGTCCACGCCAATGTTGTACAACTCCCAGATGAGTTGCCGGCAGGCTTCCAGTTCGTTGTCGTACAAAATGGTATTGAGGGTCACCAGCACCTTTGCTTTGAACAAATGGGCGTACCTGACCATTTCTGCGATGTCTTCCACTGAATTCGTGGCATTGGTCCGGGCGCCAAACAAGGGTGCGCCGATGTACACGGCATCTGCGCCGGCATTGACCGCAGCCATGCCCTGGTATAGGTTTTTGGCCGGAGCCAGGATCTCAATTTTTTTTCTCATTCCGTGCATTGCCGGGCGATATATGTTTAGATGCAACTACGTTTTTTTCTACCGGTCATTAGGGCAAGGCGCAAAATTACAAAAATTGTCCGTTAGGCTGAAATTTCCGCACATCCTCTCCAAAGGACGATTACCTGATGAGCCAGGCTTGCTGTCGTGGGACTGTACATTTTCAGGCGGCAGCATAAAATGTGTCCGATTTTCTAACTTTGAAAGGCATTTCATCGTCATATTGGTAAAACAACCATTAACAAGTTTTTATAACGAGTATCTACATGAAAAAAACAGCTGTTTTATTGGTTCTACTGACAAGCTTCCTCTTTGAAGCTTTTGCCCAGAAAAAAACAGAAATTGTGTTGATAGGAATTTTCCACGATTTGCCGGATAGTTTGCAGTGCACCTGGGCAAAAACCTATCAAAAACTGGTGCGGTACAAGCCCGATCAAATAGCCATAGAATACGACATGCCTGATGATTCCGCAAGTCTCGTACATTATTTAGGCCCAAATTACCGCGCTCTTTGGGACTCCGTGGCTCTGGCCTGGATAGGACAAAAAATCAATGCTGCAGATAGCATAAAGCATTATTCCAGGTTGCTTTCCAAAAAAAACAACCCAAAATTTCGATTGCAACTTTGGAAATATTACCATCTTGGAACCGATATGGGCAATCGGGATTACCAAACCTACCTTATTGAAAAAGAATGGGATACGTATTCGACATTAGTGGACACAACCCAAACCTGGGGCAAAGCTTTTTACACCCAGCATAAATCAACGGTGAAAAGGCGGAAAAACGGTGAGTTTTTCAACCTGGTGTTCCCGCTGGCACGTAAATACAACATTGCTTACCTGTATCCAACCGACAACAAAGTCACCTATCCCGCTCAAAGCGAAGCGTATGGCGCTTTTGCAGAGGCCTTGGAAAACACGGAAGACTGGAAAAAATACGAAGCTTACTGGCAGAAATTTATTGCAGATGAAGCCGTACAAAAAGCAAACTGCACCGGACTGGAATTTATCAATTCCGAAGCATGGATAGACCATACGGACTTTGGGCAAACGCGCATTCTGGCCCACCTTAAAAATCCGGATTATGCAGAATACGTAAATGTTTGGTACCAAAGAAACGAATCTATTGCTTCCAGAATTATTGCCGCTGCACAATTATCGAAGGCAAAAAAAATGGTCGTTTTTTATGGAAATATGCACCTTTATCCCGTAAAAAAATACCTGGAACAACAAGGATTCAAAGTCAAATTGATTGGCGACTTGAAATAGTGCTTGTGCAAAAACAAAACCATGGAAGATAAAGCGATGTCAATGCTGAAAGTAGCCATCGTAACCGGCGCTGGACAAGGCATCGGTTTTGAAATTTGCAAATACCTGGCGCTGGACGGCGTCATCGTTTTTTTGAACGATATAGACCCGGCATTGACCTTTCAGGCCGTAGCAGCCATCCAGGAAGAAACGTCGGGGACTTGCCTTCCTTTGGTGGGCGATTGCAGTGAAGTCCAGTTCATTCAAACCATGGTGGATGCCGCCGTTTCCCAATTCGGGCGATTAGATATCGTGATTGCCAACGCGGGGATCACGTTGTACGGCGATTTTTTTACTTACACCCCCGAAGCATTTTTTAAAGTCATGCAAGTTAACCTGGGGGGTACGTTCTTTTTAGCACAGGCAGCGGCAAACGTAATGAAAACGCAATCCTGGGGTGGTACGCTCTTGTTCATGTCCTCCGTGACGGGGCATCAGGCGCACAAAAACTTAGCGGCTTATGGCATGAGCAAAGCCGCTTTGGAAATGTTGGCCAAAAACTTAGTGCTTGAAATTTCTCCGTACAACATCAATGTCAATACCATTGCCCCCGGCGCAACGCAAACAGAAAGGACAATGGATGACCCGGGTTATAAAGATACCTGGTCGAAACTCACCCCCATGGGCCGACCTGCTCAGGTGTCTGACATTGCGCATACAGCATTGTTTCTGGTATCCGATCGGGCAAAACACATCACCGGGCAAAGTATTGTGGTGGATGGGGGGTGGACTTGCATTAGTCCAAATCCCTAATGCCAACCTGTCCTTTGATTTCTTACCCAAAGTCAATGAAAAGCCCTTTCGCTTCCCGCAACTTTGCTCCGGAATCAAAACGCAACAACATGACATCGAAAATGAAAGCTGCTGTTTGCACGCAATACGGCGCTCCGGAGGTTATCCAAATCACAGAATTGGCGAAACCCGCGCCGAAGGACAATGAAATACTCATAAAAATTCACGCGACGGCAGTTAACTCTGGGGATTGCCGTTTGCGAAAAGCGGATCCTTTTGCGATACGCTTTTTCTTCGGCTTGTTCAAACCTAAAAACCCTGTTTTGGGTGGCGTGTTGTCGGGAATCGTCGAAGCGGTTGGCAAAAACGTAACGCAATTTCAGGTGGGCGAAGCAGTTTTTGGTTCCACCCAAATGCGGCTCAGCACCCATGCCGAGTACATTTGTTTGCCTGAAACAGGCGCTTTAGCCATCAAACCTGAAAACTTTAGCCACGAAGAAGCCGCTGCGCTGCCTTTTGGCGGCATGACCGCCTTACATTATCTCCGGAAAGCCAATGTTCAGCCCGGACAAAAAGTGTTGATTTATGGGGCTTCAGGGGCGGTGGGTACAGCGGCTGTACAAATTGCCAAATATTTTGGCGCTGAAGTGACGGGCGTTTGCAGTACTTCAAATTTAGACCTGGTGAAATCCCTTGGCGCAGCTAACGTGATTGATTACACCCAAACCGATTTTACAAAAACCGGCAAGACTTACGATGTGGTGTATGAAACGGTGGACAAAGCCCCGTTTTCGTCGTGCATCCGCGTTTTAAAACAAGACGGAACGCTGATACTGGGAGCGGCTCTGCTCGGCGGCATGCTCCGGGGCGCCTGGAGGTCGCTGACCAGCAAGCAAAAAGTGATTACAGGCGTGGCAGCCGAAACGACGGAGGCGGCTAATTTTCTACGAAAACTGGCCACAGAAGGCAAGTTGAAGGCTGTTATTGACAAAACGTATCCGTTGGAGCAAATGGTCGCTGCACACACGTATGCAGACAAAGGACACAAAAGGGGAAATGTGGTTATTGAATTGGTTTGAAGGGAGTTTATGCCCGCTCCAACACAAAATCAAATTCCACTGTTATCTCATCCCCAACCTTTATGGTTCCAAGCAGCATAACAGGTGGCTCCATTTTAAAGTCGGTCATTTTCAATTTTTTGGAAAAGGACAGCTGTAAATCGCCATTGGGCAGTTTTTTTCCGGTTGCGGAAAGCGGCGTAGACTGGGTGTTTCCCGCCATAGTCAATTTGCCAGGTGCTTCCATGGTCACCACATTCGAAGCATTTACTTTTACTACGGCATTGCTGAGGGTATAAGTAATGTAAGGATTCTTGTCAGCATTGAACGTTTCGTAGGTTTTGTTGTCCATCTTTTTTCCCTCCGTGCTTTTGATGCCTTTCACGGCAATTTTTATCACCACGTCTTTTACTGCGACAAGCGCATCATCTTTTGTTTCAAAGGAGCCTTTGCCTTCCATTTGGGTGATGGCCGATTCCCAGTCATGTAAGCTGGAAGAGCCTTTTATGACAGCTTTTGTAGGTTTCAGGGTGAAGGCGACTTGCGCCACTTTGGGCGATTTAGGCGTAGATACGGTGGGTGCAGGTTTGGTTTCTTCCTTTGGGGTGACGGTACTCACAGGCTGGGCAACATCGGGTGTTTTTGTTGAAGAGGCGTTAGAGGGGGGCGTTTCTACGCCTGATTTTTGCTTTGCTGGGTTGGTTTTTGTCGCGATGGGCGATTTCTTTGCGGCAGGTATAGGCGTTCCTGTTTGTGGAACTATATTCGTTTTTTCAATAATCGGCACGGCTTGAACAAACACACTGGTGTCCGCGTTGGATTGGGCTATGCTGGTGTCCATCCCTACCGTTTTACCTGCTTCAATAGGCACTTGGTTGTCGGCGGATGAGTTGCAACTTTCCAGAAAAATTGTTGAAGAAACTAAAATCCAGCCGATGAAGGCATAGGTGAGCGTATTTTTATTCATGGCGTATGTTGTTTACAGCATTATGATGCAAAGGTGAGCTTGTTTCAACCGGCAGACCTTACAGAATATTGGAAAAGAGTTGCAGGATTCACGCTTTGCTCAAACCAAAAGCGAGGCATAGTGCCATTCACTCCCAATTTTTCCCATTTCACTACATTCCATGAGGTGGGCGCCTCCCTCCCACCCTACTTTTGGTCCGATTCTTAAACAATCAATCAAAAGTGAACATGAAACGCTATCTTTTTTCCATCAGCACCACCGCAATTCTGGTTTTCCAATCAGTTGCCGGATTTGCCCAGTTTGATCAACTCAAAAAGTCGGTCAACAAAGCCAACACGACCTTGTCAAAAACAGCAGAAGCTGCCAAGGCAACAAAACCTGCAACAACCGCAACTCCCAAAACAACACCTGCCAACAACGACCTGCCTGCCGAAACCGGCCAGCATTATTACGTCAGGCCAGACGGCAGAGGCAAAGACGCCACCAAAGAAGCGCCTGCAAAAGACATCGCAGCCATTGCCCTGCAACTCAAAGCCGGCGATGTGGTGCACATCGCTGCGGGTGTGTACACCAGTAAAGCCGATCAAAGCTCCGATGTGCTCAGTGTGCCGATCTCCATCATCGGCGGATACAGCCCCGATTTTAGTCAGCGCGACCCGTGGGGCCAATACAAAACAGTATTTAGCGGCACAAACGACATCAGTAAAGGGCTGACGACCGAACGAATCGGCATTTTGACGGATAAAGGCTACAAGGACTGGACAGGAACCATCGTGATTGACGGAATCATTGTGGACAACGGCGCCAGAAATTATTACGCCGATGCTGCAACGGAAGAATTTATCCGGAGAAAAGCAAGCCCCGAAAAAGGTATGAACCCCACACCCAATACGCCGGGGATTAAAATCAGAACGGGGAGCGGCACCAAAGTGGTCGTCAAAAATTGCGTGATCACCAACACCGCGCCTACTCAGGGCGCCTTAGACGTGCAGGTCGGAAAAGACGGCTCGGCCCTGATAGAAAACAACCTCATCGTCAACAACACCGGGGAAGGCATAATGTGCAAAAGCAACCACCACGGCGCTACGGGGCACCCTTCCTACACCCTTAAAAACAATACCATCCTGTTTTCCTGGAAGCACGATGCCATCGCCAGTTTTGGCGGCAACAGCATTATGTTTGACAACTCCCTGACCTTGGTTGCCGAAAACAACGTCTTCGGATTCAGTGATTTTGGCGGGGTAAATAATGTAAAACAGTGCAAAACCGTCACCCTGAAAAACAACCTTTTTGTTGGCCACAAAAAATATGACTATCAGGAATTTGGCACGGGTTTAAAATTGGATGAATTAGAAGATTACGCCAATTACGTCACCCGCGAATCGGGCAATAATTATTCGCAGGAAATTAAACTGGACATCCAAAAAACCTGGGCGGAGAAATATTTTGGCCGGAAAGAAATCTCTCGTGCCGAGGTAGATGCCGCTGCAAAAGTCTCCAACAGCGGCGCCAACCAACTGAGGTCCATGTTCGGGCTACCGCTTCAGGCCGGCACAGTAGGAAAAGACGCAGAGATTTGGCTGCACCGGATGCAATTGGAGGATGCGGTTAAGCTTGGGTTGAGGCCCTATGGCAACGGCAGTGGTTGCACCAAACCTTAAGTGTCTGTTTTTATAGTCCGGGAGCTGCGTTCATTTCGACTTCGCTCAATGACCGCAGCTCTCGAACACTAAAAAGCAGACACTCCACTAATGGATGACATTACACTTAAAGTGACAACTCACATATCAATTATTAATTTCAATCAATAATTCAAAAACATATTCTCATGAAAGCTTTCTCATTTTTCTTTTTTTTATTAATCCCTTTTATTGCGATAAGCCAGGATTTTCCAACTGATGCCAAAGTGCTCCAGGATGTAAAAAATTACCACACAAAAATCGCTACGGCAAAGGTTCAAAACGAGTGGAAACTTGAAAGAGAAGCAGGCTACAATTTCAGCAATATGGCCAAAAGAGTGGTCGCAGCTACAACCGTTAAAGAAAACGGCGTTTCAAAAAACATCATCGGTTTGGCCATTTATGTGCGGGGCGGCGCAGGTGAAAAATGGAATTTTTCCCGGTATTTCGTCACTTCTTCTGAAACTGTAGGGCTTACCGCGCTCACAGAAGCCCAAATCAAAGAACAAACCCTTGAATTGCTGCGCACCAACCCAGGCCAGGTGATGGTCAATTATTCAGACATCGCCTGGGTGTATGACATCACCTTGCCCGAAGGCTTAAAAAGCGAAACAGACCGAACGGGAGATCTGATTTACAAAGCCAGCATCGAATACGAGCAAAAATTCATCAGCTCCTACCCTTTTGAAGGCGGGCTACGGCGGTTCAAAAGCCCGCTCGAAATTTATGTGCGGCAAAAGGATGGCGCGCTGAAAGTGGCCGTGGCCGTTTTGGGGTACAGCGAATCCATCAAAGAAACCCTGATGACGGAAAAGCAATACAATGCGATTCCCGTGCTGGGCACAAAGCCCTTTGATGCGTTGTTTGGCCCGCAAGGCCCTTCCCTTCCCGGCGCCAACAACAAAAGCAGCGAAAATGGCAGCACGAATAAGGCTGCCGATCAAAAAAGCGGGCCGGAGCAAAAAAGTGCGCCTGAAAAGAAAGGTTTAAAATTTCCGAAAGTGAAAATAAATGGATTTTGACCTTACAATTGGACTCGTGAGACCTTATAGGTTTTAAAAACCTATAAGGTCTGAAAACACGAAATGAAAATTGCAATAGTATGAATTTTGACCTTTATATAATTACTTTCACCCCATATTTTCAATAAATGCGATTTGTAGTACTCATAGCCTTCCTGTACAGTTTCCTTTGCTCCGTCAAAGCGCAGGAGGGCTATGCGTATTACAAGCAACGGGTAGAGGCCTACAAAACATTTGCAGGCAAAGGCAGCAACGTTGCAAATCCGGAAGTACTCAATGACGCAAAAGCGCTCAATGACAGCTTGTTGCGTGCGCGGCACTACGACCTGACCGCTGATTTGTTTTTGACCATCGGCCGGTTGCATCAACAGTTGGGCCGGATGAGCAATGCGGAATTTTTTTACAAAGAGGGCCTGCAAAGGGGCCGAAAATACAAAGACAGCCTTTGGGTGGCAGCGGCCTGGGATCGCCTGGGCGATTTTTACGCCTTAGAGGAGCGAAGTTTTCTTTCGTTGGATTGCTATTTTAAGGCCCTGCAACTCCGGGAAACGTATGACCCATCCCGCAAAAGTATTTCCGATACTTACAACGGCATTGCCCGTTCTTACCTCCAAACCGGTGCATTAGCCACAGCTGCCGATTATTTGGAAAAATCATTAAAACTCAAAAAAGAACTCAACGACACCCTGCGACTGGGCATTATCAGCACCTTGTATGGCGATATTTACAGGCAACAAGGAAATTATGCATTATCCGAAAAATATTACCTCAAAGATGTCCCAAAAAGGTTGCAGCAAAATAATTACGAAGGACTTACCATCAGCTATTTGGGGCTTGCTCAAAATTATCAGGACTGGGGTAAATATAAAGACGCGGAAACCTATTATTTGAAAGCCCTTCAAACGGCTGAAACCATCAAAAGACAGCGCAATATTGGCCTTATTTTATTAAAATTGGGCGCCTTATACAAAGCGAATGGCCAATCCGACCGGGCCAAGGCCGTTTTTCGCCGCGCAATTGAAACCTGCACCGCTGTAGATTCAAGAATATACCAGCTCAATGCCTACCGCAACCTTTACACCATGTACAAAGACGATGGCAACCTTCCCAAAGCGCTGGAATACCTCGAATTATATGCGACTGTGCAGGATAGCGCTTCCCGGGAGTCGCTGAATATGAAGATTGAAGATTATAAAGCAGCATTTGAATTAAATGAAAGAGAAAAAGAAATTATTCAATTAGATAGTGAAAATAAACAGGGCAAACAATTAAGAAATATCCTTATTGGCGGGATTTTGCTCTTATTGATTTCGCTGATTTTTGTAGTTGCCTCATTCCGATCCAGAAACAAAGCCCTGAAAAGCTTAAATCAGGAACAGGAAAACACCAAGGCCCTGCTTCGGGAAAAGGAACAGCTTTTAGAGCACCTTCAACAAACCAACCTCCAACTCATCCATTCTGAAAAAATGGCCTCTATCGGGGTCATGACCGCCGGAATCGCCCACGAACTCAACAATCCGGTCAGTTCCATTCACGCCAGCGTGGAAGCGTTGCGCATGGATTATAAAGATTTGATGCCGCTATTTGAAAGATTGGTTCAACTCCAGCAAAATCCTGAAACAAGCGCCGCAATTTTAGAAGAACTCAAAATTTTGGTGAACGATATTGACATGGGTTACCTTTCCGGAGAATTGCAAACCCTGATGAAAACCATCATCAACGGATCGCAGCGAACTTCGGATATTATCCAGGGACTAAAAACTTTTTCCAGAGATACTGGCGATGAATTCCTGCCCTACCGCGTAGAAGAAGGCTTAGAGACCGCGCTTACCCTCTTGCATCATAAACTCAAAAACAAGATCCGGATTGAAAAATCTTTCCAGTTCAACGGCGTGATCCAATGCCAGGCCAGTAAGATCAATCAGGTTTTCCTGAATATTTTAGACAATGCCATTCAGTCACTTGATGAGGAGGGCAGTATTTTTATTGAAACAAAAGCAAGCGCCGGATCATGCCTCATCACCATCCGGGATACCGGCTCAGGCATGGATGTCACCACAAAAAACAAAATATTCGAGCCGTTTTTCACCACCAAAGAAGTCGGCAAAGGCACCGGACTTGGCCTGGCGATCAGCTACGCAATCGTACAGCAACACCGGGGTAATATTGCAGTAGATTCCGCTCCGGGGGAAGGCGCAACTTTTACCATTACCCTGCCTGCAGCATGATGAATTTAAATTTAAATCACCAGCACCTGTCGGGGCTAATGGCAGGATTCAAAGGCGCCATCTCCAATGTATTCCTCATGGTATTGACCTTTTACGTGGGCACTGAATTGAGGGCAGTCAACCTTTCCAAGGTAGATTTAATCCTGCCTCCGCCTTATCTGATGTTGTTTTGCAGCCTGCTGGTCTTCGAAAGAAAAGCCATCCTGAACGTGCTGAGTGTAGAGTTTCAACAAATTACACCCCGCCAAACCCAGCATTGGCAATGGTTTCAGAAAAGCTGGTATTTTTGGATTTTAATGCTCATGTCGGTCATCTGGCGGTCGTATTTCCGGATTGTTATTTTAGTTTTCCCGCTGTTGGGCTATATTTACAGTCAGTTTCAATTGACTTACGCTACCGCGAATTGGCCTCTAAAAATACCGTATTGGATGGCTTTTGGGTGGATTGCCTACCGGGAACTCAGATTGGTTGCCGATATTATTGAGCCTCCGGATCATCCAGTTTCCGTTGTAAACGAATGGCTGTCAAGAGCCTTGCAGATTTTATTGATTACCGTTTTCATGACCACACTTACGGTTTTGATGAAAGGCCAAATTGATTTATCACAAGGACTGTACAAGGGTATCCTGCATAGTTTACCATTTATGATAATTGTATTTACTTTTTTTTATGTCCCGATCCGGTGGGTGGAAATCCTGACGGATGCCATTGATTGCCACACAAAAATTCAGGTTGTATTGTTTTGGCTCACGACGTATTTGCTGATGTTGACGGCGTTGGAGCCCCGAATTCTTACGCTCGAATTCTAAATGGACAGACACAAATTATGACTACAACTTTTTCAATACTTTACCTCGACGACGAACCCGACAACCTGATCGCTTTTAAAGCGGTATTCAGGCGGTTTTTTGAGGTATTTACCGCAGAAAATGCCCGGGAAGCATTCGAAATATTGGCTGTTCAGAAAATTGACCTGATCATCAGCGACCAACGGATGCCAGGAATGACCGGCGTGGAGTTTTTTGAAAAAATACAGGATGTTTACCCCAATAGCATCCGGATGATCCTCACCGGATACAGCGATATGCAGGCCATTGTGGACGCCATCAATAAAGGAAAAATATATTACTACATCACAAAACCCTGGAAATTTGAAGAATTGAAAGTCATCCTTGACAATGCGCTGGAAACATATACCTTAAGAATAAAAAACGAGCAACTCGAAATAGAAAAAAAGGAATTGTTGTTCAAAACCCTGCAACAGGAAAAAGCGCATATTGCCTCTCAATACGAAGTGCTAAAAAACCAGATCAACCCGCATTTTCTGTTTAACTGTCTGAATACCTTAGCTTCCCTAATTGTTTCCGATCAGCAGGGCGCAGTCAGGTTTACGACCCGTTTTGCCAAAATGTACCGCAACCTGCTCGAATACGGCGATCAGCAATTAATTTCTTTAGAAAAAGAATTGGAACTGATAGACACCTATCTTTTTTTACAAAAAATCAGGTTTGGAAACCACCTGACTATTCAAAAAGATATTCCTGACACCCGATATGCGCTGCCGCCTTTTTCCCTGCAATTGCTGGTAGAAAATGCCATCAAACACAATGTAATTTCGGAGGAAAGTCCGCTGGAAATCACCATCAAATCCGGCGTTGACGCACTCGAGGTTTCCAACAAAATAAACTTGCGCCCCGCAGCCGAACCCTCCACCGGCATTGGGTTGAGCAACCTTAACCAGCGCTATCAATTGCTGCTGTCAAGAGGGATTGTTTGCAATGTGGAAGACGGATTATTTAAAATCATTATCCCCCTTATCCCTGATGCCTAATCCATTACAATGAACACGAAAGTACTGATCATTGAAGACGAAATCCCGGCACGCGAGCACCTGACCCGAATCCTGAAAGAGATTCAGCCGGGTTTCGAAATTTTGGATCGCTTAGACAGTGTGCAGGCAGCGGTTTCCTGGCTCAGTCAGCACCAGGCCGACCTCATTTTTTTGGACATCCATTTGTCTGATGGCAATAGTTTTTCCATTTTTGAAAAAATAGCCGTCCAAACCCCCATCATTTTTACGACTGCTTACGACGAATACGCCCTCAAAGCTTTTAAAGTCAACAGCATAGATTACCTGCTCAAACCCATTGACGAAGACGACCTGCGCCAAAGTCTTGAAAAATATCGTACCCTCACCGCAGAAACGCCCCGCGCAAATATTGAGGCTTTGATCAAAACCCTCGCGCAGCCGCCAAAAACCTACCAGGAGCGGTTTATGGTGCATCGGGGTGAACGCCTGATGAGCGTGCTCACCGACCAAATTGCCTATTTTGAAGGCGAAGACCGGTATGTGTACTTAGTCAAAAAAGACGGCGCCCGCTACATTGTGCAATACCGGCTTTCCGATCTCGAAGCCCTCCTCGATCCCCGCCATTTTTTTCGGCTCAACCGAAGTTTTATTGCCAATTTTGACGCCATCAATACCATGGTCAACCTGAGCAAAAGCCGGATTAAGGTGGAATTGAACCCGAACGCGAAACGAGCGGTTATTGTGAGCAGTGATTTTAGCCAAAGGTTTAAGGAGTGGTTGAATCAATAGAACAAATTACCCATACTACTGGACATTTTCATGTAATGAGACCTTATAGGTTTCCAAAACCTATAAGGTCTGAAGCCCGAAATGAAAATGTCCAGTAGTATGCAAATTACCAAAACCATGCAAGAAGCAAGCATCGTCGGCATCATCATCATTTTTATTACCTTTCTTACCTCCTATCAGGGCCTGAAAGACCATGCTTTCTTAGACCGGTATGCCTTCCAAACCGATAAAATATTAATCAACAAAGAATACATCCGGTTGGTGACTTCCGGTTTCCTGCACGTCAGTTGGATGCACTTTGCGTTCAACATGGCCACCCTTTATTTTTTCAGTGATTCGCTCGAATGGAAAATGGGGCCTGAAAAGTTACTGGCTATTTATTTTGGCAGCTTGGTCGGAGGCGGCTTATTTTCGCTCTACATGCACAGAAATCACCCCGATTACCGGGCGATTGGAGCTTCCGGGGCGGTTAGCGGCCTGGTTTTTGCTTCCATTGCGTTGTTTCCGGACATGGAGCTCAGCTTATTCCTCCTCCCTGTTTTTATTCCCGGCTGGGCTTTTGGATTGTTCTATGTCCTGATTTCCATCTACGGCATCCGGTCGCAAAGCGACAATATTGGCCACGACGCCCATTTAGGCGGCGGATTGGTTGGCTTAATTATTGCAGTGGGAATGTTTCCGGAATCCCTTACAAACAATTATTTAGTCATTCTTTTAATCGTTATTCCTTCCGCCATTTTTATTTATTTGATATTAACAAGACCCGGATTTCTGCTCCCCCCCCCTCCTGCTTCAAAAAAGGCCAGATTTTACAGTCTGGAAGAACGGTACAACGCCAACAAACGCGGCCAGGAAAAGGAACTTGACCAATTGCTCGACAAAATCAGAAAAAAAGGGATGGAAAGCCTCAGCAAAGAAGAAAGGGACAGGCTGGAGCGGCTTTCCAACAGAAAATAGCCTGATAGTACAAGAGGCATCCCAAATGTTGCAAGGTTGTTTTAATCATGCAATATTCAGGATGCCATGGAATAAATATTCAAATTTTATAAGACAGAGCAGGTTTGTTCTTCCAGTCTTATTCCCCTGCTTTCAGGAAACGCCTGGAACACCTGGCCAAGTCCGTTTGCAGGTGTACCAGGTACATGCCCGGTGCTAATCCTGACAGGTCCAATACCTTTTGATACTCCCCTGTTGAATGTAAGCCCAGTTTTTCCTGAAAAACAACTGCGCCAGTGCCGGAGACTATGGTCATAATCACCTCTGAAGGCAGTGCCAAGTGGTATTCCAGCGTCAAATTGCGATACGCAGGTACCGGGTAAAGGGTAAAATCAATTCCTTCATCAATTTTTGTTACTTCCCCATCATTGCTCAGGCTAAAGCCGGGTGTAAGAAACCGCATTTGGCCCGACCAGGGGCTCCAGGTGCTGCCACACAATACCGAAACCTGAAATTCGTATTGCGAAAAAGGAGTAAGTCCTGTAATATCAGTAAAATTCCCCAACGTGCCCGGCAAGTCTGTCCAGGATGAAGAGACTCCGGTGCGGTAGCGCCAGTCGTAGCCATCTACGGCTGTTACCGAACAATTCAGCCGGGCGCTTGTGGGCATTATATTGCTTACGAAAAGTTGTCCAAGACTGGGCGCTGTGCAACCTGCATCCAGGGTCATAAACAGTTTGGGTTCAGACCATCCGGCCCAGATGATACCACATTGTACGGCCACTTCGAACTCGTATTGGGTAGCAGGGGCCAAATTGGTCAAAATAGTAGCGTTAATGGTGGTTTCGGGCAAGTTGATCCAGGTTGTGGCGCCTAATAGCCGATAGCGCCAATCGTAAGCATTTACTCCGGGTAGGTTGCAATTCAGAATCGCGGATGTTGCCGTGATATTTGTGACGAGCAACTGAGAGACATCCGGAACCGGGCAGGGGATCGAACTGGTCGAAAAAATCTGGATTACCGACCAATCACTCCATAACGTGCTGCACAACACAGCAACCTGAAATTCGTATGCCGTAGATGCTTCCAGGCTGCTAATATCTGTAAAGTTGAGGACCGTAGCCGGGAGTTCAATCCAGGCGCCCGAACCAGATACCCGGTAACGCCAATCGTAGGAATTGGCACCACTTACTGCACAGTTGAGTCGCACTCCGGAAGACGTCGTGTTGGTTGCAAAAATCTCCCATAATGCCGGTGCAGGACAACTGCCTTCCGTGGTAAAAGGCAGCGCAGCAGACCAGTTGGTCCAAACAGACTGGCACTGAACAGCTACCTGGTACTCGTAGGTCGTCAGCGGAACTAAACCATTGACAATGATAAAGTTGACAGTTGTAGCGGGCAGATCGGTCCAGTTAGTCGTACCCGAAATCCGGTAGCGCCAGTCGTACTGGTCTACTCCGGTCATGCCGCAATTCAAGCGGGCAGAAGAAGTAGTGATGTTGGTAACCGAAAGTTGGGCCAATATAGGCGTGATGCAGGGAGGGGTAGCAGAAGTAAAAGTTTGGATAGTTGACCAATCGCTCCAATTGACGTTGCACTGTACGGCCACCTGAAATTCGTAAGTAGTTGAATGGGTTAACCCCGTCAACTGCACAAAGGAAGCGCCCGCAGCCGGCAGGTCAATCCAGTCTTGTGTTCCTGCAAGCCTGTACCGCCAATCGTAAGCGATCATCCCGCCCATGGAACAGTTAAGCCATGCACTGGTAGTCGTTATGTCATTGACGCTGATTTGGCTGATTGAAGGCGCCAGGCAAGGCAAAGCCAGGGTTGTAAAACGCAAAGCCTGAGACCAATCGCTGTTGCTGTTGAATCCACACTGCGCTGCAACCCTGAATTCATAAAGCGAAGCAGGCGTTAGGCCGGAAATTACAAAAGACGGGGTGTTGGAAGTGCCTGTTTGCCAAACACTTGCTCCAACAATTCGGTATTGAAGCTGGTAGTTTGTTGCTGTCGTTACTGACCCCCAGTTCAAAGTAGCAGAAGAAGGGGTGAGATTGGTAGCAGATAAATTTGCAGGCACAGGACAGGAAACGCCCTGAATGATTCTGGCAGTTCGACCTCCAACTACGTAAACATGGTAATCGCTTCCAATGCTCAATCCATTAGCATAACTTCCCGGCATCGTTTTGTACCAGGCAGAGGAGCCGTCGCTGTTTACTTTGCAAACGCCCATTTCGAACAAGGTGCCAGCTGCGAGATAAACATGGTTGAATTGATCCATTTTCATTTGGGCATGCAACAAAAAGGCATTTGGCCCGTCGGCATCGGCATTAAACCATACCTGGTTGCCCTGGCCATCCACTTTGATAAAAGTTGATCCGCCTGAACCCGAATTTGGAAAACCACTGACAACCGGCAGGTTATCGCTCCCCACCTCCACTCTGAAGCCGGTGAGCGGGTAGGTGTGCATCCAGGCTTGCGTGCCATTCGGAGAAATTTTTCGGATAACCGTGCCTCCATTGCTCACGTATTCGCCGTGTACGCAATAGGTATTGCCAAATGCATCCCCAGCGGCGTCTCCCACAGTCAGGCTGTTCAAGCCAGTCAGGCTCCATATCTGGTTGCCATTCAGGTCAATTTTTGCATAACCCATAATGCTGCCCGTAATGGACTTGGCGCTGATGATGATGTGATTATCGGGGGTAAATTTAAAATTGAGGCCCTGGCCTATTCCTGCATTGTCGAAATAGGACCACAGCGCCGTGCCCGAAGGCGAAAACTTTTTTACTTTCGTCACGAAGCCGTTGGGGCCGCTCCCCAAACCCAGGACATAGATGTTATTGGCATTGTCAATGATGCATTTGCGGGTAGATGATCCGTCAAAAGTATTTTCGTAGACATTCCGCCACAACAAATTTCCATTCGGATCAAATTTCATGACTATACTGGCTGCAGTTACCGGGTTGGAAAACCCTGACATTGAGGTACCCGTCACAACAATATTGCCATTGTGGTCAACTTCTACCCAGGAAACTCTTTCCCACCGGGTGTTGTCCGTTTGGTCGTGCACCGCTTCCCAGACAAAACTTCCTGTTGAGCTTCGTTTCGTCAGGACAATGTCTCCTCCAGGATTTTGCACATAATCTACGGTATAAACATTGTTGTCCCCGTCTAATGCGATGGAAATGCCACCCGTGTTTTCAACCCAATCTACCGTAACCTGAGCTGATGTGATCATTGGCAACAACAGGCAAATTAAAATCCATTTTTTTTTCATGATTAAAATGTTTTTAAGGTAACTCAGGCTTTTAGAGAATCAATAAACGTTAATTTACAGGAATTTTAATAAAAATCAAAAACAGTTTTTTAGCAAATGCCATGGTTTTAAATTTTCTTTCTTACCGCACAATCGTCACATCCCCTTTCCGGAACACGTCCACTACCCTACCCCCGCACAACTGAACTTTGGCTTTGACAAACCAGGCGTAAACAGCGGGCTGCATCTCGATTCCCCGATACACTCCGTCCCAGGCTCCATCCATTTTAGTTGTCATAAACATAGCGTCGCCCCAGCGATCGAAAACCCGGAATTCAAAAGAGAGCACTTCAAAGTCTTCAGCAAAAAATACCCGGAACTCGTCGTTAATGCCGTCGTCATTGGGCGAAAAACCATTCGGAACGTAAAACAGCTCTTTTTTGCGGGCGATCTCCTCCCAGACGACTTCAATGGAGCGTGCTATCATTTCACAACCGTCGTCAATGAGCACCTCATACCTACCCGGCTCGGTTACCTGTAACCAGGGTTTGTCTGAACCGTCGGGCCATTGCCAGACCAGCGTTTCGGGTTCACCTGCAGCAACGACAGGCCGGAGGGTCGTCGTCCCAGTTTCACAGGAAAGCGTGGCGTCCTCCACCAAAACCTGCGTCGGGGTAGTCTGCAGAACCTCGACGATTTGAGCATACTCGCAGCCGTTTGCATCCACCACTTCGATGGCATACTCGCCTCCGGGCAAGTCGGCAAAAGTAGATTCAGGTTGTAAAGGGCCGCCGTTGAGCGCGTAATGATATGGGGGTACGCCGCTTAGCATGGCCACCAGAATGTTCCCGTCTTCCATGTTCCAGCACGTTTCAGTTGTGGTTGCCGTAAAATTCACCGCTGGAAATACGCCTACAGTTACTTGTACAATGGAGTCGCAACCATTGGCAGCTGTATATCCAAACAGGGTTGACCCACCCGCCACAATCGAAACCCCATTGAACACGACACTTTCTCCCGGACAGGCATTCAATTGAATTTGCGTCAAAACTGGAAGCGATAGTACGGTATTTGTCACGACCAGACTGTCACACCCGAATTGGTTGCTCAACAAGGTCTCTACCAAACCGGTATCCTGGACGGAACAGGAAGCTGCCTCAACAAGGGTATAATCGCTTTGCAATTGCGTGACCGTGAATACATCCGTTGCAGCGCAGCCGTACGTATCGGTCACCGTAACCGAATATACACCGCCTTGGATGATGGTAATTTCCGGCGTTGTTGCTCCGGTACTCCAAAGGTATTGGGCAAAATTACCAGGGGCCGCCAGCACCGTTTCATCGCCTTCACAAAGATTTGCCGAGCCTGCAATCTGAACCTGCGGAAGTGCGGGAATCGTCACGATTTCTGCTGATGTACCCGGACATCCATTGGCGTCGCTCACGGTCACGGCATAAGTTCCATTGGTATTTACCAAAATCTGCTGCCCCGTTGCGCCATTCGACCAGAGGTATGCAGCGTAACCCGATCCGGCGTCCAGTGTGGCTGTCCCGTCGCAATTCGTCGGCGCAGTTGTTATTTCTGGTGAAAATGGCGGCGAAACAGTTAACGTGATGGCATCGGTTGCGGTACAGCCGTTTGCGTCAGTTACTGTTACAAGATAGGTACCTGTTTGTGATACGCTTATTGAAGGTGTGGCGGCGCCTGTACTCCACAGAATTTGGGCAAAAGTATTGGGCACTGAAAATACAGCATTGCTGCCCGGGCAAATGAAATTCAATCCTGTAATGGCTACCTGTGGTGGCGTTGGAAGCGTCACGTTTTCTGAAGCCGTACCCATGCAGCCATTGGCGTCACTCACAGTCACGGTGTAGTTCCCAGCGGAATTTACCGTAACCTGCTGTCCCGTTGAACCATTAGACCAGATATATGTAGCGTAACCCGATCCGGCGTCGAGTGTGGCCGTTCCGTCGCAATTCGTCGGCGCGGTTATAATGTCTGGTGAAAAAGGAGGCGAAACAGTTAAAGCGATGGAATCGCTTGCGGTACAGCCGTTTGCGTCAGTTACTGTTACAAGATAGGTGCCTGTTTGTGATACGCTTATTGTAGGGGTGGTTGCGCCTGTGCTCCACAGAATTTGGGGAAAGGTATTGGGCACTGAAAAAACAGCATTAGCCGCATTGCCCCCGCAAATAAATGCCGGGCCGCCAATGACGGGGGCCGGCAATGGCAAATTAGCGAAAACCTGGCTTGCCGTTGCAGCACAACCATTGGCATCGGCGACGGTTACGGCATAAGTTCCCGCCTGAGAAATAGGGATACTTTCAGTCGTTTGTCCACTCGACCACAGGTATGTTAAAAAGCCAGGATTAGCGCTAAGGATAACCGTATCTCCTTCACAAACCAGTGCCGGAGCGCCAATGGCGACTTGGGGCAGCACAGGTCCTCCGATGGAAAACATTTGGGCATCTGAACAGCCGTTCGCATCGGTGATGGTCACAGAATAGTCGCCTGCAGAGAGGTTTTGCAGGTCTTCACTGGTTGCTCCGTTTGACCACAAAAACTGATAAGCGCCTGTTGGCGTAATCGTTACATCAATTCCTCCATTTGCAATTGCGCAGGAAGTATTGGGGGTTGGCGTTGCTGTAAGGCTGAAATTCGTATTGCTGTTTGGTAAGTCTATGGTATCAATGGCAATGCAGCCGTTGACGCCCGTGCAAGTGACCGCATAAATCCCGGGGCCGATATTTTGCAAATCTTCGTCCGTTGCACTATTCGACCAAAGGAAGGTATTTCCGGTATCCGGAGTCACGCTGAGGTTGATCGAGCCGTTGTTCTGCCCGCAAAGTGCAGGGCTAATCGCAGGTAAAATAATGGGGGCAGTTGAATGGTCTTGTATGATATAATTCCCTGATGTCATACAACTTATCCCCAACGTCACGGTCACCAAGTAATCGCCGGCGGCAAGATTCTGAAGGTCTTCAGAAGTGGCGCCATTCGACCAAAGGAACGTGTAAATGCCCGTTGGCGATACACTCAGGTTAATCGCTCCGTTGGCTGATGCACACGAGGTATTGGTGGTTGTAGCAGCCGTAAGGGAAAAAGTAGTGTTGTTGT
>JALHRK010000013.1:0-17449 GCA_022841505.1 Saprospiraceae bacterium | reverse complement strand
TTTAAGAATAATAAAATATATAACCTTAAAATCAACCGCCCGCAACCTCAGTAAATACAAGGGGTTCCAGCGTTATGGGACAGGATAAGGGTATTGGTGGTTGTAGCAGCCGTAAGGGAAAAAGTAGTGTTGTTGTTCGGCACGGTTGCAGTCGCGGTGGCACTACAGCCGTTGGCGCCGGTCACCGTGACCGTATAAGCCCCGGAAGCGATATTTTGCAAATCTTCGCTTGTCATGCCGTTCGACCACAAAAAGGTATTGCCACTTGTCGGGGTAACGCTGAGGTTAATTGCGCCATTCGGTTGACCGCAAGTAGCCGAGGTGACCGATGGCGTAGCGATTGGATTGCTGGTTGTGGTAGCAATGGTATAATTGGCTGTTGACACACAGCCATCAGCGCTCGTAACGGTCACTGCATAGTTGCCAGGAACCATATTCTGCAAGTCTTCCGAAGTGGCTCCGTTTGACCAAAGGAACGTGTAAATACCCATTGGCGATACACTCAGGTTAATCGCTCCGTTGGCTGATGCACACGAGGTATTGGTGGTTGTAGCAGCCGTAAGGGAAAAAGTAGTGTTGTTGTTCGGCACGGTTGCAGTCGCGGTGGCACTACAGCCGTTGGCGCCGGTCACCGTGACCGTATAAGCCCCGGAAGCGATATTTTGCAAATCTTCACTTGTCATGCCGTTCGACCACAAAAAGGTATTGCCACTTGTCGGGGTAACGCTGAGGTTGATCGCGCCATTCGGTTGACCGCAGGTAGAAGAAGTGACTGTTGGCGTGACTATTGGATTACTGGTTGTTGTGGCAATGGTATAACTTGCTGTTGAAGCACAACCAATAGCGCTGGTTACCGTCACGTTGTAAGTACCCACGGAAAGATTCTGAAGATCTTCTGAAGTAGCTCCATTTGACCAA
Organism: Saprospiraceae bacterium; assembly: GCA_022841505.1. Taxonomy (GTDB): domain Bacteria; phylum Bacteroidota; class Bacteroidia; order Chitinophagales; family Saprospiraceae; genus JABWAJ01. The sequence goes on along the minus strand of JALHRK010000013.1, from coordinate 16,531 downwards.
AGGAACGTGTAAATGCCCGATGGTGATAGACTCAGGTTAATTGCTCCGTTGGCTGAGGTACAGGACGTAACGGAGGTGGTATTTCCACTGATGGAAAAATTTGAACTGGCAGCAGTTACGTTTGCGCTACCAAAAGCGGTACACCCACCCGGGGAGGTGACGGTGACGAGGTAGAGGCCGGGGGAGTTAACGGTAATGGATGAACCTGTACCGCCATTACTCCACTGAAAAGTATTGAATTCGGTAGCATTAGTGACGGACAAAGTCGTGTTTTGGCCCGGGCAGATTGGGGATGGTGTGCTGAGGATGGGCGAAACACTCGTACAGGGGCCACCCGATAGCACGAAAGTGGCCGTTTCGGTACACCCTCCGCCCGCTGAAACAGTGACGGTGTAGGTACCCTCTCCCAAGCCAGTCAGGTCTTCGGTGGTCGCTCCATTCGACCAAGCGTAGGTATAAGCGCCTGTTGGCGAAACGGTTACATTAATAGCGCCATTATTCAATCCGCCGGAAGGCTGGGTCACCGATCCCGTAACGGCTAAGTCCATAGAATTGCTTCCAACAACAGCGCTTTGCGTTGCCGTGCAGCCATCCATTCCGGTGACCGTGACGGAATAGTTTCCGGCAGGCACATTGATCAAATCCTGGGTTGTTGCGCCATTTGACCAAATGAAATCATAATTACCGTTACCAGCCACGGAAACATCAACAATACCATTGCTTTGTCCGCAGGTAGCCGGAAATCCCTGAATAAAAACAGACCAGATTGAAGATTTTATATGAATAGGAACAGCTGCTGTACACCCATTTGCATCCATGACAGAGCCATCCATTGTGATGACGCCTTGTGCCGTAAAAGTAATGCTTTGGTTAGTGGATCCATTGGTCCACAAATACGTGTAAGGCGCTGTTCCGCCGGTTGGGACGAGCGTCAGGGTGACCTGATCTCCTGCACAAAACGGAAGCGACGGTGAAAGGGTATACGTTACGGATAAATCACAGGGATCATCCAGAACAAAATCAGCACTAACCGAGCAGCCTCCTGCACCGGTGACCGTAACGGAATAGGTACCCGGGCTCAGGTTCGTAAGATCCTGTGTCGTTGATCCATTTGACCAATTATACGTATAAGTTCCTGCTGGGGAAACGGTGACATTTATTGCTCCGTTAGCCAAACCACTGGTAGGCTGGGTCGTCGTACCAGAAACGCTGAAATTGGCACTGCCTCCGGTGATGCTAACGCTACCGGTAGCCGTACATCCTCCCGTTCCAGTCGCTGTAACGGAATAGTCCCCCGGGGCATTGACGTTAATGGAAGAAGTGGTTGCTCCTGTACTCCAAAGGAATGAGTTATACTCGAAAAAATTGTTAACAAAAATGACGCCGCTCTCTCCGGTGCAAAGTTGGGTCGGGCCGATCAGATCCAACGGTGGCACACCGGATAACACCTCTATCGAAGTAGAGCCCGAGCAACCAAAGTTGTTGGTTACCGTAACTGAATAAGTGCCTGGAGTTGAGGTGGTAATGGCAGCTGTTTCTGCGCCTGTGTTCCACAAGTAAAATTCATTTGGGTCATTGGGTACAGAAAGGGTTACGCTTTGACTGGCACACAAATCAGTTGGCCCAGAAATGGTGGGTGCAGGTGTTGGTGAGGTGCTTATGGCAATCGTTTCGGTAACCGAAGCGCTGCACGCCCCTGATGGGCTGGTTGCGGTTACAGAATAGGTGCCTGCAACCGGGACAAATATGTTGTTGGTGGTTTCCCCTGTTGACCATAAAAAGGTGGACCCGGCTGGAAAATCAGGCCAGGTATATATTCCATACAATTCGCCTTCGCAAATCGGGGTCGGACTGGTGATGATTTCTACCGTCCACGGAAATGCTTTGATGTGGATGTGCGCGTAGCCACCACAATCATTGGCATCGGTGATGATCAAATCAACGCCACCCTGGAAAGGCGGGGTAATGACGATGCTTGTTGCGGTTGAACCACCCGACCATAAGATATTGTAAGGAGGCGTTCCACCGGATATGATAGCAGTTAAGGTAATCACTTCTCCAGGGCACAGGTTATAAGGGCCTTCCGGATTAGCGAAAATCATGGCGGAAAGATCCTCGCATTGGGCATGAAGGATGGTCGGAGAAAACAAAACAAAAAAAAGGGCAAAATAGACAATTGTTATCCGGTATATTTTTTTCATAACTATGGCTTTAGCTGAAACAGTACCTAACTTTTTAGTCAGGCAAAACGCACTTTCAATCCTTGTTGTCAAAAGTGGCACATATCTGATTCACAGCTAAAAAAACATAGCCCAGCGGGAATAATAGGTATCTGAACGGGCAACATGATGAAGGCTTTAAACCCAATTCACCAACCCCACTCCCACCAGCCCCGCCAAAAAAATCACCCCATAACCAATCAACACAAACCTCCGCATTTCCCGGCTGCCCGCCCAAAGCGCGATGCTGAACTTAACTAAGGTATTGCAAATCGCGGCCAACAACACCGCCGTGCCCGCCGTTTGAAGCTCAACAGCGGCGCCCGCTAATTTTGAGATGGAGATGGTAATCGCGTCCACGTCGGCAAGGCCGGCCAGGCTGCTCGAAACCAGAATGCCGCTGGCGCCAAAATACGCATTGGTGTAGCTGATCAGGACAAGGACGACCATGAAAAGCAGGCCGAAAATCAAAGCCCCCTGCAAATTGAGTGGTTTGCCCAACGGAACAGATCCATCCTTCCCTTTGCCGTCTTTATGGCGCATAAAAAAGTACAGGGTAATCCCGGCAGCAGCAAGCAGCATGATCCCAAGCGGCAGGTATAAACTCCTGGCCAGTGCGCCGTTAAAAATGGTTACCCAAAGCATTACCCGGATCACCATGATGGTGGAGGCTGCTAAAACACCGGTGGCGTAGTTGGCCGAAATTTCCGGCGTTTCCCGGCTCCTTTTTGCAAACACCCAGGTGATCAAGGTGCTCGAAACCAGTCCGCCTAAAATGCCGGTGAGCAAAATGCCCTTGCTTGCGCCCAAAAACTTGATCAGCAAATACCCCAGCAAACCCAATCCGGAGGTCAGGATCACCACCCAGCCAATTTCGCGCGGGTTGATGACCTGATACGGGCCCATTGCCTTGTCGGGCAGAAAGGGCAAGATCAGCAGTGCCGCTACGACAAAGCGGATGAGGTCGTACAGCTCTTCCTGTGTAATTTTTCCGATGATCGCCTTTAGTTTCAGTTTGGCCGACAACATCACTAAAACAATCACCGTAATGGCTAAGCTGAGTTCAACAAACCCCAAAAAAGCCAGACTGCCCAAAAAGAAAGCAAGGAGCGCCGAAAATTCGGTGGTGCCGCCGATGTCGCCATTTGATGCGGTGATCCAGTATGAAACACCGATAAAGATAACCGCCGCAAAGAACACAACGCCATAAATCCAGGGCGCCAGCAAATAATACAGCAGCGCGGCGATAAACCCCAGCAGCACCACAAAAACAAAGGTGCGGATGCCCGCGAAGCTCTTTTCATTATTGGTCATGGCGGCGTGCTCCCGCTCCAGCCCGATCAAGAAACCAATGCCGATGGTCACCAGCAGCCGAATGAAAAAATCCTGCTGGGTGAGTTGGAAAGCGGGTAGGTTGATGATGTATTCGTTCATAAAGGGGAAGTGGTTTATCCAAAGGCAAAATAGTTAATTTTTGCACCTTTTTATCACAATTGGCAATAGAAACTATCAACAGATGCTGGTCCGTAACCGCTTTTAAACCATCCCCTTTCTTCCACAATGAAACCCATGCGACAAAATCCCCGCTTGGCAATGGCGCAAATACGTTTATCTTTGCCGCTCTTTTTCATCAGTCCTGACTGTAAACGACTCTTATTCGATGAACAGAATTGTATTCATTATCATGTTGTTAAGCCTCGCACAAGGGGCCATCCTCGCACAAAACGGCACCATCCGGGGCAATATATACGATCAGAAAACCGGCGAACCCATCATCCTGGGCAATGTTCGGCTCGAAGGAACCAGCAATGGTACCAATACCGACGAAAACGGATTTTTCAGCCTTGGCAACGTGCCTGCGAAAACCTACAAGCTCATCGCCTCTTACATCGGTTACGACAGCGTAGCGCTCACCGTCAATCTGAAAGCCGGAGCGATTGTGTACGAGCGCATCATGCTGACGGAAAGCGCCATCCAGCTGGGCACGGTCAACGTTTCCGGGCGCCGCGAACAGGCCCGCGCCGATGTGCAGATTTCCAAAGTAACCGTAACGCCCAAGCAAATCCGCTCTTTGCCTTCCACCGGGGGGGAATCGGACATTGCACAGTACCTGCCGGTGCTGCCGGGCATCATCGTTTCGGGCGACCAGGGCGGGCAGCTCTACATCCGGGGCGGATCGCCTGTTCAAAACAAGATCCTGCTCGACGGCATGACCATCTACAATCCATTCCACACCATCGGCTTCTTTTCGGTTTTTGAAACGGAGACCATCCGAAGTGTAGACGTACTCACCGGCGGCTTCAATGCCGAATACGGCGGTCGCGTTTCAGCGGTAGTGGACATCAAAACCCGCGAAGGCAACAAAAAACGATTGAGTGGGTTGGTTTCTGCCAGTCCGTTCCAGGCAAAAGCCTTAGTGGAAGGCCCCATCCGGCCTTTCAACGAAAAAACGGGCAGCAGCGCTTCTTTCCTCGTTACCGCGAAGCACTCTTACCTGAATGAAAGCTCCAAAATTTTCTATCCTTACGCCACAGATACCACCTTTTTCTCTTTTGCAGCAGGCGACACCAGCCTTGCGAACCTTGGCGATTTCGGACTACCTTATCAATATACGGACATCTACGGCAAGGTCTCTTTCCTTGGCGGCAACGGCAGCAAACTGAACCTGTTCGGTTTCAACTTCTCCGACCGTTTCAACTTTGTTGGGGTGGCTGACCTGAATTGGACGACCACCGGCTTAGGTTCCAGTTTTACGCTGGTGCCCGTCAACTCCAACGTGGTGATAGATGGTTCACTCTCTTTTTCCAACTACGATATCAGCTTGAAAGAACCGGACGGCGGGCCGCGCAGCAGTCGCATCAGCAGCTATTCGGCGATCCTGAACTTCAACTATTTCGGGGATAAAAGCCAAATCAACTATGGCTTTGAATTCAATGGTTTCAATACGGACCTGACTTTCCGGAATATTTTTGGCGCCACGATCCAGCAAGAGGATTTCACCACCGAAGTAGCCGGGTATTTCAAATACAAATACAAATTGGGCAACCTGATCATCGAACCGGGCGTTCGCGCGCAGTACTACGCGTCGCAATCTGCGATGTCTTTTGAGCCCCGGGTTGGCCTCAAATACAATATCACCGACTTCCTCCGGCTTAAAGCGGCCGGTGGTTTTTATTCCCAAAACCTCATCAGCACAGTCAACGAGTTGGACGTGGTCAACTTTTTCGTCGGCTTCCTCGCCGGACCGGAAGAAACCCTTTACGAGCCGGGAACCCGCACGCCAACGGACACGCGGTTGCAGAAATCTACCCACGCCGTAGCCGGGGTGGAAGTAGACCTCAGCAAAACGCTGGAACTGAACATTGAGCCGTACTACAAGAACTTCACCCAGTTGATTTCCATTAACCGCAACAAGCGCACGGGCAGCGATCCGGACTTCGTAACCGAAACCGGCAACGCCTACGGAGTGGATTTTTCAATGCGCTACGAAAGCAAAAAGACCTATCTCTGGCTGACCTACTCTTTGGGCTACGTCAACCGCGACGACGGTGAGCAGATTTACCCGACTGTGTTTGACCGCCGGCACAACATCAACGCGCTGGGCACCTACACTTTTGGCAAAAAGAACGCCTGGGAGGCCAGTTTGCGCTGGAACATGGGTTCGGGCTTCCCGTTCACCCGCACGCAGGGCTTCTACCAGGATAATTCGTTTGAAGACCTGATCCTGACCAATGTCCTGACTGGCAATTTCGGGCTGGGAACCTTGTTGTCGGCTGAACGCAATGATGGCCGGCTTTCTTACTACCACCGCTTAGATGCTTCGATCAAACGCACCTTCTTTTTTGGCGAATACGCAAAGCTGGAAGTCTTGGCCAGTGTGACGAATGCATACAACCGGGAAAATGTATTTTACGTGGATCGGGTCAGCAACAATCGGGTGAACCAATTGCCAATTTTGCCGAGCTTAGGAATGACTTTCAGTTTCTAAACCAGTTTTAACATAAATCTTTAGGTAAGTAGAGTCAGCTTGTTCTATATTTGCGCGTACCCGGTTTTGCACTTTAGAAAAAAAGGGGAAGAAAATGAGGAAAAAGTGCGTCCGGGCAAGGGTTACATTTTGTAAACACACAAAAACAAAATAACGGGCAGCCGACGCAATCTAATCGCAAAAAGAACACGACACACACTTTCCAACACTATATGTTCAAACAGGAAAGCAAGACGGCTTAAATAACTTTCATCTTGCTTTCCTGTTCTCAACACCTGCGAAACTGCCTGTATTTCAAAACATTAAAATCAAAAATCGTGGGGTTAACAGACAATCAGGGCGCTCAGGCCAAAAAACACGGCCTGACCTTAGGCATCGTTGCAGGTAGCATTACCTTACTCCTTGGCGCTTCACTCTATTTCTTTCCAAATTTGACAGACAACCTTGGCGCTTCTGTGGCAGACGCCGAGAAAAAAGTGGAACTCGGTTCATTTCCGATCAAGCAGCCGACGATGCGCTACGGCTTTGCAATTGATACGTTTGAGGTTTTTGACGGCAAAATTAAATCGGGCCAGGTGCTTGCCGACTTGCTGCGCCCCCATCAGATTGATTATGTTTCTGTTGATCGGATTGCCCGCAATGCCAAAGGCGTTTTTAACGTAACCAATATCCGCGCAGGCCACCCTTTCACCATCTTTTCAAAAAATGGCAAAGGCGTTCATTTCATCTATGAGCCCAATGTTTACGAATACGTCATTTTTCACTTAGACGGTGACCAGAAAGTGGAGCGCATCAAACGCGAAACTTCGCGTTCGGTCAACGCGGCTTCCGGCGTCATCGAATCGTCGTTGTGGCAGGCGATGACCAATACCGGTTTCAGCTATGAACTGACCGATAAGATGGAAGACGCCCTGCAATGGTCGGTTGACTTCCACCACTTGCAGAAAGGCGATGAATTTAAATTAGTCTACGAAGAAGATTTCGTGGAAGGCAAACCTGCCGGCATCGGCAAAGTGTTAGCCGCCTACTACAAAAGCGATAAGAAAGAATACTACGCCATTTACTTCGACAACGGACAGCACAGAGGTTATTACGACCAGGAAGGCCGCCCGATGAAGTCTGCATTTTTGAAGGCGCCACTCAAATATTCCCGTATTTCTTCCTACTACAACCTGAACCGCCTCCACCCGATCCTGAAATATCGCAGGCCGCATTACGGTACGGACTATGCTGCACCACACGGCACTCCGATTATGGCAGTGGGTGATGGCACGGTCAGCCAGGCTTCGTATACGAGCGGCAATGGCAATTTTGTTAAAATCAAGCACGCCGGTGCCTACGAAACCCAATACCTGCACATGCGTGGCTTTGCCAAAGGGATTCGCTCCGGCGCGCGCGTCCAGCAAGGCCAAATCATTGGCTACGTTGGCTCAACAGGATTGGCAACCGGCCCGCACGTTTGTTTCCGGTTCTGGAAAGGTGGCAAGCAGGTCAACCACCTGAGGCTGAACCTCCCGAATCCTGAGCCGCTGCCCAAGGCAGTTATGCCGGAATTCTCGAAAGTTCGCGATTTGCTCCTGGAAAAAATGGAAACGGCTAAAATGGCCGGGAAGGATGAAACTGGGGAAGAGACTAAGGGGAATCCTTAGTTGAAAAGTGGCAAGTAGGCAAAGGGCAAATTTGCAAAGGGCAAGTAGGCGAATTGGCAAGAGGCAAATTAGGATACTTAAATTTGCTAACTTCTTGCCTACTTGCAAATTTGCCTCTTTCAAACTTGCCCTTTGCAACCTTGCCTATTTCTTTTCAGGAAGTAACCAAATCATCCGTATAAACATACCGCTGGACATCACTCAGCACAACGCGTTCCTGACTCAGGATGAGGAGGCGCTCCACGACATTCCGCAATTCCCGGATATTGCCGGTCCAGTTCAGTTCCTGGAGGGCGGTTATCGCCTGGGGTTCAAAGCGCTTGGGCGCAATGCCGTATTCTGCACAAATTTGCTCGTTGAAATGCCGGATGAGCAATGGAATATCGGCCCGGCGTTCGTTCAGCGAAGGCACCTGCACCACAATGACCGCAAGGCGGTGGTACAAATCTTCCCGAAAACGACCGGCCTGAATTTCTTTTCTCAGGTCTTTATTGGTGGCTGCAATGACGCGCACGTCTACGGAAATTTCTTTTTCTCCACCCACTCTGGTAATCCTGCTTTCCTGCAATGCGCGCAAAACTTTCGCCTGCGCGCTAAAGCTCATGTCGCCAATTTCATCCAAAAAAAGCGTGCCGCCATGCGCCTGTTCAAACTTGCCGATGCGTTGTTTTATCGCGGAGGTAAACGAGCCTTTTTCGTGTCCAAACAGCTCGCTTTCAATTAATTCCGATGGAATAGCTGCACAGTTGACCTCAACAATCGGGCCGGCAGTACGCGCGCTTTTTTCGTGGATCCAGCGGGCCACCAGCTCCTTACCGGAGCCGTTCCCGCCCAGCACCAGCACCCGGGCGTCGGTGGGCGCAATGCGTTCAATGGTCGTTTTCACCATCCGGATGCCTTCTGATTCACCGATGATTTCCTGCACTTTTGCCTGGGAGACCTTTCGCCGAAGCGCTTTGGTTTCCACCACTAAACTGGATCGGTCGAGGGCATTGCGCAAGGTGATGAGCAGGCGATTGAGGTCGAGTGGTTTGGATATGAAGTCAAACGCGCCGCGCTTCACGGCCTCAACAGCGGTGTCAATGGTCGCATGCCCGGAGATCATGATAATTTGCGCGTCCGGAGCCGTTTCGCGAATGCGTTCCAGGGCCTCCATCCCATCCATTTTCGGCATCTTGATGTCCAAGAGGATGAGGTCGAAACCACCCTGTTTCACTTTCGCCAAAGCATCCAGGCCGTCGCCAGCCTCCGAAACTTCATACTTTTCAAATTCGAGGATTTCCCGCAGGGTACGCCGGATGCTGCTCTCGTCGTCAACGATGAGTATTTTTGCCATGATTCGCGCAGATTTGATACATTGCCATTTTTCGGCATATCTCCCTTCTACGGAAAATAACGCGCAGGGTTGCGTACCAATGCCGAATCCTTGAAAATCCTTACCTTGTTTTCAAAATCGTGCCATGGGTTATTTCATATTTGCACTGTGCACGGAAAGCCAGTGCGATTAATTTTTCTTATTGCTGCTTTTAGTTTTTTTTAATAACTCCTGATAATCGAAATATTCATCCATAGCCTCCTGTTTTCGCTTAAGTTCTTCACTTTCGGGGGCCAATACAAAACCTTTTTCGAGCCACTCCTGGGCTTTTTGATAGTCTCCACTGCGAACATAATAGGACGAAATTGAACCGTAAGCATTGCCAATAGCTAAATCAAAATACAAATTCCGTTCAACAATCGCCTCTATGGATTGCTCCATCTTGCGGAAGGTTTCAAACCCTTTCACTTCATTGTTGTCTTCAAAATGATCATACACTTCAGAACTTATTTGAAACAAACAAATTAATTGAATGTCAGGATTATTCAAAATGAAAGGATACTTTGTCGTGTAGGATTCAAGGTTCGTTTTGAATTTATCCTTTTGCTGGATTAGGTTGTTAAGGGAGCGGAATACCAAACGGGAGATGTTATACTGAAGGTCCAGATTGTCCGGTTTCAATAGATACGCGCTGTCGCAATGGGCAAAGGACTGCTTCATGTCGAAACGCAAATCCCAATAATGCGCTTTTTTGTAATGATGGGTATACATAATTTCCTTAGATAAGTCATCTTCCTTGTCTAGGCTTTTCAAAAAGTAGTCATAAAACGCCTGGTATTTCTCTGGATTAGCGGTTTCTATGAGATATTTTCTGGCAATTTCCTGAAGCGACCAGTTCAAAATCTGGAAAATCTCCTCCCGGTTTATTTCATTTTCATACCTCAGTAAAGCGAAATGCGGTTTAAAACTTTCCGGGTTTTCATAATTAGCTTTGGCTGTTAAATGCAACAAAAGCAATCGTTGGAACTGCTCCCTGGGCTTCGTTGGATGAAGCCATAACGATTTTTCGATCAGTGCAAGTGCAAGCTCATCCTGCTCCACTTCGTATTTGGATAAGGACGCATTGTAGTACAGAACGCCTGCCAACTGGGGGAGGCTAATCTGGCGTTCAGATTCCTGAAAATAAAGATCGTATACTTCGTCGGGTGATTTGCCCGCTACCTCGGCCTCAGCCACCATTTTTGCTTGAACAAGTGCGTTTACAATTTCTTTCTTATTGAGTGTCTTCAGCCCCATCTGTGGATCGGTGCTCTCCAAAACAATATTTTCATGTCCGGGATCCACAAGGATGTTGACATGTTCTGGCATCTCAATGATGGCATAAGGCAGGTTGAAATGTTCTAACAGGATCGCGAACAACGCGGAAGCCGTTGCACAATTATAGATGCCGCCATTAAACAAGTCCGCAAATTGAGCGTGAAGATCGTATCGTTTCAAAAGCTGGTCGTGTACGACCGTGAAAATGATTTTGCTTGCTTTTTTAAAATTCATGCCGGCAATCTTCCGGCGCTCAATCTGAGCAACCAGATCTGCGATCACTTTCCTGGCGTTTTGAAGCACTGCAATATTGCTTTCAGAATTGACCGCCAGTAACAAAGCCTCATAAGCAGCCGAATCTGACCCGGATTTACTTACATTAGCAAAGGCTTCGCGTTCAAAAGTGCTGTGAAATTGCAAGCTGGAAAAATCAATGGAAGGCTGAGCGCTGACCTGAATGAGGAAACTGAGGATCAAGAGGGGGAAGACGACAAATGGTTTCATTGGTTTGGTTATTTTGCCTTTGAACGCAACATGTGTATGAAATATTGGCTTTATAATGTACTGATTAAAAAAAACCTGTAACAGCTCAGGGCTTACCTCATAAGCGGCGTGAAACCAACGTAATTGCGTCCAACAAAAATTTTAGCGCCCAGTTTGGGTAGCGAAAAGGCAGGTAAGCCCCCCAAAGCGGCGAAGAGCCTGCCACAGCGCCGTTTCTGCATTGCTTTTTCACCACACTTTCTAACAACCATAAGGCCTCTTCGCGGTAAATTCCTTCCCCGGTTATTTCAAAAAGTCGGCTGAAAATGATGCTGCATTGCGCATTGCCGGTAAGGCAAACAAATCCGTAGTTGCCTTTCCAATCTTCGTCGTAAGTGCCCGCTAAGCGCCCTGCCGTGCCTCGGATTTTCAGCAATTGGTCAGCCAATGCTTTCGACAACGCCATGAAGTTGGAATCTTCCAGCAAAATTGCAGCTTCTAAAAAACCCTGTAAAGTATACGCTATTGTATGGGTAAAAGCAGGTTCGCCGGGTTTGAAACCCCAGTCGCGTACACTTTGCACAGGCGTAATCCTGGCGGCGTAATACGCTAAGGCAGCCTGCATGGATTGTTTTGCCGGATCTGAATGGAGGTACTGATTCGCGTACAAAACCGCCCAAATGACGCGGGTATAATAACTCGGTTCGCATCCGGGCACATAAGCATGCTGCTCCCAGCACCCGTCTTTTTCCCAAAGCGACAAAAGCCAGTTTACCGCTTTTTCCACCGCTTGAAGGTATTTTGGATTGCTGGTTTCAACATAAGCCCTTGTCAATCCAAAAAGAATTTGTCCGGTATCAAATACGATGGGCGCGCCCTCTACTCCTACCCCACCCGGGAATGCGCCGTCTGCCTGTTGCAATTCCAACAACCAGTCGGCGCAGGAAATCGCAAGCTGTTTCAACGATTCATCTTGCCGGCTATGGTGGTAATCAAACAGCGTTTCGATCAGGTAGCCGGTAGTTTCGGGATAAGGTGGCGCCCAGCCCCGCCACAGGTGCCGGTAGGCCGAAGCCCCTGCGCCACCATTCACCTCAATACTGCGTTTCAGCCATTGCAGTGCCGCATTGGTTGCATGGTCCAGTTTTTCGGTATTTAATGAAGTGGGCTGCATCCGTTTCAATAATCTTTATTCAATAAAACGGCCATTAGCCGCCAGAAACGGTTGCCCGCTTTGTAAATCCGGAAATGAGCCCGGCGTTCCCCGCCAAAAGCCCGGAAAGCATTTTCTATATTGGGCAGCACGCTTCCGCAAAAGTCAAACCGAAGGCCTGCCGCTGTAAAATCCTGTATGGCTTGCCATTGCAATAAAAACAAGGCGCCGCTGGTGCGCAACTCCGGGTCAGCGCCACTGAGCAATAAATAAGCTTGTTGATCATCCCACACGACGTAAATTCCGGCATGGACTACTCCATTGGTGCAGTCTCGGGCCAAATAAATGCGCCGGCATTGGTGTGCAGTTGCTGCCGTATCCAGGTTTTTCAGGGCCTCAAGGCCATACTGAGGCGCCAGATTTTGCCGAAGAAAAGAACGTTTGTACACTTGATAAAAATCTTCCGGCGAATCTGAATGCAAGATTTCCACACTTCGTTCTGCTTTGCGCAAATCTGTTTTTAAAGGTCCCCGAAGGCCTGCATACAGGGCTTCAGGAGAAGTACCTGGCTTCAAAACATAAGTATAAAGCGTCGTTTGCCGGTAACCTTGCCAATAAAAGGGGAGCCAATTTTCAAATTCAGGGTAAAAAGACTGGTCGTAGAAAGCGACTTTGGGCAACTGCGCACAAAGATCCCTGATGATGCGTGTTTCAATGTCGTAGCGGCGTTCCAGCTTCATTCCCGGCGCTTTGGGCAATTGCATCCAGATGCCTGCATAATCACTAAACGGCGGCATACGGATACTCCGCAGCCATTTTGAACGCGTCAGATAATAAGGTAGTGCGCCGTTGATGTTCCCTTCTCCATCGAAGGACAAAGCCACCTCCCATTGCCCCCGGACGCATACCGCTTCGAGCCACCAGGGTTGCATGTGCAAGGGGAGCGCCTGTTCCTTACAGAATTCGATATATTTGTGCTTGTTGTGGTTCATTCTTCAGTCAACTACCAAATGTCGTCAAATTCCCTCCATTCCGCAACCCGCCGTTCATTTTCGGCGGCGCTGTTTGCCACCGCACTTGGCTTGGGGCAGGTCATTCTGCTTGCGCGTCTCGTTCCTAAAAGCGAGTTGGCCCTTGCCGCATTGAGTGGGGTTTGGGTCAGTTTGGCGGCTCACCTTCAGGAGGGCGGCATCAATGCAGCCATCGTGCAGCAACCGCAAACCCCGCACCGTGCCCTTTCCACCCTGTACTGGTTCAACCTCCTTCAGGGCGCAGCGCTTTGGGGCATCGTAGCCTTGGGAGGCTGGGGATTCGCCCATTTTTACGGTGAATCCCGGCTGGCGTTGCTCACAGCGGTTTATGCCGCAACCCTTTTTGCCGGGGGATTCAGTGTGCAATATAAGGCCTTGTTGCTAAAAAATTTCCGCTTCCATTCGCTGAGCCGAATTGAAATCAGCGGCGCAACGGTTGCTTTTATTGCCAGTGCCGGATTTGCGTGGACCGGCTGGGGCGCCTGGGCGTTGATTTTGGGTTACCTGATGCGCCAGTTGACGGAGAGTTTCCTGCTGATCGTTGCGGGCATTCCTTTGTTTCAGCCTTTGGCCCAATGGCATTCTAAGGAAGCAGCCCCCTGGTTCAAAAGTGGTTTCAGTCATATTGGAGAACGACTGACGACGCATTTTGTCGGCCAGTTGGATACCTTGCTCATCGGCAAATTCTGGGGCGTTGAAGCCCTTGGGGTTTACGACACCTTTCGCCGCATTGTTTTTCGACCGGCCGTTTTGGTCGCGGGGGCAGCCGAGCAGGTTGCTTTCCCCTTGTGGTCAAAACTGCAATCGAAACCGCTTTATTTGCGAAAAGCCTATCTGGGAGTACTCAACGGCCTGAATTCCCTGATTTTCCCCGCTTATACCCTTGCAATCCTGTTGGCTGAAACAGTTGTGCAGTTTGTTTTTGGAAATACGTGGACAGCTTATACCCCTGTTTTTCAATGGCTTTGCCTTTCGGCAATGGTAGCCACACAGCTCAATCCGGTGGACAGCCTTTTGTTAGTCAAAGGAAAAATTCACCTCTGGCAGCGCGCCGGCATGGCCCTCGGACTGGCAACCATCATCGCGTTGACGGTCGTGGCCGGGCAGTCGCTCGTTTTTGCGGCGGGCGCACTGGCAGCAGTTCAGGGATTGCTGTGCGGTGTGGTATTTATTATAATTTTGCCCGAACAACTCGGCTTCACCGCCCGCGATTTTCAAAAAACCGTGTTTCGTCCGGCGCTGTTGTGCGGAGGAGCTGCCATACCGCTGCTGGTGATGTATGGCCAGCCTTTTGGCGCTTTGCACCTTGCCGGCATTTTTTTATTTTTAACCTTGTATGTGGCTTTTTTCAGGCGTTGGAATCGCGGGATTTATGCCTGGATAATGGAATTACTAATAAAAAAACCATGCTGATTGTAATCGCCAACTGGCTCTTCATCCTTGTAGTTTCCAGCGCCTGGGGCTTCGCGGCATACCGGCTGTTGCGCCGCTGGACGGATCACTCAGCACCCGAAGCCAGCCTGGCCACCACCGTTCTGGTGGGTTTAATGAGCCTGACAACGTTGTGCAATCTCCTCTCTTTATGGGTTCCTATTGGAAAAGAAGTATGCCTGGTCGTTACAGCCAGTGTTCCGTTATTGATTTATCTGAACCGCCATTCCTGGGTAATTTATCTAAAAAAGCAATTGGCATTTTTCGCCGTGCGCACCAATCGGTTAGCTATTGTTGGTTATTTACTGTTGTTCGCCATAGCCTTGCTCAAAACCATCGGCCCGTCGGCCATAGACGACGAAGCCGCTTACCACCTGCCCCTGATTCGCTGGATCGAAAATTACCCCGTTGTGCCTGGTATTGCCAATATTGAAGACCGGCTGGGTTTCAACCCAGCCATTTACATGACGAATGCGTTGTTCGGAGTATCCTGGCTGTACGAAGATGGGTTATACGACCTGAACAGTTTCCTTTTTATTTTGATCGGAGGGGCATTTGTGTCGGGCTTTTTACCGCTGCTGCGCGGCAAAAAAGAACAGGTCTTGTCGGGCATCATCCAGGCCACGGCGCTGGTGTTTTTGTTTCGGGCCTACCTTACGTCTATGGATGCCGATTTTTTTAACATCTACGGCGTCCTGTATTTTTTGATTTTCATCGTTCGGCAAATTGAACAGGAGCGGTTTGGTCACCCCGATTGGCAAACTGTCTGGAGTCTGCTGTTTTTCTGTTTTTTGGTCACCAACAAATTTTCCGCAGTATTGATGGCGCCTATTGCCGGTTGGCTTGTTTATGAATTGGCACAAAAAAAACAGTGGCGGGTGCTCGGGATTGCACTGACATTTGGGAGCATCGTTTTTTTGTCCTGGGTCGCCCGGAATTACTACATTTCAGGATTCACCGTCTACCCGATTTATTTTCTTGATCTTTTTGATGTAGATTGGAAAGTCCCATCGGATCTTGCGCAGGGGGTTTACAGCTATGTGAGCGAATACGCCAAAACAGAAAACACGAGGCTTTTTAATCAATACGAAACTGCTCAACCTGTGCTCCAGGATTGGCTTCCAAACTGGTTTCAGTTCAACTGGAAGCAAATGATTGGAAAGGTGTTTTTTGTGGGAATGGCTTTTTCTTTGATCTTATGGGCGAGGTGGCTTTTAATTAAAAAGAAACCTGCTCAATCACAGTTGCAGTTCCTTGCGCTCCTGGTTTTTATTGCGATCCTGTTCTGGTTCTGGAAACTCCCCGCGCTTCGATTCGGCTGGCCCTGGATCCTGGTTTTTATGTGCACCACGGTTTTCATCAGCTTCGAAACATTGATCAAAAGCAGACAAAAATGGCTGGCGACCGGCTTAGCAGTGCTCATCGCCCTTTCCTTGTTGCGTAGTACCGCTTCTTCCATTTATGAGGCACGTGATGCTGGCAAACTTTGGATCGGCGATACAGAATCGAAAGTCCTTTTCCCAAAAATCCAGGCGTTCGAGTTACAAAAGCACTGGCTCCACCCTGTTTCCGCACATTATGAAGCAACTTTTTCTAAGCAATACCTCAACCAAATCGAGGTAATGGTTCCGCCTGATCACTTCTGCCGGGGGGTCAAACCTCCCTGTGTGCCGGAAAACCGCCACCCAGGGTTAGTGGCAAGAGGAAAAACGGTGGAGGAAGGGTTTAGAGTAGTTGGCAGGCAGTAGTTGGCAGGAATGGATACAGTTGGCAGTTTTTCAGGACGCAGTTGGCAGGGAATTTCATTTTAGATGAAATCCCCTGCCAACTGCCAACTTCATTTTAGAAAACAATAACTATCACAACTACTCTTGCACTTCAATCAATGCCGGACTCATCCCCATATTCGAGAAGCCGCCGTCATGGAACAGGTTTTGCATGGTTA